>CALWSF010000097.1 GCA_944384125.1 uncultured Lachnospiraceae bacterium | reverse complement strand
ATCGGCTCACCGCCGTGGGGATCCTGCAAAGCTCTCCGCGGCGGTGATTTCATATGCGGTTACATTTGACGGTTACATTGCAACGGCTGCTGTAATACATCCTGACATCCTGCACAATTTCGTCACGATAAGTAAACAGTCTTTCTCGAATCCCTGCGAACAACTCCCGGGGGTCTCTTTTATGAAGGATATCCCGCATTCTCTGAATCGTGTCTCCGCTTCCCCCTTCGTAGCAACGGGCCAAATATTGTTTCAGTTGCTCATATGCCAGTTTTCGTTCAACTGTATCACCCTTTACAAACCAATCGTCATCCGGCGTATAATTCTGGTCCAGAACTCCGCAAATGGCAGCTTTCCTCCATAGATTACTCGGGGTTTTCCATATTGTATCCCCTGTCCTAGATTCTCCGTAAATCTGACCTATCTGCTGAAGCAATTCCTCATATCTTTCTCTGCGGTCTATACCGAGAAGCTCCACCATTTTCAGATCCGAATAAGCCTCTCTATATGCATCTATCGTATAATTAAATAAATCATACCGCTTTTTCAAACTCACCCCCTTCTTTTGATTATCTAAATATTGCAAGTTGGAAATCATCTTAAATTTCTCTAAAAACAGCCGAAGACACACCGAAATTCTCGCTTCTACTTCCAGCTTCTCATAGCGTGTAATACCCAATACATTTCCAGGATCAGCTAGCACTTTGTATTTTTCATCAGATATTTCATTACAAAAAGATTCCACCCATGTTTTTAGTACTTCATCATAAAATGCCTGGCTATCTAAAATATATCCCTGCAAAAAATCTTCCTTACGTATCCAATCAGAAATACTCTCTAAATAGTATTCCCCCTCTTGTTCACTTTGCTCACTCTTCTGATACAGCTCCAGAAGTACTTTGCCCATCCCCTTGGACAGTTTCTCCAATAGATCAACATCCGATAGCAACGGCGCAAGTAGGAATCCGGCAATAGCCGTAAAAATGTACTCCGCCCGTTCTTTTCGGCGTCGCGCTACCGTACCCACCTGATGGGCAATCTCATGGCACAAAAGCGCAATTACAGCATCTGGGTGATATAGTATTTTCTCGCTCAGATAAATTACGGAAACATGGTTTCCCTTTGGTCCGCCCGGCGAAATGCGCTTTACATGAATGTCCTTTCTGAAATCGGGATTAAAAAGAAAATAAAATTCTTGTTCCGCCTTATCACGGAGGTACTTCGTAATCTCATGGGTGACGGCAGCATAAAACGCCAAGAGTTTGGGAGGGACATCAAACAGCTGCACTTGGAAGGAGGGCGCCTGGATAAACACTCGATCGCTGTGCATGGTGCTGTGGCTGACCAAGTTGATGGCCATAGTGAGAGATCGGGTCAACTCTCTAATTTTAGAGTCCCAATCCTCCGGCAGACTGTGCTGCATCTCCGAATTTTCCACGTATTTCACATATTTCACATATCCAATCAGCGGCTCCAAAACGCACAGGAGAAATTCATCTGTAAATCCATTTTTTGCCAAAACCCCAAGAGATTGCAAGATCTCCCCAGCATAGCCCTCCTCTGGCAACTGCTTTTTCTGTTCCCATTTTTGTACAGTCTGGTACAGGTTTTTTAGTATTTCCTGAAATCCGCAGTTCACTTCCACCGACGCAGACTTCCCTGTAAGATGAGGCGACTCTTCTACATAGGGATAAATCTCACAGCTCCCAATGGTGTTGGCCCCATCCTCTCCTTGGGCCTGTTCGAGAAGAAACGCCACCTGGAGCAGCTTTTCATAGTCGCAATTCCGGATGGTAATCTCTACATCATTCCGTCCCGGCGTACTCCAGTATTCCGGGGAAAACTCGTATTCTTTCAGCTTCTTTTCAAGAGTCTCATAGCATCTATAATCCTGGATATTGCAACTTAGATGAAGATCAAATCCACCGGAAACAAATTGGGGAAACTTGTCTTGTTTTTGAGAAAGGCTGGTAAATTCTTCCTGAACTACCTTTCCAGAGAAGGCATACACTGTGATGGCATCGCGAATATATCGCTCCTTATCCCCCTTGGTACAAGTGATCTCCCAGGCCGCATTTAGCAACTGCTTCAACGGCGTTTCCTTAGTAAATAAAACCAGATCGCAGAAATCCATGGAATAGTAAAGAGAATAATTTGACCGTTTGATTTCTTGCTCATCCATCTTTTGGGCCACCCACTCCTCCACCTCTTCCAGCTTCATTTTTTCATCGTTGGTCAACTGGAACATGGTGATCAGCAAGGTTTGTGGCCCAATCCAAAACTTTGGGTCCCGCCCCACCAACAGCATACTTTGCTGAATATGCATCCCGTTGTAAGCAAGCATCGGCGAAGTGTCGGTGCTTCGTTCATCCGTACCTATTTTCTGATTCACTTGCATAGCGTGTTTCCGGGCCTTGCACACTGTTTCATGAGCCTTAGTCCATAGTTCATCCGGCTTATCTCCAGAAATCTCGACCCGAGAAATATCCACCAAATGGAAATTGCGGAAAGAGACAAACGCTGTATGGAGACAATTTAACTTCTCCAACTCATCCAGTACTTTGCAAATCGAGCAGGTCTGCGGCAAATTCCATTTTTGCAGCGTCATCACACGAATGTCCAACTTATCATCGGTGAATTGGCTCACAAAAATCCCCCCTTTTAATATAAAAAGAGGCCGCTGCATACAAAGCATCCATCTGATACTTTGCCGCAGCGGTCTCTTGCCTATATCGGAACGCTACAACGGCTCAAAGAGACTGTCTGCGCGTACGAAGCTTTTTTTCCTCTTCCGAGGGCTGAAAATTGGCCGCAGCGCTCTTCCCTTCCCCGTAAAAACCGTAAAAACAGGTCTCCTGCCGGGAATGCTCACATTTTGCAGCCTCTTTTCTGATTTCCCTTCTAAACTCCATCTTCAAGTCTTCATCCTTCGCATAGGAAAAACGCGTATCACACAAGAAAAACTCCTCCTATTGCCGCGATCACCGCACATCGCTTCACTTTATGTGTTTGTCCCTCAGAAGCAATTGTGCGTGAATCTCCGGCTCAATTTAGGCTACAATATTATCACATTCTAAGGAATTTTGCAAGTGTTTTTCGCCATCTCACTCAACTTTTTTCTGGATCCGGAAGCAGGTTCAACATGCCATCTTCAGAAAAGACGATGCCAAAGACGCCAGAGCGCTTACTTAAGTATACACTCATTGAATTAAATCTGGCGCCACGGGATTGCCGACCTTCCACCTCCGCCACACCGTCCAGAATTACTCCAAAGGCGACACACTCACTTTTTTCTATATTACAGAGAAATGCACCGTCCACAGAAATAAGATTGGGTAAATCATCATAAGAAACCGGCTTTTCCAGGCGATACCCACGTTTGAGTTCGCACAGACGTTTACTTTCAGCCTCAGCCTCAGCCTCAGTTTGAAAAAATACTATGGAAGCGCCTTGCTTTATCTTAAGTAACTTATTGCGCAATCCTAAAATATCCTCGCTCTTTTTCGTCCTCTCTTCAATACTATCAATCGATATAATCTTGTTTTTGATTTTTTTGCAAAATTGTCCAACCACACAACCATCCATCGGAAGTTGAAAATATCCGCCCCGCCTTCGAATGAGATAAGTATCTTCAGACAAATTAGAACCCCGCTGTACATCGCCAGGTAAATAAAACTCCCACTGTGCATAGCCGGAGAAAACGATGACGGGATACCGTTTACAAAAATGCTTTCGAAGTCCAAACCCCACTACATATAGAGAACCGCCCGGCTCCATGGGCGCAGCCAGCAGGCATTGAGGGCTGCGCCCAAACTGGAGCGCCTTGCGCAGCTCACGAACCTTCTCATAAGATTTATACTGCAACGGAATCCCAGGGTAACCTTCCTCCCCTTTCTTCCTCTCGCACTTCAGCATATGTGCCTCAGGCATTTCCCCAAGTTGTTCGACCGTTTTATCGATAACTATGGCAACTGCCAACCCATCAGTCTGGCCGGATTCGTACCGCTCTGCCGAAACTGCATCAATCAGCCTTATATCAAATGGAGCGGACAAAGCCTGCAGTGCACCTACCATCCAGCCTGAAAATTTTTCAAGAATTTTTTCTGCATAATAGTCTACGCACATTCCTTGTGAAATTTGCGTAGGACTAGTGAAACTATTACTTACGGCATCAACATAACTTTCTGCAATTTCATTTAAATACCGGAAACACCAATTATTTTTTTGCCAGCACTCCAAAACTGGCGCATCTGGCACGTTTTCCTGCCCCCACAGTCTTTTGACGCAGCCTTCTAATATTTCCTGATGCAACTTCTCCCTGGCAGTAACATCACACATGCTGCCTCTCCCCTCTTTCTTCCCATTTTCTTTCTATTATAAGAATTTTTGACAGTTTTCAAGTGTCAAACAACCGCCGCCGGCTAACCGGCGGCGGTTCCATATTTTCCAGGGCCAATCAGCCCTCTTCGTCCTTCTTGGCGTCGGCGATGATTTTCGCCTGGTTGGCCTGGGGAACCTC
>CALWSF010000096.1 GCA_944384125.1 uncultured Lachnospiraceae bacterium | reverse complement strand
AACGATGAAATCCATTAGGAAATCATCGTTCTTTTTTCCTGTCTGAGAATTAGTTTTTTCCCAGACACTTTTATCTTATTTTCTATTATTCTGGTCTCAAAGTTGGGAAAAGAAATTTTATCGTTTATAAGTCTTCATATCTTGTCACTACTTTATTACTAGCATTCTTGTCTTTCATATCCCGTCACAACTCTTCATAAGTCTTAAAAAAATGGTGTATTTTTGGTGTATTGAAGGTGTATTCAATCATTTTCAGCAATAAAATCGTCAAAGTGAGCAAACTGTTGCTTTTTTAGTTCTTTCGTCACGTCCGCATAAATATTAAGTGTGGTTTGAATATCAGAGTGTCCTAATGCTTCTTGGATAACTTTAACATTCATGCCTGATTCTATTAGCCTTGTTGTAAATGTATGTCTTAATGTATGGCAACTAAAATCAGGCAATAAAGTTTCTTCATTAATAGTAGGACTTCTATTTAAAGCGTCAAAGTTTGCATCTCTAATAATTCTTTTAAGTGCCTTATTTAGCGTTCCCTGATGTTGTACGTGACCAAATCGATTAACAAAAATGAAGTTTTGAAATCCATCAATATTATCAACAGACTTAAGATTATTACTTTCTAGATATTGTTTTTGATTGATTAAAGCCTCTCTAACCGTTTTTATTATAGGCACAGACCTATATCCAGCCTTAGTTTTTGGTGTATTAATGCCAAATCCTGTATAACTAGCTTTTGATCGATCATAGAACACCAGAGTATGGGTAACATTAATCATGTTATTCTTCAAATCAACATCTTGCCAACGTAAACCAGTTAGTTCACCCACCCTTAATCCACTACCTAACATAACAGCAAAAGTAGGATACCAATGCTTATATTTTGGATCGTTTTTGATAAAATCTAAGAAGAGTTTCTGCTGAGCTATTGTTAAAGCTTTGCGTTTAGTACCGTGCAATCCTCTAACTTTCTTCAGTTCTTTTAAACCGTCATCACTAACGTTTTTTCTCAGTATGTCATCCTCAACTCCCAATTGTAGAACTTGATGAACAACTAAATGTATTGTACCTACCGTATTAATTTGGAGGCCGTCATTATCTACTAAATTGTTATAAAATCGCCTAATATCGGTTCTATGCAGTGAGCGTACTTTATATAATCCTATACTTTTTTGAACAAAATGTTCGTACATATACCTATAATTGTTAAAAGTATTAGATTTCAAGCCTTTCTTAACATTAATCCAAATGTTGTATAGGTCATTTAAGGTTAAGTTTAGATTATTAGTTCGAATTCCATCATCAATATCATGAACTATTTTCTTTTCTTTAGTTCTAAGTGTTCTTAAGGTTTGGTCATAAATATAATGGCGCTTTCCATCTCCTGTTTCCCACCGATATTGATAACCACCTGTTTTTCTTTCACTTTCACCTAACTTTAAAACTCGATTTTTGCTGTCTTTTCGTCTCTTTACCATGCAGAGTCTCTCTTTCTTTTGGTAAAGAAGCTGGCACACCCACTATATTAGCATGCCAGCTTCTCAATTTAGAGTGAATAAGATTCATTCATGTATTTGTCAAACAATTCTTGCTTTATTAGTCTCTTGTTGCCAATCCATAGAACAAAATTGCAATCTTCATCTTCAGTAATGCTTCTCAATTTATGTAAACCAATATTTGAATAAATTGCCGCCTCATCAAGCGTTAAATTAGCTTTATGCCAGATTGGCACCTTTTCTTTCCTTTCCATTAGTGGTTACCTCTCTTCTAGTTAATTGCAACATTACATACTAACTAACCCTCTGAATGGCTTAGTAGTATTTATCTAGTATCATTTATGAAGACTTTATTTTCCTTCTTTTTCATACTTCACTAATTTGTTTTCCCAGTCTTCTTTAATTTCTACTAACGGATTAATAAACTTTCCTTTAGCGCGTTTAATTGCTTGTTTGAAACCAGAAAAAGAGTTATATCGATTTAAAAATAAGTTATTATAGATCATTTTCAAATCATACTTACTTTCATATTTGGCTAAATATCTTAAAAGTACTTTCTACTTATAATCATTTTGATAGTTGTTCACCAAATCTAAATAATTATTGCCCTTTAACGATACGTCATTCTTAATCCAAGCAATTTTGTAGCCAGTTCTAGTTGCAACTAAATGATTGTCTAGTTCTAAAAAGTCATAGGCAAATTTAGTATTAAATAATGGAAACAACCGGCCGTAAGGTTTCATATTTTCTTTAAACGTCTCTGCTTCCTCAACTGTTCGAAAAGGTTCAGTATTATAGTATCCATACCCGTCACCGTTATCATGAAAGCTCGTTGGTCTGCTAGTAAAGTCAAAAGATAATGATTGATATTCTGGTTGTTGCCATTCTGACAGCAAGTGTTTATTATCAGCACGGTGTTTCATATCATCAAGTGTTGACAGACGATGCTGATCGACCTTAATAGTAGTAACACCGTTAATTAAGTCACAATAAATGCTTTCTGGTGCTACATTCCGAATACCTGCAAGTGCTTTAATTCTGCCATCAAGGGTAAAATTGAATCGTGTCTTTAAATTAACTAAAATAGTATTTTTAGAATATTCCTTTGTATCCTTTGACAGTTTGGATTTGAATTCAAAAAATTTCCCATCAAAATACTTATCATTAACAATAATCCATTGCTTTGGAGCATTAGCTCTAATCGCCTTAACAATCTTATCTTTATCAAGCACTTGATTGCCCGCCCAAATGAAGCCATCAGTTGTCACTGACGGAATTAAGTTATGAGGATAAAGCTGACAAATTAAATCCATTAAAAAATTAACCTGATATTCTGCTATTGATGAATATTGCATGGATATAAGTGGATTTGTAGATTTAGATACCGGAATGTAGTAGCTCTTATCGGTACCAAACTCCTTTTCAGTCTTGGCATTAAGGCCCTGTGCTGTTTTTCCATAGGTTCCATTACCGAGTAACTTAAAAAGCTCCTGTTCGGCTGAATTTTTACCATACTTTTTCTTTGCCAAATTACGACGTTTAAGAGTCCAGTCCTGAGCCTTTCCTGACGGATAAATATTTGCCAAACTGCCATTTAGCTTTTTTTGTTCTGGAATAATTAGCCGATGAATATAAATTGAAGCACCATGTTTAATAAGATCTATTACCTTGGTTACTGTCAGGGGCGCTCTCTTATGTTCTAGGACATAACACGGCATTGCACCTTTAATTTCTGCTTTCACACCCACTGGTGCACGTCTTATTTTTTTAGGTAGTTCATAGTCAATGTCAGCAACATCGACAGTAAATAGCCCGTTGGGGAACTTAGAAATCAAATGAATAAAATGTTTCTTACTAATATTTACTTCATCGATAAATGCCGGAATATCCAATCTTATCCCCGGAATTAAGTGACCCGCGTTAACATAGCTGGACTTCAAATCGATGTCATAGATATATGGCATTTTAATGATACCGGGGTTATAACAAAGATTTTGACCACCGCTGTACGCTTTTAAGGCCATTGAAAATGCTTGGTTATAAGCCTCGTCAGCCTGTAGAGTGATCATATCATGTACACCTTTTTTGTGTTTCGAACTGTAATTGTTCGCTTCTATGAAGTAATAACCGTTATGCGCACCAAAAAAGTTAACCTTCTTCGACAACCAGTAAAGTGTATCAGCTTTTATACATTTGTACTTATCGCCTTTGCACTCATAATAATTTTTATACACTGACTTATTCCACAAATAATTAACAAGCTCATTGAAGGTTAATAACTCATTAGATTTCTTCCTATTAAATTGATAGGCTAATGAACTAAAAGCCGATACTTCTTCATCATTCATCTCGAGCTTAGGGTGAAAGTGTCTAAGCCTTTTATCCTTATTAAATAGATCTTCAATTTTAAGCTTAGGGTTAAGTTCATATAACTTCTTAAAATTAATTTTCTGCAGTAGTTTATCGGTATCCAGCAATTGAATAGGTTAGCTGATTATTATGATTGGTCACTCTTTCACGCATGAAATACAAAATCGTTTCCTGCAAGGCCTTACGATTTAAATCATCCTTGGTAATCATTTCTTGAGTATCAAACTTTTTTGTTTCGATTAGTATTCGATTACTATTATTTTTACCTATTGCAAGATCATATCGCTCTCTTGGGTCAACATAATAGCCTTGATTATCGAACCCAACGTGTCTAAGAAAGTCACGAATATAATTTTTATTTGTCTCCTCAGTATTATCAATGGCAAGATTTTCTTTTAATTTGGCAGATTGTAAAATTTAAGTTGAACATTTAAATGGACAGAAAAACCCATCAAGGTCTTTAATGGTGTTACCACACAATCCATTAGAAAGAAGGACCTTGATGAGCACCACTATTTTATCATTCCAGAACCGTGTTGTCATTGAAACGCTTCATAGTGAAGGACGTGCCTTGCGATACATCGCTAACTACTTAGGCTTTAGTAAGACCACCATCTTTAACGAACTTCACCGGCTAAATAGTGAGTACCAGGCTGA
>CALWSF010000095.1 GCA_944384125.1 uncultured Lachnospiraceae bacterium | reverse complement strand
ATAGGGTTTGCCGTTTCTGTCCCGAGCGGTCTCCTTCAGAGCGGCAAAATCGCTGGGCCGGATAAACGCCTCCCCGGTGACCACCAAGCGCTCTTTGTGGGGGATCTGCAGGGGGATGCCCCTGATTGCCCGCGCGTTGTGGGTCACAATGTCGCCCCCATAGCCGTCTCCGCGGATAGCCGCCTCCTGCAGACTGCCGTTTTCATAGGTGAGTTTGAGGGTAAGGCCGTCCAATTTGAGCATGATCAGCACCAATTTGTCGCCGACAAACGAGAGCATTTCCTCCTCACTCTTGACCTTATCCATGGAGAGCAAAGGAATGGCGTGGGTGGTCTTCGGCAGCTCACTGACAGACGGGTATCCCACCGTCTGGGTCGGGGAATTGCTCATGACGATACCTGTTTCCTTTTCCAGCGCGGCCAGCGCGTCAAAGAGCCGGTCATATTCCTGGTCGCTCACGCTGGGGGCGCTGAGGTTGTAATACTCATGGCGGTACTGGTTGAGCAGGTCGGTCAGGGTCCGAACCTGTTCATAGGCTTTTGTGTTCTGTTCCATTACGCTGCCGCCTCCTGTTCGTCTAAGATGCGGAAGGCCATGATCAGATGGTCTTCCGTATGAGTTGTGTCGCTGTCATAGGCACTGCAGACGCCGTCCTGGAAACTCCAGAAGGGTGCCCTATTCCACCAGAGGATCAAGCCAAGGCCGTGGTTGGCCGTGCAAGTCCGGTCCTCTGGATTGCCCGTCACCGAACTGTAAAAGCCGGTCGTGTTCGTCTGCGTCACCTGGCGGATCTCGCCAATACACTCCTTGCGGCAATGGGCAATGATTTGGAACCGTGGATTGCCTTTCATCGCTTTTTTCAGCTGATTGAGATTTTTGATCATACGCTTTCTAACGCTCCTTTTTCATTCGCTTTTTTCATAGTGGATGAACTCCTCGCAGCCGTAGATGATGCTGAACTCCGACTTGAGCAGATAGTGTGTTTCTCGCTTCTGTCGCTGCCGGATTATATCTATGGCCTCGTCTCTGGTCTCCGTAGACCCAATCTGGGTGCAGTCCTTAAAAATGTAATATCGGTTCACCATGGCTCGCCCTCCATTTTTATAATCATAGTGTAGAGAATGCCTTCATGAACCAGCTCCCATTTGCCCTCGAACTCGTCGAAAACGTCGGTATGGGCGACCTCGTTTCCACGTCGGTCAAACAGGACAGCTTCTGTCCAGGAGGGGTCATCCTGACTTCCGCAGCATTTGACGTCCATCTGCATCCCGTCCGGGAAAATTACGGATTTGGTAATGGTGTTGTCTGCGCCCTGGTACTGCTCCTCCGACCTCGCATACAAGTAGCCATCGATGACGTCGCTCTCCGCTCTGGAGATCATGAAGCCTTCACAGTAATCCAGAAAACCGTGACCCTGTCCGGTAACGAGACTATTGAGGGCCTGGGCAAGGGAAACGATGCTGTGGAAGACCTCCCGTACTTTTTCATACAGGCTCTCCATCCGACCGTCCCAATCGGCGGGCGCGGTGACCTGCCTGCCGTTCTCCAGAATAAAGATCAGTTCATCGGCGTGCAGCTGCGGAAGTTCCGATACATCCATCTCCGTGGCTGGAAGGAGATCTTTGGGAGAATCAGCTCCATCCAGGCAGGAATGATAACGGCACTGCGTCTCAGAGCAGGCTTTTTGGAAATCGGGAATGTTTTTGACCTCAAAGAGCCGGAACAGGTCCTCTGCCGTTAAGTCACAGGTGTCGAGGGTTCCGCCCCGCTGGGCGTATTCTGTCTTGTCGCCGTTGAACGTGGGGGAAACATAGAGCTTTCTCTCCTGATAGTCCACATAGATAAAAATTCTGCGTGTCATGTAGTAGATCCTCCTTTATTTTGTTCATGATTTTCCAACATCCGGGCGTACTCCCGTTCCAGTTCCTCCTGCGGGGTGTATCGGTGGATGTTCTCATTGACATAGGCGCTGCCATGGAACATGAGCAGGCCGCAGAGACGGCCCATCATTTCACAAGCCTTCTGATTTTCGCCAAGCGTCTTGATCGTACCGATATGCAATCTGGTGCGGTCTGTCGCGTCAAAGCTGCCCTCCAGGAGAAGATCGAGATAGATTCCTTCACAGCTGCCAAATTGCAGGATGGGGAGGATATTGAACCGGTAGTCGGTGAGATACTGATCCCGTTCCGGCGGCTCCGGTTCCTCCTTGTTGGGCAGGCAGTAATCCAGAATTGGGTCTATATCAGCCAAGTCTCCTGCTGCCCGGGCTCTGTTTAGGATAGCCTTGAACAGTTCGCTTTTCCGGTCCCGCTTCGGGTGAGTATAGTCCAGCATCTGTTTTTCAGGGGCAGAGCGCCGGCTGCAAATGCTGTTATCCTGCACTGGACTGTCGATCCCCCGACAGCATTTCTCATCATGCGGCATAGGGCAGGCCCTCCTTACTTTTGTACTTGCCAAAGTTGAGTTCGTAGATGATGCGGGTGATCTCCGCATCGTTGTCCCATGCGGCAAGCAGCGTCGCACGGTCAGGGCCGGTGCCCACATGGACAGCCACCTCGCCGCCGTAGATCTGCATGAGCACCTCCGGGCGTTTCGCGCAGACGATTGCCAAATTCCCAAGTTGTTTCATTTTCTTTGACCTCCTGTGATTTAATAGACGGCTCTCCAGCCGGGCTGCTGCTTCAGCTTTTCCAGCTCTGCCGCTTTGATATCCACTTCCGCCGTTTCACTGTCCTCGGCAAAATCGGAACTGTCCAGATCGTACACCTCCGGATAGATATCCGCATTTGCGTAGATCGCCTGGACAAGCCCCTGATGGACTTCCACGGCCATTTCCACCTGGAGCTCGTGCTCTTCAATGCGCCATTGCTCCATATCCGTATCGTTGCGGATCATGGCACCGCCATCATGGCAGTACGATCTGTGCTCCTCCGTCTGAACCGCCTCGTCGAATCCCCATCTTTTGATGGTATCCTCATAGTCCTGCCGCATCGCATCTTGAGCGGCGGCTCGGTCAATAAACGGCTTTGCGCTGGTCCCCCAGGAGGAATCAGTATCCTGTTCATGGATCAAAATATAAAGTTTCATTTGTTCAAATTTAACCTCCAATGATGATTTTCTGTACCGTATTCACTCATAAGTTTGTAGTACGCAGGCAGGTGTACCCACAGAGGGTGTACACCTGCCTGTCGCCGTTACGCTGCTGCGTCTTCCGTAAGAAGGCCCATATTCTGGACAACAGCAGACTGTCTCATTGCGTTCTTCAGGACCTTCGCGTCCCACTTAGTCAGGAATTTCATTGCGTCCGCGGGAAGATCCCAGTTTTTGTATCCTCGTGCCTGCACAATCTCATTGTCAATTACCTCTATTGTTCCTACAGGCTTGTCCAATTTCTGCGTGCGGCGCAGGAAAAGAATGATGCACTCTTTCATAGCGACTCGCTTGACATATCCGCCGACACAATGGTGCAGCCGGTGGCCTTCTTCGGCGATTTCCTTTGATGTTTTAGGCGCCATGATGGTCCACCCATCCCTCTCAAATCGGTACAGCTTTTCCAGCAGGGGGTAAGCCTGCTGGATCTGCCGCTCATATATTGCGGCCTTTTCCGGATCTGAAAGGTTTTCGATGCTATCATGTGCGTCTTTCAGGTTTCGGGGGAAAAGAACGAACGTGTTCTTCAAGTCGTACTCCAAGCCCTCACACATACACAGGTAATCACGGTATTGGACCAAGGTGTTGGCATAATCCGTATAATCATCTCCATAGAAGCTGCGCGTGGGCCGCTTATTTTTCTCATACTGCTCTGCAATATATCGCATCAATTTATGAGCGGTGGTGTAGGACAGCGGCACCAATAGATCCCGAAGCCTGCTGATCTTGTGCTTGCCGCACCAATCCAGGAGTTCTTCGTCAGGCCGCAAGCCAAAACGAAGCATACCCTGAATGAGACCAAGCTGCATATACGAAACATTGAGTTTTTGCATGAGCGGCAGATATTCCAAACCAACCTTCAAAATAGAATGGAACTTTTTTCCGCTGTAGTTAATATGATCTTCTCCACGCGTATAGGAATATTCATTGTGATGGTATATCACATGGGCCGCCAAACGGAAGAGCTTTAGTTTGATCAAATACTCCACAAACGGATACCTCAAATATGCCGCTAAATAGGGGATGACCTCCAGCTCGGTTCGGTCTGACAAGTAAAAGGGCGCGATCTGGCAGTATTCCCACGGCGAACCTGCAAGCACTCTCGGCAAATTCCGGGTATAGAGATGCGCACAGCGATCCGCATCAAAGTTTTCCTGCCAATAGCTGAACTGCGGCCGGGCGCCTCGTTTCCACGGGGTCAGAAGGGTTTTATCGTATGAGTTATAAAACCACTCATCCTGGCAGGACTTCGCATCATCCCAGCGCACGAACAGCCTGGCGCTTTCATGGATGGAGTAGTCAGCCTCGCCATCAAAGAAATGCCGGTGTGCTTTGAATATCCTGATGACGATTTCCTGTTCTGAAATTCGTTGGATGATTTGCGCGCTGGTCCGATCCCAGATACGTTTTTGCTTACCCATAGATTTGAATCTGACGCTTGCGCCACAGGACGGACACACGCCGCATAGATTATGCTTGGGGGCAGCCACTTCGACAGTCTGTCCGCAGGCTGAGCACCATCCGGGAATTGGTTTCCGAGTCCGCTGATACCTGTAAAAAATGTACTGGGGGAGAAGATCCATCTTGATCCATGATTCCATGCGCTTACCCATAGGGCGCAGCGGTTTCATCCGGTCTGCAATTACCTTTTCGCGTGCCCTTCTCCTTGCCGCACTGCGCACGTCACGCAGTTCGCTTTGCTTCCGGCTCAAAGCACCGAACCCACTCATATTGCTGGGCAAGGTCGATGTTTTGCAGAAACGGACGACCCGTTCCTCATCCTGACGGCTGTAAAACGCACATTTTATGAGAAAATTATATGTGCGCTCCAAGTTGTCCAAAACGGCGGTGCGCCATCTGGTTTTGACGTCGTCTCTGTGATCGAATGTAATAAAGTCATCCGTTGCCTGAAACATTGTATAATCCGGGGAGAAGTTACCTTTTGCCGCCTCAGTACGCGGGTAAAAGTCCAGGATCAGCAGTTTCCTGTGCCCGACAATGCGAATTGCCGTGCAGACGATGTATGTGACCTGTTCAGCGCAAAAAAGCCCGCTGTTCAAATCAAGAAATCGCTGAGGATTCAAAAATGCCTTGCAAGCTTTTTTGTCGATCCCTTTCATCCGGCCATCCCTCCCAGCAATCCAATATCACCCAGCGTCATCTGACCGAGATCGTCAGCTTTCTTGGGAGCAGTCTTGGTTTCAGGCTTTTTGGGATGGTCAGTTTTTGCTTTGCTCTTGGATGCAGTCTTTGAGGAACTACCCGTATAAGGCTTTGAGACGAATTTCTCTTCTTTCTCCTCATCCTCCTTGGCATTGGGATCGTTGAAGTATTCCTCAGCCCACTGGTAGCACAGATCATCGGGGACGTCGCAGCCATAGATACCGTTTTCTGGTTTCAAGTCATTGTCCTTCATCTCCTGCTCTACAAACTCCTTGGCCTTGCGGTTGATGTACCAGATACAATGGATCATGGTTTTCCGGGGATGCATGGCCTTTCGCGCAAAAGCGGGATCCTCCAGGCACAGTGTCTGGATATGTTCGGAAATACACTCCTTCATATTGCGCCTGGTCAAACGCTCCGTGTCAGCGCCGATCCGCCGCGTAGAGGCCATCATCACCTCGTCATCGCTCATAGCGGCCAGCTTATCCAGCTGCTCCTGTTCGGCGGCTTTTTTGGCCTGCTGTCTGGCTTCCCATTCCGCCTTTCGCTTGGCTTCGGATTCCTCATAGGCCCTGCGCTTTTCATCCTCGTCCGCTGCTTTTTTCTTTGCGTCGGCGTCCGCCTGGAGCGGCTGGTGCTGCGCAGCAGCGGCAGGTGTGGCGGCCTGCGGGGTCCGGGATTCTGCCTGCCTCGATTCAGACGCCTCATTATCGCTGGTGAAGGGGCTGTCGGAGCCATACTGCATATCAATGTCCATTTCTGAATAAGCGCCCATTTCAATACCTCCAATAAAAATGATGGAAAAGGGATGCAGTACGGCATAACAGCCGAATCTGCATCCCTTTGTGTGTATATTGGCTCACACCGCATAGACCAGCGTGCTGAAAGGGTCAAAACGATAGCACACCAGCCTTGGGTATTGAGCGGTTCTTTGATAAATCTGTTCCTGGATAGACAGGGCTTTCCCTTCATCGTGGGACTGGTCCCAGCCTTCCCAAACCATTGCGGTAAAATGTCCGTATTCCGGGTGGTACTCCACCTCGGCACCCAATTCGCGGCAGACGGCAATCATTTCCTCCAGCTGTTCCGTACTTGTCATCCTCCGCTGACCAAATCTCCCAATCTTGGGCTTCTCTTCGCCAGCATGGGAGAAAACTGCACCGGGACAAAACCGTTGGTATCACAGTAGAAGTACCGCCGGCCATTCTCACCGTACAGTTCCACCACATCAGAGGGCGACAGGCTGCGTCCGACGTAACCGTTCGGAAAACTGTCGTTGCACAGGCGGAAGATGCGCTCCAGCACTGTCTGCTCCTCCTGCTCCAAGGGGCAGCAGATCTCCCCGTCATATACCAACTGGTAGTCCGCGGCGGGGGGCTGCTGGTAGCCTGCCTTGCGCAGTTGGTCAACACCCCGAAACGCAAATGGGACAGCCTTTGTCCCAGACAGGATCAGTTGATAGACCCGGTACCGCTGGCGGCGGCGCTGGGCCTCTATCAAATCCTCAAACTTACAGGTGAGGTCAACCTGCAGCAAGGCGTTGTACTCATCATAGGTGAAGCCTAAATACTCATGCAGGTCAACACCATTGTCCTGCCCCTCATGCCACCGTGCAATATCTTCGTCCATATCATCCAGAGTACACTCTCCGGACAGGTACCGTTCCTTGAAATTCACAGTTTCACACTCCTTCATGTTTTTTTCTTTCTGCCGCAGGCCCAACAGCCAGTCATCAATCCCTTTATAATTCGGGTTCCAAGTCAGCCGGCGGCAGGCCATGCCGTGTTTCTTTGCCAGCAGGTACACCTTGGAGGCGCCCACACTGACGCCCTGATTGCTGTACTTATCCATGTCCTGGGCCTCAATGATCTCCTCCGTACCGTTGCGGCTCAGAAAAGCAAAGAGGTCTCCCAGCTGCGCTGTGCAGCCCGCTCCCCCTGTGGCCGCAAAGGTACGGCCTGTCAGCGCATGGGCAATATTGGCCTTGAGCGCCCCTTCGGTCACATAGACCACCCTGGCATGGGGATCGCCGACGAAATGGACGGGGCTCCCGGAGGAGACGCCCATCGGCTTATCCGCCGACGCCAGCCAGAGATACTTCATGCCCACCTTATCCGGCGGATCATCTTTGCCCTTGATGGGCACGTCCAAGCGGGTCTGCAGGCCCTGGATCAGCCCGCCAATCCCAACATAGGGGATGATGATACCGGCTGTGCGTTGGAAATACCGGACCGTCCATTTCCCTGTGGTATCCACAAAAAAACCCGGGACACCCTGCACGGTGCAGCCCTCCTTAATCAGTTTGGCCGTGATGGCCCGGCAGAGATAAGGCGGAGGCGTACTCTTGAAGCCAAACTGCTCGATCTGTTCATCAGTCAGTCCTCGTTTCACCTGTAAGTGATGGTGATGCATTGGCGTCAGAGCCAGTTTGGACAAAAAAGCGGAATAGGTTTGATGTATGGCTTGGGCGGAGGCCCGTTCAACCTGGGACGCCGTCTCCTTCTTCGCGGTATTCTGCTTTTGCGCCTCATACGCCGGAGCAAAGCCGCCCGTCAATAGTTCATCGCAGATCTCCCGATACGCCTCGAAGTTGCTGATCCGCCGCGCTTTCGCGTATAGGGCCAGCATTCCGCCGTGTCCGCCGCAGCAGTTGCTGTACCACACATCCTTCGTGAGATTGAGGCACATCTTTCCGCGCCGGTCACCGCAAAATGGGCAGTCCGTATAGGTATAGCCCGGACTCCTCCGCCTGATATGCAGGCGGAGGAGTTCTGCCACATCCATAATGGTAAATGGAAACCCTGATGCTTGGAACGTGATTGCCATCAACTCCTTCTAACGAGCCCGCGCCGCAGGGACGGGGACTGTACGTTATCCCGCTCTTGCCTGTGCCAGCTCATCCAACAGCAGGAAGGATCCCGCCTTGATGGTGTTGCTGGCGTCCTTGGAGACAAGGGCATAGAACTTCAAACTGGACGGCCGGCGGTCCTGCACCTGCCCCAGCGTCCAGCCCTTATTGGGGCCGAAGGTCACCGTGAGCGCCTTCGCCTGCTCGACCGACATCCTCGCCCGGATCTCATCCACGGTCATGTCCTCCGTATAGGAGGCGGCGGGCTCGGCCTCTTGCTCCGCATCGGCCCGCAGTTCGCTCTGCTGTGCGGCCTCCGCTGTCTGGGCGGGATCTTCGACCCGGGGGAACGCAACCACGGTAGTCCGCCCTGTTGACGCTGGCTCTGCTGCCGGCTCAGAAACGGTTTCTCCAGCTGCGGCAGGGATACCACCCAGCATCTGTAGGATACTGGCCGTCTCAGTGGAGACGTTGGACGTGGGTGCGTTTGGCTGCGGCCCGTCAGCAGGCTTGCTGGCGGGTGCCTCCGTCGGCTCAGGTTCGTGTACTTCTTTTGGCGTGTCGGAGAGGGTATCCGTCTGAAGCGGCTCAACCACCTGAGCAGGATCAACCTCTGCGCCTGGAGCGGCCGTCCCAACCGGCTGGTCAGACGGGGCCTCCACCGTTTCTTGGACAGGCTGCACAGGTTCGGCCTGTTCCCGGGTGGGCGCCTGTGCCTGTTCCTGGGCGGGAGGCGGCGCCTGAGTGGCTGCAGCCTGTACGGGCGTGGGCTGGGTGGGACCAGCGGGCTGTGCGGGAGCGGGCTGCTCTGCGGGCCTCACTTGCTCCGGCTCACGGAGAAGGGTCTCCACCTGAGACAGCAGCACCTCGGAGCCATAGCCGTTATCGTCGTGCTCCACCAGATCGGAGAGCTGGATGCCGAAGCCGGCGTTGTCCAACGCCTCATTCAATGCCTCGTTCTGAGCGTTTCGGATGTACTGGGAACCAGACTCGCTCCTGGTGTGGCAGCTGGTAAACTGGGCGAGCACCGTGTTGTCGTCCCGGTCGGCAAAAAGTTGGGCCTCGAACATCGCCATCTGGTCGGTGACGCGCAAAATGTTGGTGAGCATCCTCCCGTTAGGGTGAACCAGCAGGAACCACAACTTCTTATAACTCAGATCTAATTTCAGAACCTTTTCCCCGGTCTTGGCGGAGGTGGCTTTCCGCAGTAACTTGAGCGGGTCAAACATGGGGACGCTGTGCAGCGCACTGGCTGCGGGGACTGCTTTGATCACGCTGTTGGATTTCTCCTTCATTCCAAGGACTCCTTTCATATAAAAAATTGATATAGTGGAGGTACAACAACGTACCTTATCCAATGATCCTCGGCCACTCTCCTCTCAGGCTTTCTTTGACTGCCCGTACCACATCAGTGCATCTTCGTAGGTGTCGAAGTAGTCGATGTAGTGGTCGCACGTCTTACTCTCGGTCATGCCGCTCTCCGGTTTGGTCTCAGCCTCAATGGAGTACAGGTTGACCTTTACCCGGCCGCTGTCGAAATACTTGGTGCTCACCGCCCAGAACTTCTTCATGTGGTGATCCCCTCCTCTCCGGCCTTGGCAATGCTGCGAAGGGCGGAGATGGCTGACATGATATGGCTGCTTTCGAGGTTGGCCATATCATACTTGTCCAGGCCCTCCTTACCGTCAATCCAGGCCACCAACTCCTGCGGAGTGGCGCAGAAGTCGGCCAGGTTGCCCAGGGTTCCAAAGGCCCGCATACGTTCAACGCCCTTCTCGTTGAGATAGCAGCTCATCTCAGAGAGCTTCCTGTGCTCGGCGTTGACCGCCCGGAGCCATTCTTCATAGTTTTTCACTTTCATGGTTCAGTACCCTTCATCTTCCTAATCGCAAAACTGTCCAGATATTTTTCACCAATATTCTTGAATCAACTGGCCTGTTTCACTTTCGCATCAACGGCCTTCATGGTCTCTGACTGGTGATACAGCCGCATCCGCTCAGCCAGCAGGGTCTTCCGCTTGCCTTTTCGGTTGGTGTGAATAGCAGTATAAAGTGCTTTCTTCTGCCCCACCAGCAGTACCCGACGCTTGGCACGGGTGACCGCCGTGTAGAGCAGGTTCCGCGTCAGCAAGATCCTGTGGGCCATTAGCAGCGGGATGATCACGGTATCGTACTCAGACCCCTGCGCCTTGTGGATGGTCGAGGCATAGGAAAGTGTCAATTCACTCAGGCCGTCCAGTGGATAGTCGGCAAAGCGGTTGTCAAAGTTGATGACAACCTTGCCTGTCTGGATGTCGTAGACCCGGCCGATCTCCCCATTGAACACCCCTGGCGTTAATTCCTTGCCGTTGTTGTCCCACATCTGGATCAACCCGTTATTCTTGGTCTGCATCACCCGGTCATCCAGGCGAAACATACTGCCGCCGAACACGACTTCCGGCTTACCCTGCAAAGGCGGGTTGACCTCCTCGCGGATGGTCTCGTTGAGGGCGTCCGAGGACGCCTCGCCTCTGGAGCGGTAGGGGGTGAGGATCTGCACCTGGTCGATGCCGCTATGGGCGATCTCCCGTTTATAAAGGCTGCGTACCATATCGGCGGCCTCTTCCTGGGAATCCGCCTGGATGAAGGCGAAATCCCGGCAGAAGTAGAGTTCCGAGCTTCCTTCATTGATGTACTTGGCGTTGTGGGGGATGGGGCTGTCCTTAGCCTGTCGGAAGATCTCGTCCAGCACTGTGACAGGGACGATGCCGCTGTCGATCAGTTCGTGGAAGACGTCGCCTGCCCCCACGCTCTCCAGCTGGTCCGCGTCGCCCACAAGGAGCAGCTTCGTACCGGGCCGGATACGCTGAAACAGCTGCCATGCCAGCCACATATCCATCATGGAGGACTCATCGACGATGACCAGATCGGCGTCCAGGTCCCGTTTTTTCTTCTGCCAGCTCTCGCTTCCATGGAGGCCCAGCAGGCTGTGCAGGGTCTGTGCGTCCGTGATTCCGGTGGTCTCTGCCATGCGCCGGCTGGCTTTGCCTGTGGGAGCGGCCAGCTTGATGATCTTTCTGGGGTAGATCGCCCGATACGCTTCAATCACCGCTTTGAGAACGGTACTCTTGCCGGTGCCCGGGCCGCCGGTGATGATGGATAGGTTGTGTCGGAAAACCATCTCCACACCCTCGCTCTGTTTCTTGGACAGATTGATCCCCAACCGGCTTTTCATGCGCTCCATAACAGGGGCAAGACGCACTGACTCCGGGACTTCCAATGTCATCTGCACCGCCTTGCAGGCAGTCTCACTCTCTTGGGTGTAGACGTGGGGCAGATAGATATTGCCCTTATTGGATACCACCACGTTGTTCCGGATCATGCCCTCCAGAGTATCTTCGACCTGCTGGCGGCTCAACTGCTGTTCCAGCTGGGGGATCTTCTCATTGAGCAAAAGCAGGGAACTCTTGATCAGCTCTTCGGCTCCAAGATAGAGATGTCCTTTTTCATTGCGGCCCTGCTCCAGAGCATAGAACAGTGCCCCTTGCACCCGCATCGGGTCGTGAGGATCGCCGCCGGACTTCTGTACGATGGCGTCAACACGCTTGAATCCGAACCCAGATACCTGGCACAGCCGGTACGGACTCTGCCGCAGCAGTTTCACGCCGTCTGGCCCAAAATGTTCGTAGATTTTCAGCGCGGTGGCCGGAGTTACCTTGAAAGGGGCCAGTAGGGTCATCAGGTCCCGCATGGCCTTGCTCTCCGCGTACCCTGTTTTGATATCCTCCAGTTTTTCTTCTGTAATGCCTTTGATCTCCAGAAGCCGCTCCGGCTCACGCTCCAGGACATTTAGAGCGTCGATGCCGAACCTTTGGACAATGGCGTCCGCGGTCTGTTCCCCGATCCCCTTCAGGAGACCAGAGGACAGGTACCCCCGGATGCCCTCAAGGGTGGGCGGTACAATTTCATGCCAGCGTTCCACTTGGAGCTGGCAGCCGTACTTGCCGCTCTGCCATACGCCGTCCAGTTCTATCTGGATGGCGTTGGTGCGCGGAAGGTCGTACCCCACGGCAGTAAAGCGAATGAGATGGTCGCTGTACCGATAGGGGCTTTTTGCGTCCGCTGGTATCATGTCATCCGCCGTTTTAAGGCGCAGGACGCAGTATTTGCTCGTTTCATTGAAAAACAGCACCTTATCAAAGGCGGCTACAATACCCATTTTTCTTCACCTCCGGTTTTGTCAGGCAGCCGGTGTGGCAGCCTTTTTGATCACAAGTTTGCGGCTCTCAGAGAAGGTAACATACTCGGCATACAGATCCGGATGGAGTACCTTCATGCGGTCGATCTGATCCCTGGTGATGATAGGCCTTCTGGACGAATTCATGGTGATGGTGTAACTACCGCTTGCGTCTTCGTAGGTTGCCTTACAGCTTGTCCCCATATCTACGGCGATCATCGCCTTCATGCGCTGCATTTCCGCCTCCAGCCTCCGCACCTCGGCATTGAGCTGGCTTTTCTCCGCTTGCAGTTCCAGGTAGCGCGCCACCCTTGCAAACTGTGGAGGGGTGATCAGCACAGGCGGGGCATCTTTGTCAGAGGGTCCCAGGCTCCGGCGCAGGCTCTCCAGGATCAGATCGCCATCCTCGGTGTAGGGTGGTGGATTCTTCGCCAGCACATTGTCGTGCCAGAAATAGTCCTCCAGCGCAATCAGTTCCTGCTCATAGGCCATATCCCGGTCGATGCAGCGGATGATGACCTCATCCTCGCTGTTGCCATAGAGACAGCAGAAATACACACGGTTCAGATTGACTACCGCCATATAGTGGCGGCCTTGGGCCTCGTAATAGACCGGTACGATCTCCTCGCCGTTGTATTCCCATTTGTCCCTGGCGTTATAGTTCGTGGTTTTTATCTCTAGGATCGCAAGCGTGCCGTCCGGCTGTTCCACGAGATAGTCCAGATCCGCCAGCATCCAGGGATAGCGCGGGTGCTGGTACATGACTTTTCGCTGAAAGATCCGAAGGCCGGTCTTCTTAGCGAAGATACGGGCAACAAGATCCTCCAGCAGATTTCCCATCTCCATTGCCACCCAGTTGCCCCCATCGTCCGCTGTCACAATGTTCAGCTTGTCGAAATAGAGGTCTCTGGCCGTTCGGAAGGGAGAAATGCCCAGTACTGCGGATGCGTCACTGCCTCCGATGCCTTTGCGCCGGTATGCCAGCCACTCATCCCGCGAGAGATCTGCTGTTTCTACCAGCACCGACGGCTGATAGTCCGCTGCCTGTGTCACAGCTGTCTTCCCCCCTCCAGGAACCCCAGGCTCTTGCCTGTTCTTTCAGTCGCTGCTTCTGGTTGCTTCTGCTGACTGGTTTTGCGGCGCATTTCGGCTTGCCGCCGGTCCGCCATTTACGTTTGTGTCTCACTGTGTCTTGCTCCTTTCATAATTGATATATCCTCAAAAGCCTTCCGGCATTTGGGCAAAATAAAAAAGCGAGAACAACTGAGGCCGGCAGCCGCCGTGCCCTGTCCGCCATGGAGCGAACATCAGTCATTCTCGCTTGCGCGATGGGATCTCTCCCTATGGAATTGAAAAAATCAGCAGTAATCCGCCAAAAGGCGCAATTAACCTGCTGATCGACCGTACAAACCTAACAACGTGTGCAATGCGATACCCATCGCTCATAGACCGAACAAATCGATCTACCCTCAAACGAGGCGCGCACAAAGAATCAATTACAAAGGTATGCTATCACAATATATAGTGTCTGTCAAGGATTGATTTTCTGTATCTTGTATAATAAGAGGCGTGACCGATTTTCAAATAACTGAATCCAACAGTTTTGCCCCACATTTTGTATGTGTACTTTTTATACGACGGCGTCCTCCATTTTCTGCTATTTTTTGGATGATATGATATAGTAACAATTTGTAGAAGTATGGAGGAAGCAGAACCATTTATAAAATCAATGCGTTCTTAGCCTTATTGATCCCCTGGCCTGCACCGCAGACAGCCTGGCGGCTGTCTGCGGTTTTTTCTTCCTCGACGGTTTTCTTAAATATCCCCTATCAAATTACAGAGGATATTTTAGAAAGCTGTCGAACTTTTTTTGCCCATATTTGCGAAATTAAGCGGGAAACGCAAAGAAATGTAAAGTTCAGAGAATTTTTTGAAGATCAGGCCGGTTCATGGTACATGGCGCGTGGTCCCCCAGCTCTGGAAATTTGATGCGAAGCAAATCAAATTTCTGGAGGTAAAGAAATGAACACAAAACGCAAACAGCGTTATCTCTACATAGATGGGGAGGCCGTCCCGGTGACTGAGAAAGTATACCGGGCTTTTTGGCACTATGAGGATAAAGAAGATTATTTCATGCGGCAGTTGAAAACTCCTCGCGTTATCCGTGATAAAAAAACTCAGGATGTTGTTGCCGTGCCGGCCCGTGAGGTTCCATTGGATCAGATTCCCGTGTGGCGCCGCGGCAGCGCAGCTGCTTTGAATGATGTAGAAGCTCTTGTGCTCTCTGGGATCTGGCTGGAGCAGGTGCTGGGTACCTTGACAGAGGAGGAGCGCCGTATCGTGCAGGAGTTCTACATCGGTGGGAAGAACGAACGGGAGGCGTGTGCCGCGCTCGGCCTTCCCAAAACAACTTTTCGCCGCCGGGAGCAGCGCCTGCGCGAAAAAATGGGGATTTTGTTGAAAAATTTTCTTTGAAAATCTGGCCAAAAGCGGACCAAAAAGCCCTTGCCATCACCTTACTAGTGAGAGGGTAAATTTTCCTCTGCTGCACCTTGAAAAATAATGGGACAAGCAAGCGCCTGTTTATATCAGTACGCAGGCTTGAATTACCCACTGAGGCGAGCGATACAGGCACAGGCGCGAGGACTGCCTGCGGGGGAAGGGCATGGGCGGCGTGCCGCCCATACCCCACTCCGCCAATCAAAATTGCATCTAAGGCACGAGCGGAACCTGGCGGGCCTGTCACCGGCTTTTGGCATGGCCGGGGCGCCATGACCCGCAGTGGGGAACAACCGACTATGAAACCGTACCGCAGGGTAAAAGGGGACTACTGTGGGATCGGCCTGGGCAGCTTCGTCACCTGCCGCCACCATCCGTCAGTTTTACAGGCGTCCTTTGCCAGGGACGGGTCTGCGTACTCCCGTGCCGGGGGTGAGCAGTAGAGCGGTCTTGCCGCTCGACAATACGGCACGCCCATATTCCCAGCATACGCAGCACCAGAGCAGCGTCCATACCGGACCCATCTTCCATAGCAATGTGGATCCAAAAATAAAGCCGGTATGGGCGCTGTTTCGGCACTATAAGGATCGAGGTGAGAACATGCGTATTCCAATCAGCGAGATCACGGTCAATCCAGGACGGCGGGAGCTGGACCTGGATGATGTTAAGGAGTTGGCAGACAGTATTCGGGAGCTGGGCCTGCTCCATCCGATCATTGTCGATAAGAAACACACCCTGATTGCCGGCCTGCACCGTCTGGAGGCAGTCAAACTGCTGGAATGGACAGAGATCGAGTGTACTGTCAGCAGCCTGGAGGGGCTGAAGGCGGAGCTTGCGGAGATCGATGAAAATGTAGTTCGCAGTGATTTATCCACAGTTGAGTTTGGAGAATTGTTATTGCGGCGCAAGGAAATATATGAGACCCTGCACCCAGAAACAAAATACCGGGTATCTCAGGCTATCGGGATGAACCGTGCCATTGGAAACAACGTGGGAGAAAAATTTTCCTCCACGTCAAAGTCCTTTGTTCAGGATACCGCAGAAAAACTCGGTGTTACTCCACGAATTGTAGCTCGTCAGATGCAAACAGCCAAAAATCTAACAAATGAGGCAAAAAAGATCATTAAAGATGCGGAACCAAGAATAAAAAAGGAAACCGCCTTTAAATTATCGCGTTTAGATCCGGATCAACAGGCGGAAGCCGCAAATATGCTTGCCGCCGGGGAAATTCGTTCTGTGGAGCAATATAACGCTTTTAAGGCCAGCCAGGATACCGTGGAGCATGGATCACCATCCGAGATGCCTTCCGTTGAAGGACAGGACAGCGAACGAACACCTCCTGTTGACCATCCGGACGAACCCCCTCATTTGGACGTCCCTTACCGTTTGCCGGACAAAAAATTCAGCAGTTTTGAGGAATCCGTCGCTGACCTCAAAGACCCCAATAAGGACTGCAGTTGTACGCCGGATATCTTTCTGGCTGAATACTCCGGCTTCATTCACAAGTTCATTAAGGATATCAAGTGGTACTCCACACCGCAGTACACAGAGGTGTTTCCAGCATTGTCGCAGATCCAGGTTGATTATCTGCGGTCACAGACCAAGGCCCTCTGCGATGCCGCGGAGGAATTATTACATCAGGTGGAAAGGACAAACAACGCATGAGCTATCGAAAAAAACATTATCCGGCAAAACCCGAAAAAAAGGAAACGGATTTTCCGATCAGTGATGTGGAATACGGCAAGCCCGGAACGGAGCGCACTCTGTTCACCGGCCGCCTCACCTCGGGACTGCCTTACCAGCGTCCCGTGGACGAAAAGGAAGTAAATCGCTTGATCCGGGAGTGGGATGACCGCCTGCTGGATCCGCTGGTAGTCAGTTTCCGGGACGGGAAATTTAACGTGGTGGATGGGCAGCACCGGGTCGCCGCCATGCGAAAGATGAATGGAGGAAAAGAGGTCATGGTGCCCTGCATCATATACAGCGGGCTGACCTACGAGCAGGAGGCGGACCTGTGCTATAAGCTGGACAAAGCAAAAAAGCGCCTTACGCTGGCCCAGGCCACCAACGCCCTTGCGGAATCCGGCACTGACGCTGACATCCGCACGGTCAAATCTTTGATTGAGGCAAACGGCTTTATATGGGCGCTGAACAGGAGAACCAGGGGCGCCAATGAGATCGGGTCTATCCGCGCGCTCATGAAGTCATGGCGTGCCTTGGGAAACGGGGAGTTTTCCCGGATGCTGGTCCTGCTCCGCTGCACTTGGGGCGGACACCCCGATTCCCTGACATCTTTTATATTCTCCGGTATGACGATCTTCCTAAAGACCTACAGCGCGGAGATGGATGACCGGCTTTTTATCCGGCAGCTCTCCAAGGTTGATCCGGATGAGATCGTCCGGCGCGGCAAACTAGACTTCAGCACCAACAGCAACGGCCTCCGCTATGCCCGGGTCATTTTGGAGAAATACAATAACCAGCGCAAGAACGCAAAAAAACTCCCATACCATTTCTCAGATTGAAAATTATTTATTTTTACGACAGGAGGCTCAGAAATGACTGGCAAAAGACTGACCTGTGAAGATCTACGAGCGATGCAGGAAGTGGACGTGCGGACGGTAGACCGTGAGGCCCTTCGGGATATCCGGGATGTGGAGATCAACGCCGGTCTTCCCAAGGAAGATCGCATCCTGGACTTCATCCGCCAGATTGGAAATCCATATTGCTATCGGCACGGCGACTATGTTGTGAAGATCAGTTTTACGGATACCGATGTTACACTGGAGGAGCGGATGCTTACCTACATACGTTCCAAATGTTGATCCTGATGCGCGGCAAGATACACTGGACAGGAGGCGGCTTATGTGCTAAACTACAGGTACAGGACAAATCAGTGCTCTCCTTGTCGGAAGGTGTCTTGCCGGCAATCCTGACGATTAGGAGAGATAGCAATGAGCGATACCAGCATCAAAATTTGGAATACCTGCGGCTATGTCCGCCTGTCCCGGGAAGATGGGGACAAGGAGGAGAGCAACAGCGTCACGGGGCAGAAAGACCTGATCCGTGACTTTTTGTCACGCCATCCGGAACTCCGGGAGTGCGGCATGAAAGTGGATGACGGTTATACCGGCTCCAACTTTGACCGTCCGGCCTTTCAGGCGATGATGGATGAGGTCAAGGCTGGAAAAATCAACTGCATCGTGGTCAAGGATTTGTCCCGGTTTGGCCGGGACCACCTGGAAGCGGGAGAATACATCGAACGTATCTTTCCCTTTTTGGGTGTACGCTTTATCGCCATCAACGACCACTATGACAGTGAACACAGGAATGTGGAGTCCGATGAACTGATCATCCCGTTCAAAAATCTTATAAACGAGGCATATTGCCGGGATACCTCGATCAAGATTCGGAGCCAGCTTGAAGTCAAACGCAGACGCGGGGACTTCATTGGCTCTTTTGCTGTTTTCGGGTATTTGAAGGACCCAGAGGACAAGCACCGCCTGGTGGTGGATGACTATGCCGCCGATGTGGTGCGGGACATTTTTAAGTGGAAACTGGCTGGGATCAGCGCGGGGGATATTGCGGACAAACTCAACGAAATGGGTATCCCCACCCCAATGGACTATAAGCGCAGGCTGGGGATGCGCTATACCACCAAATTCCGTGTCAAAGAGGAGTCCACCTGGAGCGCCGGCATGATCCTGCGTATCTTGAAAAATCCGGTCTACATGGGGGTGCTGGAGCAGGGCAAGGTGACCACCCCAAGCTATAAAGTAAAAAAGATCGTGGAAAAGCCGCGGAAAGAGTGGGCTGTCGTGGAAAACCACCATGAGGCCATCATCGACCGCTTTGACTTTGAAAGCGTCCAGAAGGTGCTTGCCCTGGACACCCGGACCAGTGTTGGCGGGCAAGCGGTGGAGTTGTTTTCCGGCATGGTGTTCTGCGGGGAGTGTGGCGCTTCCATGGTCCGAAAGACTGTCCCCTCCGGGCGGAACAAGTACGTGTATTATGTCTGCGGCGCCCACAAAAGTGAAAAAAGCTGCTCTCCCCACAGCCTGCGAGATCACGTTTTGGAAGAGATTGTTTTCGAGGCCCTGAAACAGCACATCCGGCAGGTGATTGACCTGTCCGATCTGCTGGACATGACGGACATTGCATGGCTGAAAAAGGCCGGCATCCAGAAATTGAATACCCGTCTGGCGAAAAAGCAGGAGGAGATCGACCGCTGCCAGACGCTCCTGCGCTCCCTCTACGAAAACCTTGCCGATGGCGTCATCGACCGGGAGGAATACCAGGAACTGAAAAAGACTTACACCCGGCGCAAGGCCGAGGCGGAGGAGCAGGCGGAAGGGATCCGCGCGGAAATGGCCCAGGCTATGGACAACTCCGAAAATAGTCGGGCTTGGATGGCGCAGTTCCGCAAACACCAGAATATCACCGCTCTGGATCGCACTCTGGTAGTATCCCTCATTGAGCGGATCATGGTCTACCGTGATAAGCGGGTAGAGATCGTATATCGTTGGCAGAATGAATTTCGTTGGCAGGTGGAACTGCTCCAGCGGGCGCGGCAGTCCTTCTCCCAGAGGGAGGCGGGCTGAGGATGGCACGTACAAAGCGCAAGGTCAACCCGCTCCAACCAGCGGTTGCTGCGGCGCCGCAGGCAAAGGAGTACCAGACCGCCGCCTATATCCGTCTCTCTATTGAGGACAGCGGCAAGCCCGGCTCAGATACGATAGAGGGACAAAGAAACCTGATTTTGGCATACATTGAGGGTCAGGCCGATTTGCGTCTGGTGGAGGTCTACTGCGACAACGGGCACACCGGAACCAACTTCGACCGCCCGGATTTTGAGCGCATGATGGAGGATGTGCGCCGCGGGAAGATCAACTGCATTGTTGTCAAGGACCTTTCCCGCTTCGGCCGCAACTACCACGAGACCAGCAACTATCTGCTGCGGATATTTCCGTTCCTGGGCGTCCGGTTCGTGGCCGTCAACGACCACTTCGATACGGAAACGGCGGTGGAGACGGAGTATGGCCTAGTCATGCCTCTGAAAAACATCATCAACGACACCTACAGCCGGGATATATCCCGGAAGATCTCCAGCGCCATCGAAACCAAGGAACGCCGGGGGCAATTTATCGGCGTCTACGCACCTTATGGCTACCGCAAAAGTGATGATGACCGGCACAAGCTGGCGCCCAATCCGGAAACGGCTCCGATCATCAAGGAAATTTTTGCGCTCCGCCTGCAGGGCTTGGGCTATATGGGGATCGCACGGCTGCTCAATGGTCAGGGAGTGCCCTCTCCAGGGGCATATCTGTACCAGCGCGGCCTCTCAAAACAAGAGAAATACCGGGATGCCATCTGGGCGGCGTGGAACATCAAGGAGATCCTGCGGGACGAGGTCTATCTCGGGCATTTGGTCCAGGGCAAGCGTACCAATGTGTCTTATAAGCAGGCCCGCAAGGAGCGAAATGCTCCGGCAAGTGAGTGGCGTGTGTTCAGAAATGCCCACGAGCCCCTGATCGACGAAGATACCTTTGCCGCCGCGCAGAGGATCACAGCGGAGAACAGGCGGGTATATGAAGAAAGCCTGGACAAAGCGGACGGCCTGAAGACACCCAGTTTGTTTCGCGGGCTGGTTTTCTGCGGAGATTGCGGAAAGGCACTGGTACGGCGTCATGTCTATAACCGCCGGCAGGACGGGCGCGTTTACTACTACAATTATTTGTGTGTGACGTCAGTAAAAAAGGCAGGCGCCTGCACACCAAAAAACCTGAAAGAGTCCAAACTTTTGGAAGTCGTGGAGGCCACCATCCGCTGCCATCTTGATGCCGTGGCAGAGTTGGAACAGAGAAGCCTTCAGGTGTGGGACGAAAAGACCGCCGTGCGGCGAACTTCCATCGAACGGCAGATGGCCGAGGAAGAGCGGCGTCTTTCCCGGAACATGACACTTTTGGAGGGGCTTTATGCCCAGCTGGTGGATAGCGTCATTGAACGGGATGAATATCTGTCCATGAAGGAGCACTATCAATCGGAGTACTTAAAAGCAAAAGAACGATATGACGCTCTGAAGGGAGAGGCACAAGACCTCCTGCACTGCGGCCCGGCCAACCCCATGTTTGAAGCCTGCCGTCCGTTCTATCATGCCAAAATGCTCACAGAGGACTTGATACAGGCTCTAATTGCGAGGATCACAGTTTATGACAACGACCGCCTCGACATTGAACTGGTCTACCAGGATGAATTTCTAAAGGTAGCCAGCTTTCTGGAGGGGGTGACGGCGTGATAATCCATACCGTAGCGATTTATCTTCGCCTGTCTCTTGAGGATGACGACCTGTTTCATGGCAAGCTGGAGTCAGAGAGCATCACCAACCAGCGTGATTTGCTGACTGCGTATATCCGCAACTCCCCAGACCTGGCTCACGCTAAGATCGAGGAATTTACCGACGATGGGTACAGTGGGAAAAACTTTGACAGGCCCGGCGTAAGAGCTCTATTGGAGGCGGCCCAGAGCGGAAACATCCAGTGCATTGTGGTAAAGGATCTGTCACGCTTTGGACGGGATTATATTACTGTCGGCAATTATGTCTCCCGTGTGTTTCCCTTTCTCGGCATTCGGTTTATCGCTGTGAATGACCATTTTGACAGCAGCCGCAGGGGTGACATCGACAGCATTGATACATCCTTCAAGGCGCTGATCTATGACCTCTACAGCCGTGACCTGTCGAGGAAAGTACGCAGCGCAAAGAAGATCCTCGCCGAAAAGGGCGTCTATATCAATCCGGTCGCGCCCTATGGGTATCAGCGGGCCTCCGATGACAAGCATTTGCTGGTACCAGACCCCGCGACCGCTGGCGTGGTGCGCCGCATCTTTTCTCTGATCGCGGATGGCTATACCACGGAAATGGTGGCCCGCCTGCTGAACGCGGAAGGCGTCCCCACGCCGTCTAAGGCAAAGGCCGGAACTTCAAGCGCGCACGGCAACTGGCATGATAATCATTGGCGTCCGCAAACAGTCTATGCTATCATACGCGACCGCCAGTACATTGGAAGCACAGTATTTGGCAAGCGTGTCCGGCAGCAAATCGGCGTCCGCCGGCAGGTGACGGCACCCTTGGAGGATTGGATCGTTGTGGATGACCGCCATGAGGCCATAGTATCCAAAGAATTGTTCCGGAGGGCGCAGGAAAGCCTGGGCGGAGCGTATAGGCAGGCCGCCAAGCGCGTCAAAAGGGACAACCCACTTAGGAAGAAGGTCATCTGCGGCGTGTGCGGGTACGCAATCGTGCGGCGCGGCACCTCCAACCGCTACTACAGATGTTCCACGCCTCGCACTGTCCCGGATATGGATTGCTTCCAAGGGAAGATCTATGAGGCTGACATTATGGAGGTGGTGGTCGATGCCATCCGTGTGTGCGGCAAGTTGGCGGTGGAAGAAAAACGCCTGTGTGCAGTGGAGAGGGAAAAACGCGAGATGCAGCTCCATACACTGCAGCAGGAGATCAGGAGTTTCCAGACGCTCCAGCAGCAAATCACGGAGGAGAGCCGTATTCTATATGAGGCATACGCCATGGAAGGTTCTATGTCGCGGTCTGAATATGCGGATAAAAAGGCCGCTCTTTTGGAGCGGCGAGAAAAAGCATATGAGGGTGAAGCTGCGGCAAAACAAAGGCTGGAATCGCTGTGGACTGGCGAGAGCAAGTTTGTTGAAAAGTATGAGGGGCTCACGGATCTGGACAAGTTGACAGCAGAACTGTCCGCCGACCTGCTCCGTTCCGTCAAAATCTGGCCGGATGGAAGGATCCATGTGGAATTGAATTATTTGGACGAGATTCCTTATGTGGCCGCAAGGAAGTTGCCGGCTGCCATTTAGTATTTTGGAGGTTTTCTATGTCAGAAAAGAAATTCCGGGTGGCGTGCTATTGTCGTATCGCCACACAAAATCAAATGGATGATACGCCGTTGCAGGCGCAAAGCACCCGGCTGCACCGATATGCTGGAGAGAATGGGTTAAAGATTATTGGCGAGGTTCGTGCCTACGAGAAGGGTGTGTCGATGGACCGGCCAGGCTGGTACAATGTTCTCAGCCTTGCCGCTAAGAAACACGCGGACGCCATTTTGGTGCCGGAGTTAGGCCGTGTGGCCCGCGACCCGTGGATAGTCATGGAGACCTTGAAGGAACTTTCTAAACAGGGTCTAATGGTATTCGCCAGCGATTATAGTTTGTCCTGTAACACAAGCCTTGCTGACAAGATCAAGCAAGCATCTATCGCAATGCATCAAGGTTAACCGTATTCTATGAAATAGAAAAATACATGATATGCGTGGTTTCGACAGAGCGCACCATTTTACGATATAAAATACTTAAATTCTATTAGTCAGTGCTTGACATATCCAGACCTTCGCCACCCGTATGTCAAGCACACGACAAAAAAATATAATTCTGAAAAGCAGAAAACCCAAGCTACCAAGATAGATTTGATAGCCTGGGTTTTCCGTTTTTGTACCTTCAATTATTCAAAGAGGTCATGGACTTTGTAAACAATCTCAATGCGGTTGTCGGGGAATACATACACCTTTTCGATCAGCAGATCGGTCAGCTCAGAGGTCAGCACATCCGCTTCTGCAATCGAGTGAACGATTTCTTGTCGGCTGCTTTGGCGGGCCTGTTCTTCTCGCTTCAGCTTTGCCTGGGCGGTGACAGCAGCATAGGCATTTTTGACTTTCAGTATTTCTGCGTCATAAACTGCTTTCTCCGATTTATATGTGTCCAGCTCGATCTGCCCCAAGAGATACCGTTCAAAGAGAGCTTGCTTCTGGTCCTTCAGAGCTTCCAGCTGCTTCTCGTACTCGGAGCATTTGGCAGCGGTGGCCTCCAGGTGAATGGTGCCGTCCTCATGTACGGGCAACAGGATTTCCAGCTGCTTTTTCAAAGTGAGGAGGACTGCTTCTTCCAGACCGGCAGCATCTGCCCGGACATCGCGGCAGCGGCTGTTCACATCAGCGGTAGAATGGCGGCACAT
>CALWSF010000094.1 GCA_944384125.1 uncultured Lachnospiraceae bacterium | reverse complement strand
TGCGTAACCACCATCCGAGACAGCCGGGAGATCACAGGACACGGCGGGCCCTCTCAGGAGATGACGCTCAGCTTTGCGGTCACTGCATCGAAGACGCGGGGGACATGCCTGCTTTCTATGGACACGGAGGGGACGGACGGAACCACTCCGGTGGCCGGAGGTATCACAGACAGCCAAACCCTGGCGGCAATGGAGTCGGCCGGAGTGGATCCTTATGCTGCGCTGCGGGGACACGCCAGCTATGAGGCGCTGAATCAGGCGGGGTGCACGGTGCTGACCGGCAATACCGGAACCAATATTTGTGATTTGAATATCCTATATGTGCCGGAAAACGAAATTGAGAGCGGGGAATAAACAGTGAGTACAAAAATTCGGTCAATCCGGGCACGGCAGATTTTGGACTGTAAGGCGCGGCCGATGCTGGAAGTGGATGTATATACGGACAACGGGATCATGGGCCGGGGCGCCGCCCCCACCGGTACCTCTGTGGGTATCCACGAGTCCTTTATATTGCGGGATCACGATCCGAACGAGTATGATGGAATGAGCGTGCACCAGGCGGTACGGGCGGTGGAGGAACAGATTGCTCCCGCCCTGATTGGAATGGACGTGACAGATCAGCGGGCGGTTGACACCAGGATGATCCAGTTGGACGGGACAGAGGACAAACATATTCTGGGAGGAAATTCCATCTATAGCGTGTCTATTGCCTGCCTGCGGGCGGCGGCAGCGGAGGTGAAACAGCCGGTATATCGTTATCTGGCGGGACGTCCCCTTAAAACCATTCCCTTGCCCACGTTCAATATTGTGAACGGCGGACGCTACCCGGATCTGGTCCAAGGAGTCAACGAGTTCATTCTGGCGCCGTGGAAGGCGGAGTGTGTAGAGCAGGCGGTGGAAATCGCAGTAAAGGTGTATCAAAAGCTGGAAGAAGTCATTTCAGATTATCTGGGAGGGCGAAAACCTGCGCTGGGCGGTTCCTATGGCTGGGCGGCGCCCAGCAGCGACCCGGCCGTGATCTTGGAGCTGATGACCCGAGCGGCGGAGCAGTGTGGATATGGGGATCGCGTTGCCTTTTGCTTGGACTGCGCCTCCAGCGAGATGTACAACAGCCAAGACGGCACCTACGAGTATAATGGACGCCGGGTGAGTGAGGCAGAGCTGGTTGAACACATGGAGGAGCTGACCCGCAGATTTCCGCTGATATTTGTGGAGGATCTCCTGGACGAGGATGCCTGGTCAGGGTACGAGGCCGCTCATCAACGGCTGAGGCGTACCAATCTGATAGGGGACGACTTCATTGCCACCAGCCTGAGCCGCCTTCAGCGGGCTTATGACAACCATGAGATTGATGGTTTTATTTTGAAGCCTAACCAAGTTGGAAGCATTACAGAGGCATTGGATACCTATCGTTTTGCACAGGAACACGGTTTGCTGGCAATTCCATCCGGGCGCTCCGGCGGCGCGGTGGGGGATATTGTAGCGGACCTGTGCCTGGGGTTGGAGACCTTGATTTCAAAAAATGGAGCGCCTAAGTCGGGAGAACGGCTGGATAAAATTAACTCGCTCCTGCGGGCCAGCAGCGAGAACCCAGGCAGCTGCCTGGCTGACTGCTCCAGGCTGGCGCGTTTTTAAGAAAAAAGACAGCGGGCTTGAAAAGAGAGCGGAGAATAGTGCAGGGAAAGAACCTACTTAAAACTTGACAAAATTCATACTTTTTTATAGGATATGGGTAACCAAAAACACCAAAGGAGGAACCGCTCTATGTCGGAATTCCTGTTACAGATTCAAAGGGTGTATGACGGGCTGACCCATACCCAAAGGCAGGTGGCAGATTATTTTCTTGGTCATCCGGATACGCTTCCCTTTAAGCGGCTGGAAGAAGTAGCAAACCTGATCGGGGTGAGTACAACCTCGGTTATCCGCTTTGCACGTACGCTGGGCTACAAGGGATATGGAGATATGCAGCAGGCGCTGCAAAGGAGTATTCTGGACAAAGGTAGCTTGCCGAAGCGGCTGCTGGACTCGGTTCAAACCACAAAACAGGATAAGCTGTTGGTAGATTCCTTTCAAAATGATATCCAGAATATTCATGACACACTGGAGGCGCTTTCGGAGGAGTCCTTATCCCAGGCGGTGGAGGCTATTACCTGCGCCAGAACCGTGTATGTGTTGGGAGTCCGGGGCAATTTTTCTGTAGCGCACTACTTGGGGTATCGGCTGGGCCAAACCAAAAAAGGGGTCCGGCTGATTTATGGGGTGGCGATGGACTATCCAGAAGAGGTGGTCGGGGCGCAAGTCGGCGATGTCTGCATAGCGTTTCTGACACCGCGCTACTCCAAGATGACAGCCAACCTAGTTTCTTGGCTGAAACACAGAGGGGTTAAGATCATTTTATTTACCAGACAGGGGAGCACAGAAATTAATCCCTATGGGGACATCATCCTGCCCTGTAAAACAGATGGGATATCCTATAAAAGCTCCCTGGTTTCCCTGTTTTGCGTATGCAACTATTTGCTGGCCGCTGTGGCCTTAAAAGATCAGGAGAACTCCATGGAAACCATTGCGCAAACGGAGGAGTTGTTGGGACAGGGATTTTTTCTTGGGCTTTAGCCGCCCACCTTGGAAACAAGAAAACAGGAACAGAGCCACGGCACGGGACAAAACAGCCCTGTGCTGTGGCTTTGTTCGTTGGAGGCTGCACCGAGAGGTGAATCGGAAAACC
>CALWSF010000093.1 GCA_944384125.1 uncultured Lachnospiraceae bacterium | reverse complement strand
ATTTCCATAGCATACTGCTATATTTGTTCCATTTGCAGCTACCCCATTTGCAACATCTAAATATAATCCATTACATTTTGAAATTATATAATAATATCCATCTCCTGCATCTCTTATCATCCATTGTTGTGCATCTAATTCATTTCTATAACATTGCCATACATTAGTTCCTGGTGTTGTTCCTGCATTTGCTACATCTAATACCATTCCAGAATGTGAAGCTGTTATTATATAATAACCATTTTCTAAATATTCTACGTTAAATTCTTGACTTTCTAATAACTGATTTTGATATATTTGTACATTTGCTCCACTCATTTTTGAACCATTTTCAACATCTATTACATAGTCATTATTTATTGCTGATTTAATTACATATTTTCCATTTGCTAGTTGTTGTTCCTTTGACACTTTTTCAAATTTAAATTTTTGCGCATTTGAATTGTTTCCATAACATACTGCTATATTTGTTCCATTTGCTGCCACTCCATTTGCTGCATCTAAATATAATCCATTACATTTTGATATTACATAATAATATCCATTTCCTGCATCTTGGATTATCCACTTTTGTGCATCCATTTCATTTCTATAACATTGCCATACATTAGTTCCTGCTGTTTTTCCTGCATTTGCTACATCTAATACCATTCCTGAATGTACTGCTGTTATTATATAATATCCGTCTTTTAAATATTCTACTTCAAATCTCTGACTTTCTAAAGATTGGTTTTGATATAACTGTACATTTGCTCCACTTGTCTTTGAACCACCTGTTACATCTATTACATAATCATTATTTATTGCTGACTTTATTACATATGTCCCATCTTCTAAAGTTCTTTTTGGCATTAATTCTTCATATTTTTGAAATTTAAATTTTTGTGCATTTGAATTATTTCCATAACATACTGCTATATTTGTTCCATTTGCTGCTACTCCATTTGCTGCATCTAAATATAATCCATTACATTTTGATATTACATAATAATATCCATCTCCTGCATCTTGTATTATCCATTTTTGTGCATCCATTTCATTTCTATAACATTGCCATACATTAGTTCCTGCTGTTTGACCAGCATTTGCTACATCTAATACCATTCCTGAATGTACTGCTGTTATTATGTAATAACCATCTGCTAAATATTCTACTTCAAATCTTTGACTTTCTAATAATTGATTTTGATATAATTGAACATTAGCTCCACTTGTCTTTGATGCATTTGCTACATCTAAAACATAGTTGTTATTTATTGCTGACCTGATTACATATGTTCCTTCTTCTAACACTTTTGCACTTTTTGTTTGTATAACATTTGTCTCTTCTTGCTCAATTGATAATGCATTAATTTGTGTTTCTTCATTTTCAATGTTTCCTTCAACATTATCTTGTTCATTTTCTAGTACTTTATTTTCTTCTTCTTTTGTTGTATTATCTTCGATTTGTGTATTTTGATTTTCTGTTGAATTATTATTTGATTGAATACTATTTTGATTTTCTTCGTCATTTATAATATCGTCTTTATTGTCTTGTATTGAATTTGTAGTATTGGATTGATTACTTTCTTGATTGTTATTTTCTTCTGATTTCAAATTTTCTTCTGTATTATTTAGTAAAATTTCATTTGCTGCTTGTACATATCCACTCCCTAATAAAGTTATTAAAGTTACTAATAATATTACTATAATACTTATTTTTTTCATTCTGTATTCCTCCTTATACTTTATCCCCATTCCATTTACTAAAGCACTTTTATTTTATCATATTTTATTAAAAAAGAGAACAGATTTTGTAAGTTTTTTTGGATTTTTTGTATTCTTTGTTTCAATTAATAATTATATATATTTTAATACAATCTCCATTAAAATTAACATATTCAAAATAATCCCTGTATAAGTAATAATTGACTTTAAGTGAATATTCCCTTTTTGTTTTACTATATTATTTTGAGCAAGTAAAATCGTCAAAGGCAATAACAATGGCAAGAAATATCTTCCTTGAACTCCATCAACAAAAAACCATTTTAAAGGTGACCATTGAACATATAAACTTGTAAAAATCAAGCCAATTATAGCTAAAGATATAATTGAAATTATAACTTTTGCTTTCATCTCCAAATTTATCTTTAATTTCTCATCAAATAAAATCTCAAAAACAAATAACAAAATCATTGGTATTACTGTAATAAAGCCATTACCAACAGCATTTGTATTATGCGTAATATATCCTCCGCCAAATAGAGCAGTTAATGTTTTGTCCATAGCATATTGTAATGTATAAGCTGCTGTTCTTATATATTCTGGAATATTCGTTAAAATATTTGCTGTTTGCACACTAGATTTATTATTATCAATTAAAGATAAATGTGTATTTGCAATTGCTAACCAAATTAAATTTATTAAAATTGGAATTACTATCATTACAATAACACTTAATATATAATTTTTCTTATCCTTGTAACTTTTCCTTGGAAGAATAAGCACAAAAAATACAAATGGTATATACACTATTTTACACAATGCAACTACTATTCCTAAAATAGTTAATTTTGATACTTCTTTTTTTGTTATTTTTCTCTTTTCATACCACAATTTCAACACATATGCTACAAATAAAATACTTGATGTTAAAGTTAGTGCATCAGGAGATAATGAAGATATTTGTACCA
>CALWSF010000092.1 GCA_944384125.1 uncultured Lachnospiraceae bacterium | reverse complement strand
TTTCCTGCTCCATTTGGTCCTATAAATCCTAGAATGTCTCCTTTTTTTATTTCAAATGATACATTGTGTAGGATTTGTTTTTTTCCAAATGTTTTACACAGATTTTTACATTCTAAAATGTTTTCCATGTTTACTATCATCCCTTCTTAATTTTTAATTTGGTTGGAAAGAATTGAATTTCCAACCTTTTTCCTTATTCTACCACATATATATTTAGAATACTATTTATTTTTTCTTAATATTGTATAAATAAATTATTAACAGTTCAATAGTTCTGCCAGCCATTTACTAAATTATACACTTGGCTGTATCCCATTTTTTCTAATACTTTTTGAGCTCTTCTACTTCTATGACCTGTACTACAATAAGCAATTATTGTTTGCTCTAAATTTGGTAATTCTTTTTTCATTCTATTTTTTATTTCATATTCTGGTATTGAAATTGCTCCTTCTATATGTCCTTCTTTAAACTCTTGCTCACTTCTTACATCTATTATTACTGCTCCCTGTTTTTTCATTTCTTCTAATTTTTCTATGTTTATATCATTTTCATATCCTCTTATTAATCTCTTTGTAGTATATTTTAACATTTCTCTTATTTTGCTTATCATTATAATTTTTCCAACTCCAATCTATTATCCTTTTCATATTATATTGTATGATTTTAGATTTTTTTGGATAATTAACAAAGATAAGTTATCCACATATTTAAAATTAGTTTTCCACATATATATAATTTATTTTAATATCTTTGTGGATAAGTTTTCAACAGGCTTTTACATTTATCTCCTTTTTTCTACTTTTTCTTTTTACAAACTTATTACAGTAAAATTTCATTTACAAACAGAATATTCTCTATTTTTAGCTATTTATAGTTGTTTTTCTTTATATTGCTCACTTTTTCGTCATTTTTCTCCTACTTATATTACAAAAATATTTCATTACAATTACAAAAAATACTTTTTTATATACTTTATGTATCCTATATCTTTGTTTTATAATTTTATAACTTGTGGATAACTAACTGTGGATAATGTGGATAACTTTGTGAATAACTCATAATAGTCATTTTGCGTTCACGAGTTATTCACATTTAATTTTGTTTACAATAATTCTATTTTAGCATTTTCTTTATTTTTATCTTTTATGTGAAATTTAAAAAAAAGAAGGTTATTTTTTATATTGTGTGGGTATATCTACATAACATAGATATACCTTTAATTTATCCAACAATACAATGTTCACTATTCATTAAGTATATCATTGCTTTAAAATTTTCCATCTTTTTATATCCTCTTGCTCTAGATTTTATGCTTTGTATCATACTGTTTGTACCTTCTAATACTGCATTAGTTAGTCTTTTTTCAAAATAATTTAATATTCCAACTAATTTACTTCCTATTGTTTTTGCTACACTTTTAAATTCTGGTAATTTGCTTCTTACTGCCCATTGTATCCATTCTTTAAATTCTCCTTCTGCTATTTCTACTGTATAATTCCTATTATATATATCTTGAAATGCCAATTTTAATCTATATGCTCTTCCTGTCTTTAAATTCATTTTTGACATTTTTTCCAAACTCTCTTGTTGACTTTCTTTTAAATTTCTTTTATTTTTTAACCATATATATCTTGTCTTTTTTAATATCGGTTGTTCTGTTACTTCTTTTTTTCTTACTTTATCTAGTGCTTCATTTACTGCTTTTATTACATGAAATTTATCATATGTTATTTTACATTTTTTAAATGCTTTCTTTATTCCTGTTGTATATCCCATATTCATATCACACGTTATGTCTGTAACATTATCTGGTATTCCATTATGCTTTTTAAAAAATTCTTTGAATTCTTCTATTGTAGTGGCTTTCTTTCCCTCTGCTATATACATTACTCTTGATGTGTCTAAGTCAATAAATACTGTTATATATTCATGCCCTTTTCTTGATGTTTCATCTAATCCTATTTTGGTTACTTTTGAAAATTCTATATTTTCTATATATTCTTTTGCATAGCGATGTACTATTCTCCATAATTTTCCATCACTTTCACCTACTAACTTGGATATTGAATGTACTGACATCTTCTTTGCTAAATGCATTACAAATTCTTCAAATAACAAGGTGAATCCTGTATTTGCTTTAGCCCATGGTACATCTATTAAATGCACCCCATGTTTATCACATTTTACTCTTGGCACTTTACAATGTATATATGTTTTATGTTCAAAGCAATTTAAATGTCTCCACGTTCTTTCAATTGTATCATGAACTGGACATAATTTTTGACACTGATTGCACCTGAATTTTTCTCCTCTTTTATATTTTACATACATATGCAAGTCTTTATTTATATCAACTTCGATTTTTTCTAATATCCATGGTTCTTCTATCCCTGCCATTAAACTTAATATTTTTATATCATTTTCTTTATTCATAACTATACATCTCCATCAATGTATATGTTATATCTTTTTTTCATTATTGTAAATAGCTTTATTGAAACCTACCCACACAATTTAGAAAAGAACCAAAAAGAAATGCTTGGTATGTTTTTAACCATAACATTTCTTTATTCTATTTTGTTAC
>CALWSF010000091.1 GCA_944384125.1 uncultured Lachnospiraceae bacterium | reverse complement strand
AGAATTAGGAATTATTTTTGGAATAGGAATTATTCTTCTATACATATTTTTATTGTATAGAATATTGAAGATAGGTAGAGAAAGTCCTACCAATAGAGGAGCACTTCTATGTTATGGAGTAGCTGTATATATATTTTTACATATAGCGATAAACTTAATGGGAATCTTCGGAATGATGCCAATGACAGGAGTTCCATTACCATTTATGAGTTATGGAGGATCTTTTACAATTTGTTTAATAGCCGCATTAACAATTGTTCAACGTGTCAGTGTAGAAAATGGCTTAATGAAAGAAAAACCAAGTAAAAATAAATAATCTACATAACCTAATTCGCTATGAGTTAGGTTTTTTAATAGAAAATTTAAGTAATTGACATTCTAATTTGTAAATCCTATAATAACAATCAAAAGAAAATAAAAGGAAGATATCATATGACAAATAAACTAAAAAATTTTAAAGATGAATTAGTAAATAATATTATCCCTATTGTTAGTAGTAGGAGTTAGTAATGGAATGAATAGAAGATTAGCAATCTTCTGTTTTTTGTTTGTTTTACATGAATTTGACAGTTATTCTATTTTATCATATAATATGAATCAATCTGAAAAGGGGGATTATCTATGACAGTTTATGAGGCATTAGAGATTTTAGAAATTAGTGGTAGTTATGACGAAAAAGAACTTAAGATAGTTTATCGTAAATTAGCAAAGAAATATCATCCAGATAATTTTAAAGATGATAAAGAAAGAATAAAAGCTGAAGAGAAGTTAAAAAAAATAAATATATCTAGATAAACATTATTAAAAAAAAAAAAAAGAAATGCTAACTTTAATTATACTTATCATAATTATTATCAAGAGAATAGAACTGCAGTTTTCAACAAAAAAATGGCTAAAAAAGAATTATTAAGAAAATATCAAGCAAAAAAGTACGAAATCACACTTTCAAAATGGGTATCTTATATAAATGTAATTATTCTTGCTTTTTCGTCAAAAGCTTATACTACTGTTGATGAAGTTAATTCATCTTATCAAGAAGCTCTTAAACGTATAGTAAATTTGTATAAAGAGTTACAACGAGAGTTTTTTGAAAAACATATTATTAATGAAAGTGTTATTTCTGAAACAATAAATTATAGTTGTAGTTTGGATGATTTTTATGAGCAATTATTAAAAATAAAAAATAAATATAGTATTGGAAATGTATTTTTAAGAAAAATAGAAGAAGTAACTGAAAAATATAAATATTATGCTGGTTATGATATAGCAAGAGCAGAAATTGAAGCCCAAAAGAGGAAAAAGTATAATGAAAGAGTTGGATTTTTACAAAAAAATATTGACATTTTTACAATAGAAGGACTTTATAAATTAATGCAAACCTTTCTTAAACAATTGGAAGATTAAATTAAAGAGATATTCTCCAAAGCTTTTGATATAAAAAATAAAATTGATAATTTGGAATCTACAGTATATGAAACAAATGATACAGAAATAATAAATGCGTATATGACTTTAAAAATAAATTTTGAAAATGGGCAACTATATAAAGCATCTTTAAATCAAATAGAATACGTTAAATCAATGATACGGCGTAAAAAAGTTCTTAACTCAGTAAATATCAAAACATTTAGTGATAGCAGTTATTATGTTTTGAGTGATGTTCAAAAAATAAAGCTAAACAATAATAAGTTAGATTACTTGAATTTAAAGGATAATATTATTGATGATAAATATATAGATAAAATAAATGGTTTTACGAAAGTTAAAAGGCAAAATTTTAATGAAGATAAATAAGTCTTATAATTAAATTCTATAGGTGGTGATATTTATAATTATCACTACTTTTCTTTTGGCTTGAATTTTAGTATAATAAGTATGGAAAGAGGGACAATTATGTATTTATTTATAGAATATCCTAAATGTAGTACTTGCAAGAAAGCTAAAAAGTTTTTAGATGATAATAATATTAAATATGTTGATAGAAATATAGTAACTGATAATCCTACTAAAGATGAGTTAAAGAAATTTTTTGAAATTAGTGGTAAAGATATAAAAACACTCTTTAATACAAGTGGTAATTTATATAAAGAGTTACATTTAAAAGATAAGTTACCTAATATGACTTTGGATGAAAAGCTTGAGTTATTATCTACTGATGGTATGCTTGTAAAAAGACCTCTTCTTGTGGGTGATAATTTTGTTTTAACTGGTTTTAAAGAAGATATATGGAAAGAAGTGATAATTAATGGATGAATTATTTAAAAAAATAAATATAACTCCTAAAAATATAAAACTTTATGAAGTAGCATTTTCTCATTCTTCTTATGCTAATGAACACAAAGCTAAGAAAGATTATGAGAGATTGGAGTTTTTAGGAGATGCTGTTGTTGATTTAGTTATGGCTGATTACTTGTATCGTAATCATGATGAAAATGAAGGTACTATGACTAAAGTAAGAGCAAGTTATGTATGTGAGAATGCTTTATATGAATATTCTTTAGGACTAGGACTTAATAACTATATAAAAGTAGGACATGGAGAAGAATTACA
>CALWSF010000090.1 GCA_944384125.1 uncultured Lachnospiraceae bacterium | reverse complement strand
GATTCTCCTGCATAAAAATGTTGATATCCGTTTTTAATATTGTAATCCGTGAGATTTTATATTATAATTATCTATAAATATATTTTATTCAGTTATAGAACATTAATTTTTCATAGAGGGAGGATTTGAGTATGCCAAAGAAAAGAAATATCTTGATAGCGGTCAGTATTGCAGCAGTAGCAGTTGGCGCTTGCTCAACGTCTGGTTCATCAAGTCACGAAGAGGTAAATTCAGTAGAAACAGTTGAGGAATCGGAAGATAGCAATACGGGAATAACTGAGGATTTGAATTCTACAGATGATGGGATAGAGACCAATGAGTTGACAGATGAATATTTTACTCGGGTAATGGGGAATGGGAATACTTATCATTTCAGCGGGGAAACAGATGTAAATGGGAATATGCTGGTGAAGGGAGTTTCTGAGGATGGCTATGAGGTAGATTCCGTAATCTTTGCACCAGATGGAACTTATCTGGGGATATATTTCGGAATGACAGAGAATAATGGATATGACTATGGTGCAGCAATGGGTGATTCAACCGATGATGCATGGACAGAAGGAGAGGTTATAGATACATTTGGATATCCTATTATGGATTATGATGGATATTGGGATGATATCGCATTATTAAATGAGGCAGCTAATGGAACTGCCATAGCAACAGCTACGGATTACTGGTATTATACTATTCCTGGATATGAAGGATTGGTCTTCTTTCTCTCTGAACGTGCTATATATGATGCAGAAGACGGAATATTGGAGGATGTTCCGTATGGGGTATTCTACAGGGATAGGGGATTTATTGGAGAAGTATGTGATGATCCTATCGAACTTACTTTAGACGATTATGTCAACGCAGAACCCTATGAAGATGCTATTATTGAAGCAAATGGAAATCAATATGGTTTTGGAAAAATGGGATGGATTTCGAAATCTATTTATAATAGTACAGTCAACCGGTTGGATTCTTATAAAAAGCAATATGAATATGAGGAAAGCAAGGCTGAATCACAGCAGGCAGCTTTAGACAATGGTTATGTGCCTGGCGGTTTGTCTTATGAGGATATTGCCCGGTATATTGATGATTATATTGGCTATAAAGTGTCCTGGGATGGAGGATTGGTGACAGATGTAACAGGTGATACGGTAACGGTATGTGTCAGCTTTGATAACTTCTATGGATATTCCACACCGAACTATAATAAATCTTTTGAACTGGACTGCAGCCAGGCTTCTTTTGATAATGGAAAACCATTGGTGGATGATCACATCCTTTTTGAAGGAACAATTACAGGTACGGATCCATTTACCAATTATATTGAAGTTGAGGTGGATACGCTTCATGTGCAGCCTTACTAATTTGAACAAAAGATATTGTATGAAATTATCAAGAAAGGATTCAAATGTCAATAGTTAAGCTGATATTGATGGCAGGGAAGATCATTGGGGGCGCAAAGTCAGTAAAAAATATTTATGATTTCGCCAGTGAAGACTGGGAGAAGAAGCGGAAGATTAAGGAACAAAAGGAAGAGCTGAAAAGGCAGCGGGAACTAATTGAAACGATTGAAAAAAGAAACATTATAGAGACATTTATCATGTATTTGATTGCCGGGATAGTGGCTATGTGGGTTACCTCCTTAGGTATTATTGGAGCAATTTTTGTGCTGATTTGTTATCTGGTACATATTAATGAGCTATATAAAGTGTCAAAGAATGTTAAAATTATTCGAGAAGTAGTTTTCACAGGTATTTCTATGGTTTTTGTAATAGGAAGCAGTATTTTCAGATAAAAATACAGGAGGTGTCTAATAATGCCAGAGAGAAGAAGGAAAAGAAAATGCCCGGAATGTGGAGGAAAAGGAGAGGTAGAGTGTATTACGCAGGAGCAATCAGGCTTTAGCTGTGATTGGAGCTGCCCAATCTGCGGCGGAAGCGGTAAGATGACTTGCCCGCGATGCCACGGAAGCGGATATGTAGATGACTAAAGGAAGGTTAACAAAATGGCGATTTCAATTTCAAGTGAGTACGTAAACGAACAGGGGTATGTGAAGTGCTGTATTTGCCATAAAAAGGTTGCATTACAGGATAGCAGAGATTGTGCCTTTTGCGGGAGATTTGTGTGTAAAACCTGCAGTGAACGGGCGAGAGGTTTTGGAATTGTATGTAAACGATGTAAGCAAGAAATTGACAAATCAAAGTAGTGGGAGGAAAGAGAATGGATTGGAACAAATTTAAAAAGAACGCAGCGGGGATGGCACTGAAAGCGACAGCAGCAATGTCAGATGAAATGGGAAAACGGTCAGAGAGCCTTTCCAGAGAAAAGGGGTTATCCAGTGAGAAACGGGAAGAACTTAGAAGAAAAGCAGACAGCTACAGGGATGGGGCCAGACAGATAAATCAGTATTATAATGAAAAAAGAAACGAAGGAATTATAGCAGGAGCGTTGTTGTATAGAGTACAGGAAGAAATGGTGAGGCGTGGTCGTTTTTTGGTTAAAAAAAAAAAAAAAAATGAAACTGAC
>CALWSF010000089.1 GCA_944384125.1 uncultured Lachnospiraceae bacterium | reverse complement strand
CCATCTTTAGGGAAAACCAGCAAAAATCTATTGATTTTTATTCATTTTCCTCTTGACATATTACCGCTGGACTTTTTCTGCTGCCCTGGCAGGCAAAATACTGAAAATATTTTCCGGTTGACAGGCCGCGCACAGTATCTCTTCTATCCCGCATGAAAAATAAATTCTGCAAATAAAAAACCCTGATCCGCATAGAATATGCGGACCAGGGACGATTGTAGTCGCGGTTCCACCCCGGGTTGAACGGATCACAGATAATCCGAACCTCTCAATGATGATAACGGAATCACCGTTCCCGATTAAGGGACACTCAAAGCTGGTCTTCAGTACGCTCCTCCGCAAGATGCTCTCACCATCTGTACATCTCTCTCTGAACGGTTTCTGCGCCCTACTCGTCTTCTCAACGTGTTTTCCTATAACGGCAGCCACGGGAATTTTCCCCATGTCTCCTATGGATTCGATTATAACATCTGTTTTTTGTTTGTCAAGAAATTTTTCCCGCAAATTTATGCTGTCTGAGAGCCCTTCTGATTCGCCCTGATTCTTTTTTTGTATATCGGTAGGCTGCTTCCATGCAGGCTTCCATTTTATCGAAATCAAGGAGCCCTGCTCCCGGCGGCAGCGAAGGTTTCAAAAGCACACACTCCCCCTCAGAACGGCAGTCCTTCAGACTCAGACTCATCAGAGAAAAGGAATGGGACAGGATTTCAAAAACAGAGGACTCCTCCAGCCCCTCATAGTCAGAACCAATGTCCACTGCTGCAATAATCCCGCACCCGGCCGTTCTCATCAGTTCTACCGGCAGATTGTTTGTCACTCCCCCATCCACCAGATACATGCCTTCCATGTAAAAAGGACAGAACACACCGGGAACACTGCTGCTGGCCATCATAATATCTCCCACCCGCCCTGTATCCATCCACAGAACAGACTGTTCTTTACCCGGCTCTCCCGTTCTTTTCTTTAACGACGTACCATTTTCTCCATACCGTCTTTTTCCCCCTCGATCAAAGTACCTGCCGTAATTTGTAAAACAGACCGTGTATCCTGTTTTCAGATCCACTGCCGGGATCAGAAGAGGAAATGTCACTTCCCCCAGATGCTTTTCCTCTGTCATGCTGCAGAAAAGGCGACAGAATTTTCTTCCCCTCATAAGGCCGCACAGGGCTGTTTTTTTCCCCATAAGAATGCAGGGAATAAAGGAGAGGAGACCGAAAATGTCAGGATCCAGAAGTTCCGGGCCAAACACTGACATCTGATGTACGGTCTCACAAAGTTCCTCGGGCCGCATGCCACAGGCATAAAGGCCGGCAGCGATACTCCCGGCACTCGTCCCCCCTATGGCGGCCGGAAGAAGCCCTTCCTCCTCCAGCGCAAGAAGCACCCCTGCGTGTGCCGCTCCCTTAGCGCCTCCTCCTGACAGAGCCAGGCCATATTCCATATGGAAAACACTCCGTTTTTCTATAACTTTATGTCCGGAATATAAAGATATGCACGCAGAAAAGATGCTAAACTATCAACTATCCCATGCCGAACAATACAAAATCCGGAAGTCTTAGAAGATGAACGTATATTAACAGCCATCAAATTGGCAGATGCTCTGAGAGACACACCAGACAAACTTTGTAAAGATGAAATATATTAGCAAGAATAAACTTCTTCATTCTGTTACTTCATTTGCCCCCCTACTCTTGTCAATGCAGTCTCTCAGTGATACAATAATTTTGTTGCCAGTTCCGGGAGGAGTGCAGCTTTGGCTGTATCGGAGGTGTCCGGTCTCACATTGCATATCCCGGGAACACGCTCCGGCTGGTAACTTTTTTATTCCGTATATTTAAAATTTTCTTTCTCCTGATACATTTCCAGATTTTCATGCTGCACGCGTGTTGCAAAAGTACAGAAAAACAGTTACATAATACTGTAACACTGTTTCACAAAAAACGGCGAGAACCCCTGCAGATAAAGGAAAAATCCAATATCTGCAAGGGTTCTCTGAAAGTGGACCAGACGGGAGTTGAACCCGTGTCCAAAAACCAATTCCCTGTTCTTCTACTATCATAGTCCGCTGTTTGACATTCCCTCCGCCCTGCGGGAACGGACACCCTCAGAGTTTCAGTAGCTTCTTATACGCCTGGCGGTCCGAAGCCCTCCCGCCATCGTTTCTCACATAGTCGATGCCAGATTCTTAAAGTGTGAGTGCTCTAAGGCTGACAACTGCCGAAATTAGGCAGCGTATGCTAATTTTCTATCGTTAGCGTTTAATTTTAATTTTGCCATTTAACGCATCGCATGCGGATAGCTTCACCAGCTGCATGATCCCTGTCGAAACCGGTACTGGCCCTTTTATTGGGTCTACTTATCATAGCACAGACTTGATTTCTTGTCAATGCTGACTCTGACGACAACAGGGTTGTTTCATGAACTATCCACGAGTATTGCTACCTTTTACACTCCTGTTATTCCCTCTCTCGTAGCGTTTCTGATAAACTCATCATATAAAAAAACGCAAACTATCTCTCTATCTCTTTACAAGACTTTTTTTCAGAGGTATTCTCTATATATAGTCAATACAG
>CALWSF010000088.1 GCA_944384125.1 uncultured Lachnospiraceae bacterium | reverse complement strand
CTTTATAAAAAATTCCGTGTATCCTCCGACATTGCCTGAAACAGATGAGGAGCGAAATGCATTTGGATATGCCTTATTTTGGATGGCTAAGCGGGAAACGAGCGTTAATCTGCCATTTTCTGCGGATGATATAGCAGCATGTATATGCAAAGGAGGGCTTCAGGCTTCAGCTGACGCGGTTCGAGGCCTTTTGGAGCATAAAGAACTGGAAAAAAGCGGTCAAATTTCGATAAGCATAATGGCAAAGCGTCTCATCAGTGAATGGAAATTACTTTCATTTAAGGAGACAGAAGATACAGTAGCGTGTAAATTTATCCCACCAATGATTACAGAAAAGCTGGATTCTGACGAAATAAAAAGTGTGAATCATTACTGGCGCATGAAATTACTGAATATCCTGAAGCAGATATATCCTGATAAGGAATATATTGATATTAAGCTGATAGGTGTGGATCTCTTACGTGATCAGGGAATAAAGGCTATGGATCAGAAGCTTCATATCCACAAAAGCAACAGGCCCAATGCATGGGTGACAGAATTAAACGGATGGGTAAAGATACGAATAGATTACAGTATGCGGCCGTTGACATGGCAGCAGTATGTGGCGGAAATTGATAAACTGAGAACTAATACCTGCGAGTTGATTTCTGCAACCATTCAGCTGATTGATGATATTTATAAAAAGGGCCGATACACAAAGACCAGATGGGAAAACGTTGAAAAGAGAATTAATGTTTTATCAGTACATACATTTGCTGAAAATCACCTTCCTCTGGCAGCCGTAGATCCGTATTGCCTTTATTCTGAGGGGCAGACAAATTTTCCGGATGCAGAGTATTATACGATGCGCAAGCTGCTTTCTGTAAAGAAATATGAAAAGTTCAGAAAAGGCCTGAATGATGTATATACATCGCTAGATAATTTCTATCGGCAGTTTGCGGAAGTGCTTTTGGCAAGGATTCATAAGAAAAATTTTGACACAATAGAGAATCCAAGACTTGCGATGTTTAATCTGTATTCTGCGGCTAAGGCGCTGGTGGGCTTTCAGGAAGAATATAATTCGTTGTTTGCCAGATATAGCTCGCTTCCTGAAATGTTTGCACAGCAGGAGACAGAAACGGTTCTTACCCTGATAAATGTATGGAGGCATGTACTCGATTATCCGCCCAGAGGCCAGGCAGTGGCTTATGATGCCAGGCAAAGGTACCGTAAGGGAGTGAATTATTTTCAGGATACGCTCGTGAAAGCAGCAGCGGCCATTCATGCGGAGATGGTGAAAACAGAGAAGTATGCTTATCTGCTTGCAGAGTATAATATGCTGGAAGACAGGACGTTGGAGCAGGAATATACAGACACTGTATTAAAGCTTAGAAATGTATTTACGAATGCTGTTCTCTGGAACAGTGATAGATGGTATGTGGAAACACAGCCGTTGGAGCTGGCATATGTTCCGGTTATCAGGGGAGTATATTTTCCTGTAGCATATACCATACCCTTCTACAAGGTTTTTGATACAGAGAAGGAGCAGATCGCGAAGCCAATGTTTCCGTGTGAAATTGAGACTGCGTTAGCAGAAAGGATGGATTCTGAAGGAACCGAAAAAAGATGGATGAACGGAATAAAGAAGCTTAGTGAAATGAGGGTATATCTTCAGCGGTATTGGCAGGTTATGCAAGAGGAAGTCGATGAAAAGTGTATTGCTAATCTGAAAAATTTTGTAGAAGAGCAAGTGGAACAGCTGCGGCAGATATGGAATGAATTTATTACTTTCCTGGAGCCTCTTGTGAAGGAAGTGAAAAGAGATGCGGCAGGCGAGAAGCTGGAACTGTTGAAAGGGATGCAGATATTCTTTCATTCTTTTGGCGAGATTGAAGACTGCATAAAATATCAGAAAAATCCGGAAGAGATTATTCAGGCGATTGACGTAGTATCAGGGGGTATTATGCAGCTGCAGTGTTTTTAGCTTCAATAAAAATTGAAGTAATTGAAGAATATCTTAGGGGACATTTTTCGGCAAAGCCCAAGACGTTGTTTGAAAGGACAGAAGGGCAGTATTATGAATTTAAGGGAAATGATGTAATATTTCGGAAAGAGATTGTCTGGAAAACGGATTATAACAGACTTTATATGCCGATGGCGGAAGAGTGGGGATAAAGTCAGTCAAAGCTGCATATAAGTGGTTTAATCTGATATTCAGATTATCTAGATGGATATACCGGTGCGCTGAAAGCGCCTTGATTATATCGGAGTACTTTGAGCCACCGAACCGGATTTTGAGAGCCACCATTCCGGAAAATGAGAGCCGGTCGAAATTGATGATTTTATTTTCTCAGATTACTTACAGGAGCAATGCTTGTAAAGGCGGCTAACGCCCCGCTTAAGCGGCTCTGGCCTTGACAAACATCGTTCCTGTAAGTTTGGGAATAATCAAGCAAAATCAAAGTGGCTCTATGCCATCGGAACTATGGCTCCGAATTTACCGGACAGGTGGATCCGCCACACCATAATAATCACGCCTGTCCGGTGTTTTGGAAATCACCTGTCCGGAAAGGGGAAATCATCGTTCCAGACAGATAATGAATGCAGCGGA
>CALWSF010000087.1 GCA_944384125.1 uncultured Lachnospiraceae bacterium | reverse complement strand
TTTTGACCTCGTAGCGGCCATCTTTCCGGTTAGGGGATTCTTTCTTGGGTCTTGGCATAAAAATAGCACTCCTTTTTGGGTATGCGGTTGCCAACCCGGCGCAGGAGTGCTATAATAAACATGGGTATTTTATTATTAGGCTCCTTCGCTGGGGCAACCTAGGCCGTCTTCCGTGTTGGCGCACGGAGGGCGGTCTTTTTTTATTTCATAGCATATTCAATGAGTGAGAGCGGCAACTGCAGCACTTCTGCGATCTGGGCCGAGGAGCAGCCGTCAAACTCCTCGCGCAAGTCAGGGTAACAGAGGCAGGCGGCAAAGCGATCCGCCTCCACCTCGTAGCGGGATTGGACAGAGTAGGTGTGATTGGCCAAAAACATCTTGTTGAGGTGGGGGTGCAGGAAAATATGACCGAGCTCATGGGCACAGACCCAGCGCTGCTGCACCTCATCCAGAGAGTTGTCGATATAGATGATATGGTTGCGCTGGACGTACTGGTGGAAGCCTCGGATCCCGCGCAGAGGAACAAATATAACAATATAATCCAGACTGTCAGCGATCCGGAAGGGATCATTGCTCTGGAATCGAGAGATCAACTTTTGAGCCATTTGCTTGGCTTCTAGCATGCAATCAATCCTTCTTATATTTTTTCGGCGTATATTTTTCCTTGTTTTTCAGCTTGGCGGCTTGCAGTCCCAGTTCCATGGCAGCAAGGATGGACTCCTTGGCTTCGTCGGACATCGGGTCACCATCGAACATCAAGCCTTCTTCATTTTCAAGGGTCTCTTTTAGGCTGGCCAGCGTTTTGGCAATGTCGCGCTCATCCTTTTTAGTAAGGGTGGGCGTTTTTGTTTTAGAGGGAGAGTCGCCTCTAAGAAGGTAATCTACAGTGACATTAAAATATTCACCTAATTTTAGAAGTGTTTCGAAATCAGGCTCTCTTTTCCCGGTTTCATATTGCGAGACAGTGCTTTCAGCAACACCGATTATCTCACCTAATTCTTTCATCGATAACCCTTTATTTTTTCGTAACGTTCGCAGCATTTTCATTATTCACACCTGCCTTATATGTATATTATAAACTTTGCAAAATGAAAAGTAAAGATAACTTCACAAATTGAATAGAAAATACTTGACATAATGAAAAGTTGGAGTTATTATAATAATGAACTTCACAATATGAGCAGAAAGAGGTGAAAAATCTTGAGGGAATGGTTAAGAAAATCACGAAAAGACAAGCAAATTACAATGTCAGATATGGCGAGAAAACTTGGCATATCCGAAAGTTACTATTGCTTGATTGAGAATGGAGAACGTCAAAAACGAATGGATATTTCTCTTTTAACAAAACTGTCTGATATTTTGGGTATCCCGATTTCAGAAATTGTAAAACTGGAGGAGAAAGTGGGGTGATGGAGTGGAAGATAAAAGAATTGCTGCTCTTGAAGAACGAGTCCAGGAGCAGCAGGCAGTTATAGAACTACTACTTGAGTTTTGCAGGAGTGTGGCCAACAAGGAGAACTTGTCACTTTTGTCCTATCAGCAAATTTACAGCCCATCCGCCGACAGCTGCAATAAGGTTCTAAAACTTCTTAAAAATATTTAAGAAAAGGTGGTGAGAGCGTTGATATTAACAGACTGGTTATGGTCTTCGCTGATGGTACTTGCCATCGTTTGTCTGATCGTCATGTGGATTAACTGCCGGAAATATGCTAAAGACGTGTTTGTCATCTATCTGATCTGGGTTCTTTTTGTATGTGCAATCGGAACATTTTTGTTTAAGATCGTCCCCGGTACGATGAATGTCTAGAACTTAGTAGAATTGGACTGCAATTCCTTACAAACCAAAAAGAAGAGTGGTCGAGCCTCATGAAACTGGTGATCCAAAATCAGATCGTTTAATTGATCCAATTGTTCTTTTAATTGTAGGGACGCGAAAGCATAAACTTTTCCAAATGCAGCAGAGTAACGGTTACCAGGTTGACCAGAATCTATGGCATTACCTACCACAGATATAAATTCATCAATATCCTTTAGCTCGGATGAGACGAACAATTCAACACGTTTCATTTTTAGTTGGAATCGATTGTTTGAAATGCTGGTGGCAATAGGGGTAAGAATAGAAAGTCCAAGAGCACACCAGGCAGCAATGTTACCGGCATCCCAAAAGTTTGTCATGAAAATCTCCCTTTCTATAAAATTTTAGCCCTGGCGGGGGCTAGTGGTTTCATTATAGCACGGGGGAAGGAGAAAGAGAAGGGCGGGTGATGAAAGTGGAGAGTATTTCCACAAAAGCAAGACAACTTCTCTACAAACAGTTGCAGATGCTTGCAGAGAAGTCTCGAAAATGTGGCCCGATAAGGCTAGCGATTATATCCACCGTTATGGCAAGGATATACAAAGAGTTGTAGCAACTATCAAATAAAAGTTAGTAGAAATGGGAGTTCAAATCAAGAATTTTTAAGAGGAGGCACCACAGATGTTATCATCCATGTCATTATTCCAAATCCCGAAACCCGTAGCGGAGAGAGTAGAGCAGCTCAATGAGCTGGTCAACAAACATCCGATTGACATCCCGTTGCCGGAAGCAGCAAAGCTGATGGGCACCAACCCGGAAAGCCTGCGCGCGGCCATCGACTGCGGCAACTTCAAGCCGGGGTATTCCTGGCGCCGGGAAATGGCAACCACCAAGGGCTACAAAATCCCGACCGTCCCGTTTTACCTCTGGTATATGCAGTCCTGGATCAGCGCCGAACTGATTACCGGAGAGGGGGAAGAGCGTTGAGAAGCGTGTTACTTACCTGCTGCCTGTGTCTGCTGCTGGCCAGCTGCGAGCCGCGGGACGTGATCCGCGACGCGCCGCCAGAGGAGCCGGTTCTGACGCTGGCAGAGGAGGAACCAGCGGAACCGGTGCAGCCGGTTGTCTGCCAGCTGCGGGTGGAGGTCAAGGCCACGGAGGCTGACAAGTACCGGGACATCCCGCTCGACCACGAGCTGCAGGATGTGGCGCAGGCCGCCTGTGAGGAGTACGGCGTCCTGCCGGATATCCTCTTTGCAGTGATGGATGTCGAGAGTGGCTACCAGCTGGACGCCCAGAATGGTGAGTGCTACGGCCTGATGCAGATCCACAGCATCAACCTGCCATGGCTGCAGGAGCAGATCGGCACCACCGACCTCTCCGACCCCGCGCAAAATATCAAGGCTGGGGCTTATATCCTCGGCGGCTACCTGGAGCGGTACAGCCTGACCGACAGCCTGATGGCCTACAACCTCGGGGCAGGCGGCGCCAAGGCACAGTGGGCGCAGGGTGTCCACGAGACGGCCTACACCCGTAAGGTACTGGCGTGTCTGGAAAATCCAAAAATCTAAAGGAGGCGTTTTTGTGGACGTAAAAGGGAAAATTGAGATTATCATCA
>CALWSF010000086.1 GCA_944384125.1 uncultured Lachnospiraceae bacterium | reverse complement strand
GCTCTCCCGGAGGCGGCCCTTGACACCCCCTTTCAGACGGCGGCGCTGACCGTGCTGGCCCTGTGCGCCTATGCCGCTGACCGGCAGATCGGCACGGATATGCTGAATTGGCTGCGGGGGCCCCGTCCTTTGAACGGACAGGAGATCTCCTTCTTAAACGACCGCTTCCGTGACGGAAAAACCTACCTTCCCTTCACCTACTTCGCCGGCTCTACCCCCGACAACAATTATACACCCGCCCAGCCCTATACCATCCGGGTGGAAAGCAACCATGTTTCCGGTGAGGAGCAGGGCTATATGAAACTGTTTATCCCCTGCGGCGGCGCGGACAGCCCTCGCCCCATCAAACTCCGACAGCGAGGCAGAGATGGGAAATGGTTCCTTTGGGAGCAATATCTGCTCACTGGCGTCCGCACGCCCAAGTCCGCCGATCCTTGGGCGTAAGCCGGGCAGAGAAACTGCGGAGGATTTGGATCATAGCGGATAGAATTTCCATTGGGGACGAACAGAAAACTATTTGTATGTGTTGTATGAATTGATTAGAGAGGGCCGCTCATGAAAACAGTTCTATTTATATCATCCAATAAGATGCTCGGGCAGGGACTATCGACGGCCATTCAATCAAAACTGGAATTTGACTTTCTGTGGGCAGCACAGCTCCATTATTCACAGGCTATTGTGGGAGTCAATATTTTCCATGCCGATGTGGTGATATTGGATATTGTGGATCAGGAAGATATGGGGCAGTCAGTTAAAATCTGCCAATCCATTCGGCAGGAGAGGCAGGATATAAAGATTCTGCTTCTGGTTAGGCCGGAACAGTTCACTGTATGCAGTCAGGTCGTAGAAACAAAAAATGCCGGTTTGATTGATGATTTTGTTTTTTATGATAGTTCCTTGAACTATCTACTTGCAAAATTGGAGGCATTGTAATTTTTATTGGATAAAAGTAATCTGCATTAAAAAGTAACCACATCTTGATATGTTGGTAAAAAGCCGTCGAAAGATAGATGGCATGAAAATGTAGTATTCTAAAGCGGCTTTGAGAAATTCAGAGCCGCTATTTCTTTGGTTAAAATAGAAACGCGATAACCCTTATGTAATCAGCAGGAGCGGCATATAAGGAGAATGCCGTCATGTTTGCATCAGTGGATTACAATAACCATAAATTATATCAGTTAAAAAAAGAATCTTCCCTCCACCGAGACATTATACTACAATATCGGTATTATCATTCGGTATAAATCGATATAATTATGGGTTTACTTGTTGCGCCAGTTTCCTATTGCGAGAAGCTGGCGCTTTTTATTGTCGATTTTTCGGGAAAGCTCCCGAAGTATATCGCTGTCGCTCCCCGCCTCCTTTCGATTCACTCGTCAACCGCCCGTGAATCGAAATGGAGGTACATAAAGAAGAAAGTCAATCTCCGGGAATTGTATCCCGATGTTTATAAAACCGATCACTTTGTAGAAGTAACAGAAGATGTGCTGGAGACGATTCGTTCCGCTGAGCGTGCAGAAGCTGCCTATGACCGGAAGATGTATCGTTATAAGGCGTACTATTCTCTGGACAACGACAACGGCATTGAAAATGCGGTCCTGATGAAGCCCCAGATGCCGGAAATGCTCCTGGAGGAAAAGCAGTTGCGGGAACAACTCTACACCGCAGTAATGGCTCTGCCGGAAAAGCAGGCTAAGCGGATCTATGCCCGGTATTACCTGGGGATGCGTGTGAGCGAGATAGCAGTAGCGGAGGGTGTAGACCCAAGCCGTGTCAGGGACAGCATCCGGCGTGGTTTGAAGCAGCTGGCAAAATATTTTTGATAAAGTTTCGTTTTAAGCGCCTGTTTTTTGCTCTTTTTGTCAGAGTTAATAAGAAGGACAAGTTTTCCCCCTTCAACGGCACTTTGACAATTTCATAGACAGCATAACAGGTACATAACCCGTGTACGAGCGAGTGTGGAACGCCGCGAAGATGGAGCAGCCAGGGAGGTGATGAACAAAGCTGCTTCGGAGCGATCTACGATTTCACAAAACGGATGGTGGCAGATCCGGCGCGAGGACTGCACGGGGGCTTAAAGATACTTCCTCACGGCCTCCTAAAGACTTGGGGGGAACCCTGCGGCGCACGAGTAAAACGACGCTGCGGAGACCTGCTATGTTCCCATCGTCAGGGTTGCGTGGCAAATGTGACGAGAATTGAGTCGCATTAAAATTAGGAAGCGATTACTTTCTTTGTTGGTCGTTTGCTATTCAAAATCAGATACCATGCGCTGGCAGTTTCGGCTGCCAGCGCATGGTATCTGATTTTGAAAGCACGATGATAACCTTGACAGATTGGAGGGAATATGGTCTATGGAAAAACTCATTACACGAAAAGAAGCTGCTGAAATCTTAGGAATCAGCATCGCAACGCTGGATGCCGCCCGTAACAACGGTCTGATCTCTTATGTGCAGTATGTTCAGAATGGCTGTGTGTATTTTACTGTGGCAGGTATCCAGGAGTATATTGCAAAATGTACGCACAGGGCAAAGCCTGTTGAGAGAAGCACAACTTACCGTAAGCCTCGAAACGGAAGATCGTAAGCCGATCCGTATCCTTGATGGAATCAGAGATGTTTGATAAAACAAAGGTACAGCGCTGGAGACTATTCTTAGGAGGTGGAGGAATTGGCAAATAGAAAACGAGCGATTCCACAATACGGTACAGTTACGCTGAACGGTCTTGATTATTACAGGACAAGAGTTCAGGATGCAGATGGAAAATTGGTGGCCCTTTATGCAAGGACACCTGAAGAATTATATGATAAGGAACTGAATGCGTTGGAGCAGATTGACAATGATACATTTTGTCGAAAGTCTCCCACTGTTGCAGAATACTGTGAGAAATGGCTGCGGATGCAGTCGGTTCATGTACGAGCTACTACAATGACCGACTATACATCTAAGGTCAAAAGGCACATTATCAAAGAATTGGGAGATATGCGGATGGCGGATGTGACTTTGGATGACATCCAGCTTGCCCTCGTTCCTGTTTCCAAAAAATCGGCTTCGGTTTATAAGTCTGTGGTTGTCCTTTACAAATCTATTTTCCGGGCAGCAAAGGAAAGCCGGATCATCGAAAATAACCCAACGGTCTATCTGACCTCAAAAGGTGGAGGCATTCCGCAGAAAGAAAAAGAAGCTTTGACAGATGAGCAGGCAGCCCGCTTATTGGATGCCATTCAAGGGCTTCCGCCGTATGTATTTGTGATGCTTGGTCTGTATGCAGGATTGCGGAGAGAAGAAATCCTCGCCCTGCAATGGGATTCTGTATATCTGGATACGGATACTCCATACCTGACAGTACGAAGGGCATGGCATACAGAAAGCAACCGACCGGTTATTCTTGATGAATTGAAAACAAAGGCGGCAGAAAGAAACATTCCTCTCCCCATCTGCTTGGCAGACTGCCTGAGAGAAGCAAAGGCAAATTCCACTTCGGAGTATGTTGTTCCAAATCGTGATGGTGATCCGCTGTCTTACACGCAGTTTAAGCGGCTTTGGCAGTATATCGTTACCAGAACAACAAAGGAGCGGGTATATTACCGATATGAAGATGGAAAGCGTGTGCAGCATACGGTTACACCTGTTCTGGGGGAAAAGGCCGCTCACAATGGGAAAGTGGTTTACAGCCTGGACTTTGAGGTAACACCTCATCAGCTGCGGCATACATATATCACGAACCTGATTCATTCGTCGGTAGATCCCAAAACGGTTCAATATCTGGCAGGCCATGAGAGCAGCAAGATTACAATGGACATCTATGCAAAGGTCAAATACAATCGACCGGACGAGCTGGTCAAAAGTATGGGCGGCGCATTTGCTCAGTGGGATGGTGTTCGATCCTAAAGCACAGAAGTAATGAAATATCATAAGCAGTAAGGGACTGTCGCACTAAATAATTAGTGCGGCAGCACTTTTTTTGCAGAGAATAAGAGCCAGGTCTGTGCAAGGCCT
>CALWSF010000085.1 GCA_944384125.1 uncultured Lachnospiraceae bacterium | reverse complement strand
AACTCCCCGAGTAGGACTCGAACCTACGACAGCGCGGTTAACAGCCGCGTGCTCTACCGACTGAGCTATCGAGGAATGTATTTCTGACAACGGCATTATTATAAGCGATTAACGCATATATGTCAAGCATTTTTTCTATGGATTATACACAATTATTTCAATTCTGTTTTTTCGTACTGTTTTTCTGCACATCATATGCTGCCACGGCGCGATCCAGCATACGTCTGAATCTGCGGCACTCCTTTGCATCCGGCTGCTCGAATCCCTTTCCATAGAAAATTTTTTCCAGTTTTTCTGCCAGCTCAGCCAGTTCCGGTTCCTTACCCTCTCTCGACAGACGCCGCAGAAATGCCCCCGCGCTCTCTCCTTCTCTGCGTCCAACTTTCCTTGTCCGGCCGCGCCGCTGTGCATAAATCAGAAGCCCGGCCGCTGTATTGCGATTACACCGGTACCGCCACTCAAATTGAAGCATGCTGAATAATTTTCTTAACAGTCCGGCTGCAGCTTCCCCAAAACGGCTTTTTTTTACGATTTTTTTTCTTATGCTTACTGTCCTTTTGTGTTGTTTAAGTTTTACTCCGCGAAACTTCCAAAGACACCAGGTCGCTATAATGAAGAAAATCAAAACTCCGGCTGCCTGCCAGAACCACCCGGGAAGAACAGCCGCTGATGTTTTTACCTGCCCGATAATCTCCTGCGTTTCTCCCTGTACCCGGTCTTCCACAATACCGTTTCCGCCTGGAAAAATCCACATAAAAAAAAGCATTATATATCCGACTGCCACCGTAAATATTGTAATGAGCGCCTCTGCCGCTTTCCATATAATCTGAAGCAGCATCAATATCAGATCCACAGCACTCTGTATTTCTCCCGTACTAATAGCTGCTGCGGCGGCTGTAACCATACCAATCGCAAAAATTACCGCCACAAGGGCAAGACGCCCTTCTGCACCGGTTCCCTGAATAACGGGCACATCATCTTCCTGAAGCCTCACACGGCTGATTATCGCCAAATTGACTAAAACAGCTATCGCCGCCATCAGCAAAATATCATATGCAGTCTTTTGATTTGTAAAATGAGAGAGCAGAAGACAGGCAGCTGCAGTAATGACCAGAAAATCCACATATCGCAGATTCCATCTGATACCAGGTATTTTATATGCACAGCAGGCCATGTGAACGCCGGCCACAGAGGCACATAATGCAGCAAATCCCGGGACAAAATTTCCAAGAGCTGTAAATGATGTATGTACCGCCATAAAATATGCCTCAAAAATAATCGCCGCAAGATTAAAAATCAAATATACATTTAAAGACAGTTCCCATCTCAGAAGCAAAAAATCTGCCAGTAGCTGTACACCAAGAAATACAGCCCAGTACATGAACGGGAGGCAAAATCTTTCTCCTGGCACAAATGCAAAAATCACACCCAGAATAAGACCGGTAAGCCCCATCTCTCCCACTGCAAGTCCATATCCGCTCATAAAATCACGATATCCGTTCATCCCTGCCTTCCCTTCCTTCCGATACGGGAGAAATTTCATCAAGATACAGCCAGGGGACTATCCCAAAGCCTCCTGTTACTCTCCTCCCCGCCAGAAACGTTGCCCTTCCGCTCCCCAGAAATACCGCCTGTTCCTCCAGTTCGTTTTTCTGATCTGTTCCCACACAAAAATACAGACTGGATGCAATCCTCCCAATACGCCACAGATCTTCTTCGGCTATAAATGCGTCTTCAGCACAATAATCTATAAGAGAAAGCGCCTCCATACATGCACGAAAGCCCATATCTGCCTCGCCGGGCAGCACCAGCATTCTCTTTTTCCTTCCATATGCCGGTATCAGAAGAGCTACAGGAATACGGCGTTCTATCAGGTTTTTCATACAGGATGCTATTACAGAAATCATATTTTCCAGATTATCTCTCATCAAAAAAATTTCTCTGGAATTCTGTGCATCCGCATGGACTTCAACCCGGCGAAAACTCTTAAGATCCAGAATAAAGGCCGCACACCCCGGCTGAACTGTCTCATACAGATTTACCTGCATCTTTCCGCTTGCTGCAAGAAGTCTCCAGTTAATACGCTTTGCCGGATCTCCCGGAGTGTAGGAACGAGTGCTTTTCAAAAGCGTGATATCCTCTGTCTCTCCTCTGCTGCGTGCAATGGCTTCAGCCGCATTCCTGAAAAAACGCTCCATCCTTACCGGCACCACAGCCGGATACAAATATACGCACACTGGTTTTTCCAGTTCTCTCCACACATTAAATACTGACAGGCCAAACCCGTCCCCGGCCTGAAGATTTACCCTTGAAAAATGCAGACAGCCCCGTCTCATAGCTGTCAGCTCTTCCTCCCATAATATCTCCTGATGCCACAGAAGCCACACAAATCTCTGTCTCAGTCCTGTCTGCGGTTTCTCCTGATGCGGAAAATAAAACCAGGACGCATCCTCTTCATCCCTTCTCTTTATTATCTCCCTTTCCCCCGCTGGAATCAAAAGATCCAGCCAAATCAACGGAAAAAAGCTGCGGTTTTGTACTTTTAGTTTTAATGAAAATACCTGCCCGGCATAACAGGCCCCGGCAGGTGCGTCTGCCTCCACACAAATACGGCGGCATACTCCGCGGCTCCAGCAGGCAGAAGCAAAACAGAGCAAAAAAAACAGCAGAAAAAAAACTCCTGTCTCCCTTGCACCTACATAATACGAAAGAAGGAATCCCGAAAACAGCAGAACAAGCCCTGGAATGCCTGTCAATCGACTGCTGGAACTCCCGGGATTCTTTGCTTTTTTCTTTCTTCCGGCCTCATCCTCTTTTGCTGATGTCTTAAATGCAGCCTCTTTACCCCGTTTTTCCTCTTTATTATTTATCTCATCTGCTCCCTTATTTATTCCCATGGAACAGCTCCTTTTTATGAGGCGGAATCTCTGTCGTATCCAGAATTTCTTTCAAAACCGTCTCCTCAGTTTTCTTCTGAAAACGGGCGTCCCCGGTAAGAACAATACGATGTATCATAACAGGTTCCCAAAGCGTCTGTATATCCTCCGGCAGAACATAATCCCGGCCCCGCATCGCTGCGCAGGCTTTTGCTCCCATATAAAGACTGCGCGAAGCCCTGGGGCTTCCTCCCTGACGAATCCAGGGATCTGATCTGGTTTTCTGTACCAAATCCACGATATAACGGCTGCAATATTCAGAAACCTGAACACGATTTATCTCATCCCGAAGCATCAGAAGTGTCTCAGGATCTGAGACCGGTACTACCTGCTCATAAGGAATATGGCTCCCCAGTCTTTCCAGAATGGCGACCTCTTCGTCTGCCTCCGGATATCCCAGTGAAAGACATATAAAAAACCGATCCATCTGTGCTGCCGGCAGCATAAATGTACTTTCCCGTTCAACCGGATTCTGCGTTGCCATAACAAGAAAAGGCTTAGGCAACGGCAGTGTAGTTCCATCAATTGTTGTCTGCCCTTCTTCCATTGCCTCCAAAAGAGCTGACTGTGTCCTGGGAATCGCTCTGTTAATTTCATCCGCCAGAAGAACATTTGTGTGAATCGGTCCTTTTACCAGTTCAAAGTCGCCTGCTTTCTGATTAAATACTGTCATCCCAACTATGTCAGACGGAAGAAGATCCGGCGTAAACTGAAGTCGTGTGAATCCGCAGCCCAAGGCAAGCGACAGCGTTTTTACAAGCGTTGTTTTCCCGCTCCCGGGCAAATCATTAAGAAGCACATGACCGCCTGTAAGCACTGCCATCAAAATAAGCTCAATCTGCTTTCTCTTTCCAACAATAATTTTTTCAGTCTCTTCCTCCAACTGAAGTGCACACTGCGCAACTGATTTCATCTTAACTCCTCCCCATCATGTCTCTCCGTTTCGCTGTCCCCGCACACAAGCTGCATCCGAATTCTTCCTGATGCCACAAAAAGACCATAGGATTCTCCCATGATCTTTCTTTGCCTAAAATATGCTTTTTCATATTCAATCAATATTTAATTTCTATACAGATAAAACATTCCCCCAAATATTTTACCTTCTCTCACATATACCCTCAAAACCACATATTGAAATTCATCCGTTCTTCTTTCCTATCCTCCAACCTCTTGGTTAAGCCCTCG
>CALWSF010000084.1 GCA_944384125.1 uncultured Lachnospiraceae bacterium | reverse complement strand
ATTCAAAATATCCCAGTACAGCATGCCGTTCACTTTGAGCGGAGCATTGGGAAAACGGTAAATCTCCTTCAGAGATATCTTTTCTCCGTCAAAGCTTCCCAAAATACTTCTCCCGCTACTCGAACCCAAATCAAACGCCAGCAGATTCAGGCTGCTCCCCAATTTTTCCCCTCCTACTCTCTTCCCCGTTTCTTACTCGTCCATATCATTTATTTTATCTAAACATCACCTTACGTTCGCGGATAATAGAAACCGCATCATTCCAGCCTGTGCGTACATAATTTCGAAAATATAAAGCCGTAGGCAACAGCGACCAGTGTATGTATTCCGTACTGTTCTCTGAAATTGTATAATTATAAAAAGGAAGCTTATCTGTCAGTTCTTTTATAGTTTTCTCATCCGCATGTCTGCTGCACCGTTCTTCGACCTCTGGATTCATCTCATTCAGCATTTCAATAAAATCATAATTGACTGTTACACACATATCGCCCGGCACCATTTCCGTAAAATGTGCAGAAGTTCTGCATCCTCCCAGAACCTTTGCATTCAGATCGGAATACCTATCTTGCTGCACCTGATACAAAATTTTTGCAAATTCACATCCGGCACTGTGCAGCGCCTCATCACTGAGAGATATCTGGTTTGCTTTAATATACTTTTCCAGATATTCATCCACATGCCCTGCCAGCATTGTAACGTAAAAGACAGGAGCTCCCTTTCCCTTCTGGCAGCCCCGTTTATATGCTTCAAACGCGTCAATTCCATATCGAATTGAAAAACCGCAAGTGGCAAGAGTTGCTTTTCCCCGTGCTGTCATAGTCTCCAAAGCCTGCATCGCCTCGTCTGTTGCCGGAAATTTTACACGAATATTAGGAGCCTCCTGATAGAAAAAGTCTGCCTCCGAAATCATATAATCATAGTCTGTGTCATAATTCGGATCGCCTTGAATGGCTGTCCACCCTTCTGCTCCTCGAGTCTTTTCAAACCGTTCCTCGAAAATTTTTGCAATCCTTCCAACAGCATGGCGTGCCAAATGTGCCGCAATCTTTTCTTCATCTGTCAACCCCTGTCTTATCAGTCCGTCCACATAAGCGGTCATTTCCTGTTTAGTCTCAGGGGATGTCAACATTTTCTTAATATAATTTCCATTCGTTACCGCACCAATTACATTTCCGATCCCCAGAGCCTTTCTTGCTTCCTCCGGAGTCGGATTATTTACAAAAAACCGGGTTTTTGTTTCTTTCTCAAGTCTTTTGGAATAAGTCATATATCAGACACCTCGCAGTCCTTTCAAGCATAGTTTTTTAGAAAAACCCTTTACTCCTCCATCGGTTTTACAAATTCAAGGATAAAACCATCCGGATCTCTAAAATAATTTGCATACACTCCCTTATGTGTACCCGCCTCGATGCACACTGCCCTGTTAGAAGAGACCTTCACGCCTTTTGCCCTCAGCTCCGCATATGCCTTATCCGGATCCTTTACTACCAAAGCAAGATGAGAGGTTCCGCAAATATACGGCTGCACATCTATTTTAATCTCCTCCGGATATACATACTGCAGGAATTCCAGGTTTACCCCATACCCTTTCATATTCATAATCCGGAATTTCACCCCCGGCACACCTGTTACCTCTTCATAACTCGGATAATCCAGAATATCGCTGCCGTCTTCCTTTACCAGTTTCCCATCATATTCAAAACCAAGTACATTTTCATAGAATTCCCGCGTTTTCTCAAGACTGCTTACTGTAATTCCATAATGTCCTACATGAGAAATATAATCCTTCATAGATCAATAACCTCCTTTTACTTTTTTGCCGCTTTTCGCAACGTGTTAATGTAAACAGAAAAAATAATGATAATCCCCTTGATAATCAGCTGCACAAAGGAATTTACACCGACAAGATTTAAAATATTGCTGATAACTCCCATCAAAACCGCGCCTACGAGAGTACCGGTCAGGGTTCCCTCTCCTCCTGAAAGGCTTGCTCCGCCTACAATGCAGGCTGCAATCGCGTCCAGCTCAGCTCCTTCTCCAATCGTCGGTTGCCCAGAATTTAAACGCGAAACCAGAATAATTCCTCCAAAAGCCGACAACACCCCTGTCAGAACATAGGCAAAAAATATGGTTTTGTCTGTATTAATTCCGGAATATACTGCCGCTTTCAGGTTTCCTCCTACAGCATAAATATGACGTCCAAATTTCGTTCTGTTTAAAAGCATCCACAAAATCAGAAATGCCACAAGCACATAAAATGCTGCTATTGGTACTGCTCCTATATATCCTGTTCCAATATTTGCAAAGAAAGGATCTGAAGTAACAGATACCGGCCTGCCGCCAGTGATTGTATAAGAAATTCCCCGCATTATGTTCATCGTGGCCAGCGTAACAATAAAAGGCGGCATATCCAGCTTTGTGATCACTGCTCCATTCACTGCTCCAAATATAATTCCTATCAAAAGCGAAAGGGCCACAGCTGCTACAGAAGGAATATTATACCAGGATATTAAAATAGTGGTCAGGCAGCCAGACAGGGACATAAAGGAGCCTACTGAAAGATCAATTCCACCAGTCAAAACCACAAAGGTCATGCCAAACGCGCAGAGTGCTGTGGTAGAAACCGTCCTCAGAATAATCATCTGATTATTAAATGTCAGAAACTTCGATGATACAATGGAGGCAATGATAAAAACAATCAGAAAGGCGGCAAAGACTCCTACATTTTGTTTTAAGCTTCCCAGAAAACGTACCTTTATATTATTAAAATCCTGTTTTTTAAACCCCATTTCCTCCTACCCCCAATGCATGCTTTAATATAGTCGCCTGCTCCAGTTCACTTCTGTCCAGACAGATTTTTATTTCTCCATTGCACATTACATAAACCCGGTCGCAGATATTAATCAGCTCAGACATCTCTGATGATATCATAATAATGCTGACCCCATTATGCACCAGTCTGTCAATCAGGGCATATATCTCTGCTTTAGCTCCAACGTCTATGCCTCTTGTCGGCTCATCCAGAATCAGAATACTTGGAGATACCGCCAGCCATTTTGACAAAACTACTTTCTGCTGATTGCCGCCGGATAGGTTCACTGTTTTCTGTTTTTTGGAACTGACCTTTATGGAAAGCATATCGATATATTTCTCAGCAATTTCATCTTCCTTTTTCTGATTCAGGTGAAACACAGAAAGAAATTCCTTCAACACTCCTATTGTAATATTGAATTCCACATCGCGTTCTAAAAACAGTCCTTCAAGCTTTCTGTCTTCCGACACCATTCCAATCCCCAGGCGCATTGCATCCTTAACAGAACGAATCGATACCTCTTTGTTATGTAGCATTATTTTACCCGATACCGACCTGTCTATACCAAACAGGACTCTCATCAGTTCTGTGCGCCCAGAGCCTACCAGCCCCGAAAAGCCTACAATTTCCCCTTTTTTCAGTTCAAAGCTGGCGTTAACTACTTTACGATCCGCCCGGGTAATTTTTTCTGCTTTCAACAAAGTTTCGCCTATGGTGTGTTCCGTCCGCGTATAATATTCGTTCAGCTTTCTGCCAACCATCAGGCTGATTAGCTCCTTATTATCCGTCTCTTTTGTATTTACCGTACGAATCGACATGCCATCTCGCAGAACCGTAATTCGATCTGAAACCTGAAAAATCTCATCCATTCTATGTGATATGTACACAATAGAAATCCCCTCCGCTTTTAATGAAGTTATCAGATCAAACAGCAATTCCACCTCTCTCTGCGAAAGCACCGCCGTTGGCTCATCCATAATAAGAATTTTTGCTTTCATGCTAAGCGCCTTCGCTATCTCCACCATCTGTTTCTGGGCTGTAGACAGCATATGCACTGCGGAATAAGAACTGATATTTCCACCTACGCGATCCAACAATTCCTGAGCTTTCTCATGAAGAGCCTTCCTGTCTGTCAATCCAAACCTTCCCGTAGGCTCCCTGCCCATAAAGATATTATCAGCAGCTGAAAGCTGTTCGCTTAAAGCAAACTCCTGATGAATCATACTGATGCCGTTTGCCATTGCATCATTTACATTCCTGATAACCGTTTCTTTTCCGGCCAAAAGAATAGTTCCCTCATCAACAGGGTATACTCCAC
>CALWSF010000083.1 GCA_944384125.1 uncultured Lachnospiraceae bacterium | reverse complement strand
GAGTCCACGCCGAGAGAGGCGACCACATAGCCGACGCCTTCCCGTTCCAGGGTGGTGGCGCCCGGCTCGAATTCCACAGAATAGCAAAAATGCCACACCAATTATACAAGAAAAGAAAAGTCCTTGATTTTATGGGTTTTCTCGTCAAATCGGACTTCTTTTATAACTCCCTTCCAAAAAGCCTGTTTATGAAGATTGTCCAGGCCGTTATACAGGCTCAACCAGTCTCCGGAGAATTTATGCTGCAGCACCGCGTAGTCCTTTGGCTCTATCTCGATGACGGCCTGGTACTGATTGATTTTTTCGGTGAGCTCTGCATATCGATCATCGTAATACTCTTCTGAAATCCGGCCCTTCAAGTACATATTGTTCAGCCTGTCTCTTTCTGCCCGCAGAGCCGCAGCGGGGTCTTTCTTCTTTTGAATTTTTCTTCTTTGAGCTTCCAACACTTCCCGCGTCAGCTGCTCTACCACATGAGTGATCAGATACTTTTCTACGACACTCTCGGTAATGTTCGGGGCAGAATGTCGGTTATATTTTGGCTGACATCGGTATCTCCGATATACGCTGGTCCCTCCGTTTTTATTGTGATGCACTTTCCGGTATCCGGTCAGGACGCATCCGCAGACGGGACAGCGCAGAAGGCCGGCAAATATATAATGATATCCTTCTGCGGTGCTGGTTCGGGAATCTTTGATACTCTTCAGCTGCCGGGCCTGCTCCCTGGTCATATAGGGTTCACAGTAATTCGGATTGCCTTTCCATTCTCCCAAATACTTTGAATTCTTGAAAATCCGGTCAACCTGGTTAAATGTCGGCGCCTGTTCTCCGTATTTTTCGCATAAGTAGTCAAAAGTCCGGTATTTCGAAAACCAAGTGAAATAGAAGTCAATAGCATCTTCTACGATTGGCCGGGTTTCCGGGTCTTTTTCAATTTTCTTTGCGCCATTGATGCGATACCCGTATGGCGCGCACATTCCTGTAGGGACCATTCCCTGAGATTCCTTGTATCGGAAAACGGTCTTTATTCTCTCTGATGTCCGGTCAGATTCACTTTGGGCCACAGAAAGCATGATATTTACTACCATCTGGCCGTTGGCCGTGGATGTGTCATAGTTTTCATAGATGGTTTTCCAGTGGCAGTGATGGGCCTCCAGGATCTCCTGCGTGATGTGATACTCCTTGATATTCCGGAACCAGCGGTCCAGCTTCGTGACAAGGATAATGTCGATCTTGTCTTTCTTCACATCCTCCAGGAGCCGGAGCAGAGCAGGCCGCTTCATGACCGGCTTTCGGGCAGATATTCCTTCATCAGCATAGACGCCGACTATTTCATATCCGTGGGCCAGTGCATATTCTTCCAGGGCCTTTTTCTGTGCCGGCAGTGACAGACCGTTAATATGTTGCTCTTCCGTGGAGACACGCGGATATAGCGCTGCTCTCATAGTATCATCCTCCTGTAAATCAATCATATTTAAAAATGGGTATAAAAATAACAGCCAGCAGGAACTGCTGTTCCGCTTGCGCAGGCTGCCCGAAGATGATACAATATTTTTGTGCTTACGGTATCGTCTTCGGATGATATCTTGTCCGGCCTGGTGTTGGCGCATCGGGCCGGATTTTCTATTTTAGTAACACTTTTGGCACGGTGTTTTTCCCAAGGCCTCTGCTTCGCCTATGGTGACTTCTCTGGGATTTTTCATGTTGCTACAGCTGCTGTCTCGATGGTAGCGCTCTCCTCCGCTTGTAATCCATACCATTTCACCTGTTGGCTCGGATTCCTGTACCTGATTCTGCTCTGCTACAGGCTCTTCCTGGGCTTGTGGCGGATTTGCAGATGTCTCGTCAGGGATGTCTTGTGCTGGCTGTTCTTCAGGCTCTACATAGGATTCTTCAGGTGTCTCGGAATAAGAATCGGAAGGCGCGGAAGATTCGTCGTCAAATTCAACATCTTCCGGAACCTCTGGGTCTGTTACTGTGATCAGAACAGGGGCTGTCTGATATTCTTCGTTCGCGATGAAATATAACTCTTCGGAGCCTGCGCCTGTAAATGTCACGGTGGCTGTTTGATATGTCTGATCCCAATCCAATTCAGCTATATTGTTTTCGCAAAGTTCCAATTCTGAAACGTTTGCGGTATCAGGCTCAGGGAGTAATGTAATTTCTGCACTTTCTGATATCTCAAATTCTGTTTTGGGCCATTCGACATCAAAACCTGTCAATGATCCCGTTACCACGCAATAAACGGTGAAGCACAGTGAAGCGACAGCCACAACAGAAGATATAATAATTTTCTGCTTCCTGTTAGGTGTTTTCTTATCAATTAAGCATTTAATCAGGTATATAATTGCCGGAATCCAAGCAAGCATTATAAGAATGGCAGCTACTCCTATAATAAGCAGGCCAATGATTACTTTCGTTCCGACTCCTGTAGAACCCTTCTTTTTCCCGCCGCCTCCGGTTGATATGCTGGCGAATGTTCCCCCTGGGCCTCTAAAGTATTTCCCTAACCGTACCCTCATAACAGACTCCTCCCTTAATGTTTTTAAAAATCGAAAATATGTTCGATTTTTCCTATTGCACTATGCCTCCTGAAGTGGTATCCTTAATACAAGGAATTTCGAACGTGCGTTCGTGTTTTTGCAGTTGGGAGGCAGGTATGGATTACAAACAAAAGATTATCGGGCTTATAAACAAAACCAATAACACGGAATTGCTGGAGCTTATCTATCGGTTTTGTAAGAAGCTGCTGGGCTAGGGGATACCCCTAGTCCTTTTCTTTTGTCAGCTCCTGAGCCAGCTTTTCCAGCACGGCCCATTCATTTTCGTTTAGTTTTGCTAGGGCTTCGATCAGCCTTTTTTTAAAGGTGTCTTCTTCCTTAATAAGATCCCCAGCAAAATCCGTAATAACCTGATTTCTGGTAAGCGGAATAAACATTTCCCCGGTTCCGTCCCGGAGCCATTCTTCGCTTACATTGTATTCTCGGCAAATATCAGAAATAGTTCTATCACTAGGAGTGGCTTTTCCCATTTCATATGTTGCGATTGTATTTCGCTTTAATGAAAGCTTATCCGCAAGCTCTTGCTGGGTGATGTTTAAAGCCTTCCTAAGCTCTCGTATTCGCTCATTCACAAGCTCACCTCCTTTATGGTTACATTTTAGATCGTGAAAAAACAAATGTCAATAAAAATGTTGAATAAATCAACAAAAACTATTGACATAAGTCGAATACCGACATATAATAGTCGTGTAATCAACAAAAGGGAGGTAATATGATGGTAGACGGAAAGAGGTTTAAGGATGTATTAGAAAAATTGTATCGGCTGAATTATTGGTTCTCCAATGAAATGCTTGAGCAAGAAAAAGAGAGTAACCGTTTTGAGGAAGACTGCAGAAAAACAATGGAACTGGGAGCTCTTCCCACAGTAGTAATCAGTACAGCGTCCGAAAATGCAAAGTGTATGAAATTGTGCATGGAAGATACTGTTACGATTATCAATTATCTTCGAAATGAGGAAAACCAGAAGTATATAGAGCCGTGGCAGATGATTGGTGTGGAAGCTATGTTGCGGCAGTGCGGAGAGGATCATGTAATCCCTTATGATCTCCCAAGCGCAGTAATGGCGACACTGGGTATGTGGGAGCAACTGAAGCGGTCTATTAGCTGAGTCCCATTTCAGCCGGATTCATTCCGGCAGCTTTAATGCGGCCAAAGGCGGTCACAAGCCCGTATAAACGCAGAGTGAGGCCAAAGGAAAGGAGTGAGAAGCTGTGAGTCAGAAAGAAAAAGACATTATCAAAACTGTTGCGGAGGCCCTTCCTAAAATGGACGAGCGGAGCAAGGGGTATTTCCTGGGATATGCCGAGGCTATGGCGGCCCAGAAGCAGGAGAAGGATGAAGAGGCAACATGTACAAGCGGCCCCTCATAAAATGAGGGGAAAGGAGGTTGATAAGCTATGGAAGAGAATAATGACATGAAGTTGACCCCGGAACGTGCCAGCCGGATAGAGGAGCTTCTTATCAGGCTGTACGAAGATCAGTACCAGTGTAAGCTGGTGCGTACATCACAGCAGGAGGCCACCGCATAAGCGGGGCCAGGAAGGACAAGCCATGAGAAAGATGGAGCGTTTTTTTGAAGAGACCCTTCTGGGCCAATTCCTCGGCACGCTGGGAGCGATAGCCCTTCCCTTCCTGCTCCTGATTATATTGGAGGTGATGAAGTATGGATAGACAGGAATATATACGCAGGCTGGCATATGATGAGCTGTCTGATGAGCAGGTTCTTCGGGGGTTCGCGGAGCATTATCTGTGTGCCGGCATGTCTACTAGAGAGGTTTGTCGGGACGTGTGTCTGACTGCATCAGCGACGGCAGCCAAAGAGGCCGGTGAGCGGCTTGTGGATGCGTTCCAGTTGTGGACTAGGAACGAAAAAGCCCCTGCGGAGCGGCAACTCCGATAAGGGGCATAGATAATATCACAATTTTAAAATAACAGAAAACGGAGGAGAAATCAATGGAAACTATCAAATCATTCAAAGGATTTAACAAAGACATGACCTGCTGTCCGGGCACAAAGCCTTTCCAGTATGAAGAAGGCAAAGAGTATGAGGAAGACAGTGCGCAGGCTTGTGATCACGGCTTCCACGCCTGCGAGAGACC
>CALWSF010000082.1 GCA_944384125.1 uncultured Lachnospiraceae bacterium | reverse complement strand
AATGCCAGAACGGGGAGGAGGATCAGTACAAATGAGTAATGAAAATGTCATAAGATGGATTCAAATTTCTGACGTACATATAGGCCATCAGGATTACGTGGAAACTGTAATGCGGGAAGAACTTCCGGCTTATGTAAAGCAGTTGGCTGCCAGAGAGAAGTTTGATGTAATTTTTATCACAGGAGATTTGATTTATGCCCCTGCTCCTTCCTGGAAAGGGCAGGTGCAGGAAATCAAAGATACTGCCCCAATACAAAAGTTTATCAAAAGCCTTCAGTCTGCCAGCGGGGTGGAGAATAATTGCACCTGTATTTCCATCGGGAACCATGATGTAGTTCGGACGAAGGATAAAGATGCGGCGGTAAAGAAAATGGCAAACAGCTATAGAACCCAAAAGGGAGAGATTAATAATTTGGGTACTATATTGGCGGCAGAAAGCCGATTTGCAAGGCTATATGAGCAGATATTGAAAATAAAATACCCTCTGGAAGGACATTATATCAGGCCGTTGCAGATTGAATTAGCGAATGGAAATAAACAGCAGCTGGAGATACTGCACCTTGATACGGTACTTTCTGCAGAAGCAGTCCAGGCAAAAGGGAAAACGAGGATTCTTCAGGATGGAAATCTGATTATTGGAACACAACTGCTGCATAATGTACTGAGCAGGCGACAAGATCCCAAATTGCCAATTCTTGCGATTGGCCATCACCCTCTTTCGGCTTTCGCAGCAGAAGAACGTGAGACTATGATACGGGAATTTGAGTCGGCGGGCATAAGGCTTTATTTATGCGGCCATACCCATCTTGCGGAAATTACCCAGTACGGGGAAAATTTACTGCAGGTTTGCTGTGGAACCAATATGGAAAAATTGGCAAATCAAAATCCGGCAGATATGGTTTTCTTTACAGGAACATATGATGTAAGCAAGGGTAACTTTTCGATGGAAGCCCATCAATATAGTACTTCAAGTAATGGAAAAATGACAGGATGGGCCTCGTCAGAATTGCCGCCATTTGAACAAACACAGTTTGAGAAAGACATCAAGCAAACGATATTCTATTATCCCAAGAGAACTGCACCGTATTTTTCAATCATAGAAAAGTACTGTAAAGAGATTAAAAAAAATATGGTTGATCTAGGACAGTATGTGGATATCACTCCAACGGCCAACCAAAAGCGTCCGGCACCTCCAGCAGGAAAGGGAAAATGGGGGATCTATGAAGCGGATACTGGATTTGGAAAAACAATGTGGCTGAGGAAAAATGTTTCTGATTTGATGCAAGGGGAAGCGGAAGGGCAATATAGTATTCAGGAGACATTGCTCAATAAAGCGGTTAAATGTCCGTTTTATATTAATTTGGAGTCAAAACGAGCGAAATACACAGGCGAATCCATTATTACTTTACTGGCGAGAAGTATCCGCTTACCTCCAAACTCTAGTAGTAGGTTTAATACATTTTCGGAGTGGGTTATAAAATTGGCGGAAAGTGGAAGATTGACGCTGTTGATTGATGGTTTTGAGAAAATAGACGGCAAACAGAAGGATGAATTTATAGATAACTTACTGGGATTTTTAGCTGATTATCCAGAGACAGAAGTTTTGATTGCAGCTAAATTTTTTGCGTTTGATAATAGTGCAGTGCAGAAAAAATTTGATGGTTTTATATTTTACCAATTAGAGCCATTTAAAGATGAGCAGATCCGTCGGTACTGCGAGATATGGTATAAGAACGAGTGGGAAAACAAGGAAGAGGATGATTCTCCGCAGAATCGGGCGGAAAAAATCGCAAGTCAGATCCTGCAAGATACAGCATTAAAAGAGTTAGCCAGAGTCCCCCTTCTTCTAAATACTCTTTTGCAGGTAAACAAGTCCATGAATACGCTGCCTAAAAACCGGATTCGCTTGTATGACAGTTTTATCTATGCGCTGTTGAAGGAGAAACCCCATCCTGAGTCAGATATCGAGCTTTTAGCAGCAGTTGCTTTGAAAATGCAGAAGGAACGAACTAGCTTTTTTTCTAGAGACCATGTTAAGCGTATCATACAGACGACAGAGAATCGGTGCGACTGGCTTCACTATTCTGCTGATAGAAAGATACGTGCATGTGACTTTCTGGAAGAGATGAACAAGAACAGCAGGCTGTTAAGAAAACAGGAGAATGCTGACCGATATGTTTTTTATAATGATGTGATACAAGATTATTTAGCGTCGGTAGCTCTTGCAAAAGGGTATTATGAAGAACTCAAGTCCTGGATGCAGAAAGAAAGTATTGCGCCAAAGGTAGATATATCCCAGCATCCTTTGGTAGTCCAGCTGAAAAATATGTGGGATTATGTTGAAAACCGTAACATGGTCATTTTAACGATTCTCCAACTGAATGCATATGAAACATATATTGTGATGGAGGCGCTGTTGACCCACATTAATGATGAGAAAGCGATGAATAAAATATCGGTGGAGATAAACAGTCATCTTAGGAATCTTTTGCTACAGGCTATTCTGGATGGCGCCAATATAACGCAGGAACAGCGGAAAAGAGCATTTTTGGCAGTTCAAAAAAATAATCTTTTTGACCTGCAGGCTGATTTGCTGGAAGAGGTATTTAACTCGCGGTTCTCATCGGAATTTGAAGAGACTTGTTCCCGGTATATCAGCGAGCTATTCAGACTTCTGCGCGAAGAAGAAAACCCGATCCAGTATCTTTGCGACCAGACATGGCCTGGTCAGAATTTAGCCATTGACGGCCCGGAATTGGAAGAGGCATTATATGTATTAGATGGTATAATCTGGAGCAAAGGGAGAGAGTATCTGGATATTTATCAGAAGCTCTCAGAAGGCAATGGAATAAAAGAGTTAGTTCATATGTTGGAATTTATCTTGGAGACTGATTCTATAGATGGGCTTTGCAAACGCCGGGCCTGCGGTGTGTTCCAGCGTCTTTTAAAGAATGAAGCGATCGAGGATATAAGCTTGTCCGTAATTCCGCAGATTTTTCAGGTCTACGAAATGGCGCAGCCGCCAGAAATGGCCAGTCAAGCAGAAAAGGATTATAAATACGCAGGAATTCGTATTTTTGATGCGATACCGCTGAATGAGGATACGATTACTGAGATAAAATCGCTGAATATGGAGGTAGGGAGAAAAGAAAACTACAAACAGTTATACTTAGAGGCGGAGAATCCCCAAGATCGGGCGAACGCCTTTGAAGCGGCGGTATTTTGCAAATGCTGGAATCAGGAGGAAACAAAAAAACTCCTTTCAGATGACAAAGTATTTCGAAGTAAACTGATTGATAAGGATAGCTTGGACAAACGCATCGAAAAACTTGTAGTTGGACATTTTTTTTTTTTTTTTGAGAGCGAGGATATTATGAATTCCGATTACAGAATCTTTTTGTCAGGAAGTCAGAAGGATGACCGTCATCTCAAAGAAATTTTGTCTGATATTCCACTGCAAATTGTGAATGGAAACAGCGACTACCAGAGTGAGGCGAAAGACCAGTGTTTTTATACATTGCTGCAGGAAACGCTTTCCAGCGACTGCATTGCGGTTAACGCCCAGGAAGGTTTGTCATTCGTGGACGGTGCCCTTCTTATGCTGGCAAAGCTATATAAAATACCGGCTTATGTATACCCAGTTATTGATAGTACGGACAACCGATATCTATCCTTTTACAATGGGCTTTGTACCAGGAGTTTCCCGAGTGAGGATGACCTAGCGCTCTATTTAAAGGAAATTTATGCAAACAAAAAGCTTCCGATTGTCCATGAAAAAATTAATCCAGAGGATGCTCTTTTGAGAATGGATGCATTTGACGCTGGATATGATATGGGATATTCAGAGACAGAAGGTTTTTGGGGGATTCGTCCGGCCCATTATGTGCAGCTTGCCGCAGAATGGCTGAAGGCGAGAGAAACGGTAACATGTATTGACTTGGGATGTGGAACAGGGAAAAATGCAGTCTATCTAAGCAACTGTGGCTTTAATGTTGAGGCCATTGACGCCTCGTATTTCGCAATTATACAGGCAAAGGCGCTTTCTTCTAAGGTATTATGGAAAATAAGGGATGTGAGAAAGTGGTGTGCAAACGGGAAAAGGTATGATCTTGTTGTGATGACAGGACTGCTGCACTGTTATTCTACAAAGGAGGAAATAGAGGAGACCGTAAAGTCGGCAAAAGAAGCTACAAATCCAGATGGATACAACATCATTTCTGTCTTTAATGACCAAGAGCAGGATTTGACCGGACATGCGCCGGATTTTGTACCGATCCTGCTGCCTCACGAATTTTATATGGATCTGTATAAGGACTGGACGATTATCGCCAGCAGCAATACAGTACAGGAAGATGAACACCCGAATAATCATATTAAGCATAAGCATTCGATTACCAGAATATTGGCTCAAAAGAAATAGGAGCATCTATACAAAAGATATAAGAAGGTATGAATATGAGCGAAGCCACAAAGCGCAAAGCCTCTAAAACCATTAGCAACATGCTCCACATTTGCTATGGCGATATCAGTGATAAAGATATTCTGGAGCAATATCGTCTAAATGACGGCCAGGTTATAAAGATTGATACGATCGTAAACGCAGCTAAGCCAACTCTAATGGGGAGTGGATGGAGCTATACATAATAAAATCGATGCGCTCCTGCGCCAGGACAATTGCTGTAAAGATTTTAACGCAATGATCTGCCAGGAGCTGGGGCAAAGAGGCCAACAGAGCCAGATTCGCTGCAGGCGGGGCCATGCTGTGATGACGGGAGGATA
>CALWSF010000081.1 GCA_944384125.1 uncultured Lachnospiraceae bacterium | reverse complement strand
TCCAGCGAAGTACCGGTTTTCTTTAAATCCAATGCTTTTAAGGCTGCGGCATACTCTTCGTTGGGGATAGGACGAATGGTAAAAATTTCCGCATATTCAACGAAATCACTCGCACGTTGGATGATTTTTCCCTGACCAATCAAGCGCCCTTTCCACCATGCCGAAAAGCCGATGGCCGCAATGATTAGAATGATCGCAACAATAATTTCACCCATAATTTTTCCTTCGTGTTTTTCCTTTCGTATTTCTATTTCTGTGTCGCCGTTACGAAAGCGGCGGTATCAGTGCCCATTATTTACGATTTTGGCGAGAAGACGGCGGACGGATCTCCGTAGTAGATATATCCGCTCTTTGCTTTCAAATACACTGCAAGCGTTTCGTCATCGTTAGGTTCAACGGTAATCTTGTAGGCATCGTTTTTCTCTTTTGCCAGCAAATCGGAAACAGAACTCTGCCCGCCGGTAATCTCAAGCACATAGCCATCACCTTTTGCTTTGTATGTACCCGTATAGTTCCATTCCATGTAGAACGATACGGTTCCGTCCGATTCAAATTCTAAGGCGCTGATGTCAAAGGCATAGCTCTCACATTCATAGTACCCGGACAAGGGCGGTAAATCACTGCCACCTCCGCAAGCGCCCAGCGACAATAGAACGATAATAGCCAGCAGCAGCGCAATCAGCTTTTTCACAATTATTTGCCCGCTTTCGTTATTTTTTAAATTCGTTTCCGCCGGTGTTATTGTTTAGACAAGACGGAAAGCGGACAGTCGTTTCCGCAATGTTAACATTCTGCTCTATTCTTACACGACACAGAGTTTACATAAAATATGGAATTGACTCATCTCGCTGGGATTGTTGATCCGGCACACAAATCATATCACTATTTTGTTTGAAAGGCTTTTACTCCGAGTATTCCGGCTTAGCATCAGTTGCTTTATTCGGCTTCGTTTATATGAATCATTACCATCCAGTATTCTTTAATCTGCCATTCCTCGTCGTCCTCATTATAATAAAATTCAATTGGAATGCTTGCCGTAACAGGCTGAATATCGTCAATCATAGAGAGAATATATTGGAATGAAGCCTCTGCCTCTGCTTCGACCTCCGACACGTCGACAGAAAGATACCTTACGCTTTCTACATATTCTTCGATCGCAGCAAAAACTTTTTCGGGAGGGAGAATTGTGACGTCGACAACGAGCCTTGCAGAATCGTTCTTTTTATCGTAGTCAAAGCTGGTTTGATCCGTTTCAAACGTCGCACCTTCAAGTATATAATCTGCAACTTTGTTGCAGATACGATAAGCTAAAACGGTCAAATCCCAAGTATAATTATCTTCAAGTTTCTTGCTTTCATATTCTTGTTCAGGGAACGGATCGTATTTTTCCAAAAAGTCGGGACCATCGTTGCGAAGATAACCCCCCCCACAAAATATTCTGCCTCTGATATACAGGCTTCTTTAATTTCTTCTTCACTCATGTGGTATTTTTTGCAGGCTGTAAGTGAAAGGACGGAAAATACAACTAACAGCAAAGCCATAATTTGCATAAACTTTTTCATTTTCATCATGAAATACCTCGCATTTAATAATAAGAAGAGAAAACCAGCAACGGAATTACATACGCCAGAATCACAAGTATTACGCTCAAAGCCGTCCATACAATAGCGCCGATCAGTGCGCCTTTTCCTGCCGATTTGGCTTTCAGCGGTGTTTGGTCTTTCCATACCAGATAGAGAATCAACCCGACGATTGGAATGAAAAAGCCAAGCGCTGTCATACCGCCGGAAGGCGCATCCTGTACATATCCCATCTGCGGATATACTGGCTGCTGGAATGTGGGCTGTGCGCCCTGTGCCGGCATTGTGCGCTGCTTGCCGCAGACACGGCAGAAATTCTCGTCCGGTGGAAGCTCCCTGCCGCAGCCGGAGCAGAAAACCTTGTGGGTGGTATCAGAAACGCTAATGGTCTGATAAACAGGCTGACCATAAGGCTGCGCAACAGGCATTTGGTAGACAGGCTTTTCTTTTTTATACGGATGTGTCAGCCACCAGCCCAACAGAAATGCCATCGGTATCGAAACCAGCAGATTGGAAACAATATTGATTAGCAGATTAGCACCGCCGCGTCCGAGGATACCGCCAAAGGCATTGAATACGCTCAGTATACCAGGAATAAACCATATTTTTTGAAATAATTTTGCTGCGCCGGATTCATCTTTTCTGTCTTGAAATACAGCAAACAGCAGGAGTAGAAGCCAGTTTACAACAGGAATGATTCGAATTCCCATATAAATAAGATTATAAACAGACAAGAAAAATTCAAAGTGAAACGCAAAGGTACATAAAGAATAAAGCCAAATACCCAGTTCTAATCCCAAAGTAATCCAAAGCAATGGACCTCGTTTCCGCATAAACAGCACGACCGTTAATAGAATACCTAGAACAAGTGAAAGAATAGACCCAGCTACTGCACGATGTACCTCTGACATCGGTATACCAATTATTCGTGTATATGTTGTATATGTAACGAAAATGTTAATCAGCCCGATCAGCACATTGAGTGTACTGAAAACAGCTGCAATCGGGATTTTTACTTCTTTTTTTGACATTTGATTCATCATGTTTTTTCTCCTTACAAATTAATATCAGTATTTTGGATCTTGCCTTGAGTATTTTCAACTGCGGGCACAGACGAGCGCTTTGTGCCGCAGGTAACGCAAAAATTTTCATCCGGTGAGAGTTCCCTACCACAGCCGGTGCAGAAAACTTTCTGAGCAGTATCAAAAGTACCAACGCTTTGATAGTCTGGCTGTCCATAGAGTGGTGCAACGGGCATTTGGTAGACAGGCTTTTCCTTTTTGTATGGATGTGTCAGCCACCAGCCCAGCAGGAAGGTCATCGGGATCTGGAACAGGGTAGCCAAGCCGTACAATCCGCCGCACTTAAAATAGATGTTGCCAACAAAATGAGCAAAAGCAATCAAAATGCTGAGGATGCCGGGTAGAAACCATAGTTTGTGCAGATCACGCTTGCGCTCGCCGTCCTCGGTGCAAGGCGTAATCGTCATGAGGGTAAGGAGCAGATAGCAGAGGATTTCTAGCACATAGCAGCCGCAGATGCCGATTGCCCACATCACCGGTCCTAAATGGAACCGATATTCACGCACATCAAAAAAGCCTTGGGAGCCACAGTTCAGAAGAAAACTTGTAAGCGTAAAAGCGGGCAGAAGTGCTTGAATTGCTAGTGCGCCCGCCAGAAGGCTGTTCCACTTCCGCATAAACAGCAGAACCGCCTGCAGGATCATGCTGCCGATCAGCAGGATCTGGTAGAGAATATGGGGCGCTGAAAATGTGCTGCCAAACTCCACCACCATACGATATCCAATCATTCTGTCGAGCATTTCGGAGCGGTGCAGCAGATATCCCAAATTGCCAATCAAGCCAATAATTAGAATCACTGTGAAAATAGAGGCGATTGGAAATTGTAAATCTTTTGTTTCTTTCATTTTTCTTTCTCCAAGAAATGCGATCAGGACTCCAAAGAGCATAATTGCAACCAGCAGAGCAATCTGAAGCCAATTGACCTTTGGCTTAACCGGAGAGATACTTCCGTCCGCGTTGACCTTTCCAATGATCCTGTCTCCATCCATCACCAAAAGCTCCGGCATCTGCTGATTGCTTTCTGCCGTATCTGGTGTAGGCAGATCCATAGAAAATACCTGCCCATTTTCAATGGCTACGTTGAGATATTCCGCAGCACCGTAGCTTTCTCCTGCATCGTCAAAGGATACCGTAGATACCGACATTTCACCGTTATCTGTAGCTGTGATGCGCAGGGAATACGCCTCCGGGTTGTCAAACACAGCAATGTGCTTGGAATCTTCCACGACCATCAGAGCTACATCAGGATTGGCGGCGAGAAGCTCCTCGTTCACCTGATTGTCCGTGATCCGGCCAACGACCACTCCGTTTTTCAGAACTTCGACATCTACAGGACAATCGACAACTGTTTCAGAATGAACAAAATTGCAGTGCACTTTCCCTTCCACGATTGCGGTAAGGTAATTGCTGATATCATGATTTGCAGCATTTAATGCGTTATCAGACCGAGAAAATTGATAGGCAAACCGATCAATATGGCCGAACTTTCCATATCCAGATTTTCCGTTGGTAGTTAAAATCAACCCACCAGTGGGGCCAAAGGTGTCATAATAGTTGTAAATATTATGAATGTTTTCATATCCGGATGCGACCGGACGTTTCGCATCAACGGAGTCAATAGCGCCATAGGTATATGCAAAAATCCGAGTTGGATCTGTGTCCTGGAAAATCCAGCTATTTCCCAGCTCGGGATGATTTGCCATAGCCGCAGTCAGATTTGCCGTTGCTCCGCCAAGACTGTATCCAGTGATAAAAAACACCCGGGGCTTTTCATACAAATCTTCATGTCCATTCGCATATCGCTTCATTGCCTCCCAAATTTTTGTCTGAAAGTCCGCTACATAGTCATAGGCTTTATCATTTAAGAACGTTCTGTTCGCTTTCATAAAACGATCCCCGGCGTATTCTCTAGGATCCTGAGAACCGCGTGCGACAATGAAAATCAGATTTGTTTCTTTTTCGTTCAGTTGCACCGGGAGATGTGCAATACTGAAGGCATTTTCACCACCGTAATTGTAGTTTTCAATGTTTGCGTCTTCTATTTTCATCTGATAAAAAAGGCGGCAGATTTCTTGTTCGCCGTTGCACGCAGCTTTGTTCAGCATAGCGCCCAGCTTGGCCAACTCGTTGTCGTATTCATAGGCCGATCTCTCAAACAGGCTTTCTTTAAAATTCACAGTTGCTCCGGCATAACTGACCGGAATCCCCGTTTTCTCCTCTTCAAAATAACTATGCTCAGCGTCCGAAACCCGTACATAGTCTCTGTCCTGCCACCAGCCGTCCGGATAATCCGAGACAATCCTGTCACCCTTCAAATAATGAAAGATGCGGTCGGAGCCGCCGTTCCCGAATGGCTCCGAAGCCGTACTGCTGTCCTCCTTGCTCCAGACGAAATCCCGGCTGTCATATCCGCCGTCCGCTCTGCAAAACACATAGACGCCGCGCACCTCGCTGTCGTCTGACTCCTTGACAATATACAGCTCTCCCTGATTTCCATCGTCGTATCGGTAAGTGCCGAGCCAGTCCGATGGGTTATTTTGCCCACCTAAATATTCAATGTGATAACCGCAGGCTTTTAGGAAATTTCCCCA
>CALWSF010000080.1 GCA_944384125.1 uncultured Lachnospiraceae bacterium | reverse complement strand
CCCTTCAATTTCTGTACCAGATCCTCGCCGCTGGTGGCAATAAACTGGCTGGCTTTGGTCTTGCCCAGCAGGCCGCAGTTTTCAAAAGTGTCGCTGATCTGCTTGTTCAGCTCGTCCCGGTCAGTGAGGATGACAATGGTGGGCGAGCCTGCGAACTTCCGTCGGATCTTCTGGGCCAGGAACACCATGGAATAGCTCTTGCCGCTGCCCTGGGTGTGCCAGAAGACACCCAGCTTGCCGTTGTTCAGCTTCCGGGCCTCGTAAGCCTTCACCGCCTCGTTGACGCCCAGATACTGATGATTGCGGGCCAGGATCTTGGCGGTGCGTCCGCCCGAGTGGTCGTAGAGGATGAAGTTCTCCAGCAAATCCAAAAAGTTTTCCTTTTTGCAGATACCCCGCAGCATGGTCTCCAGGGCCACGCTGCCCGCCTCCTGCTCGCTGAGGCGCTTCCACTCGTGGAAGAACTCGTACTTGCTACCCAGCGTGCCCACCTTGGCCTCCAGGCCGTTGGAGAGGATGAGAAAGGCGTTGTAGTAAAACAGGTGGGGGATGGTGTCCAGATAGTCGGTGTAGTTGTCCGTATAGGCGTTCTGGACATCCACCGTGTTCTTTTTCAGCTCTACAAACAGCAGGGGAATTCCATTCACAAAGCCCACAATATCGGTGCGGCGGCGGTAGAGGTCGCCGTGGATTTTTAGTTCCTTGATGGCCAGAAAGTGGTTGTTTTCCGGGTTCTGAAAGTCGATGACCGCTGCTCTTTTCTCCTCAGTTCTGCCGCCGGGGCGCTGCACCGTAACGGGAATGCCGTCCCGGATGAGGGCGTACTTCTCCTCGTTGATCTGCATAAGGGAAGCGGTGGAGAGGCGGCTCTCCATCTTCTTTTGAGCCTCGTCCAACTGGGTAGAGGTGAGCCACGGATTGAGCCGCTGGAGGGCCTGCCGAAAATACCGGGTGAGCAGAATCTCACGGTAGCTTGTCCGGCCAAAGGTGCCGTCTTTGCCCAGTTGTTCCGTATTGTAGGCAAAGGCAACCTCCCAGCCCAGCTCCCGCTCCAACAGGTGCCCGGCGCTCTCCTGGACAAGGATATTCTCGGAGTAGTCGTAGCTCATATCTATACCTCCACCGTTTTAACTACTTTATCCGTATCTCCCCATTCGCGCCTTTTTATACAGGCCATAATGGAAACGATATTCTATGTCTTTTCCATAAGGAACTTCTGGTGCTATATTGGATGGGCTCTTTTCTCTATATGAGAAATGGAAATATCGTCCACCTTCTTCGATAGCTGTAATAACATTGCTATCATACAGCAATTGCATAAACTTCTTCGGATCCTCAACAAATTGTGGGATCTCATTAGCGTTTTCTAAAATATAATCAACATATTTATTGTATGCAACGTGGTATTGTTCGAATGTAAACTGCGGATCGTCAAAAAAATCGAAGAACTTTCTGAAATGTTTATAATCCTCTTCCGAATAATAAAATGAAAGTTGGTCTTTAAGCGAACTTAAAAAATACTCAGAATAAGCATTTTGAAAGCGGTCACTGTTGTATGTATTATAATCAAATGTTTGGGCATTTCCCAAATCTCGCTCTAACATAATGTCTTGAATAAGCGCAAGAATTCGCTGAATATCTCTGGGACGGCTCAACGATATTTTTAAGAATTCCATAAAAGCGGTATCATACTCTCTTTTACCGGAATTTGATGTGGGTAATTTCCAATCAAAATACTGTTCCCAAATTTCTTCTACATCCTTGTTGTCCTGACTGTATGCCAACAGCTTGTTTGCCATCTTATACAAGTTTGAAGTTGGATAATCGGTATAGGTGGTTCGCCACTCTAAATATACGGAATTATCTGCCAACTTGTTTGTTGCATTCTGCAGGTTCAGAGAGTTGAAAATATCGGGCCGCAGCAACAGTACAACCTTAAATTGTCCTTTCGAGTCTTTTACATTCGCAAATAATTCTGTGTTTAGACTCCAACACGCAGCTGCCAATCCTTTAATACATTCCAGATATTCACCATAAGGAATTTGGTGCGGACGTACATCAATGCCGTCGATATAAAGAGTCAGATTTTTGCTAAGTTTTAGATTGCCTAAACAATCCGAAAACTGCTTGCAGATATAAAAAAGGTTCATTTGTAAGCGTTGCTCGCTAAATTCGAGCGTACTTCCTGTATTACCGCCGACTTTCGCATATCTACACACTAATTCAGCAGCAATCTCACTCTTATCAACGATTTTTAGTGCATTAACAATTTCTGGTGCAAAAGCCCTGTTGTAATACTCGTCAATCGCTTGCATCAATTCGGGCAAATTGTTTTTATTGAAGATAGAAACTACTTTTTCATTGTCTGTAACACTTTTTGCCAAAAGAAGTAACAATATTGTTTTCCAAATATCAACATATCCGCTAATATCAATTTGCTTTCGCTTTTTTAGCTCATAAAACTTTTCATAATCAGTTCCGCTTATAAATTTCAGAACTGATTTATTGTTATTGTATTCGCTATTACTCAAAAAAGCTGCATACGCAGTTTTTCCAGTTCCTTTTTCTCCAATAAGGTAATATACATTTGCCCTCAGCAATTTTGTCAAATATGCATTTTTGACAAAGACTTCTGATAATATTTGTTTATTACCGCGCTGTGTATAGTTTTGCGCATCGGAAAAACCTAAATTGAGGGACTCGATAGACTTTAACATTTTATCTTTTTCCTGCCTTTCTGTTTGATGATTAATTTGTACATATGCGGGATAAAACCTTTTCGGAATCACACATCCACTTCTCCACTCATCAGTTTGGGCAGCAAACGGTCACGGGCTTGTGTGGCCGCAAAAATCTGTTGATTGAGCGCAAATACCTTTTCAAACATAGGGGAAACCATCTGCTCAAAGCTGTGAATCAGCTCAGCAGGTGGGAGCAAGTACACAAGTGCTTTTAGCTTATCCGCTTTAACCCGCTGCCGTCCGTCACTACCGCTCATGCTGTTGATCGCAGATTGTCGAAAGCTATTGGTTCTTGAAAGCAGATATACCATATATGGATTCAGTTTCTTTGACCGCATAACAATATATTCCGTTGAGCCTACGGTACCTTCATCTGATTCAAGTCCATGGACAAACGCGGTCTTACCATTTTCCAGACAAGGTGTTATTCTGGCAAGCAGGGTGTCTCCGTTTTGAAATTTACTTCCAGAATTTGATGTTGTATCACTGATTTTATTCACATCCAGAACCATGGATGAAGTGCTTAGCGCAGACATGGGGACAAATTGCTTTATCCTATCTTTGTCTAAACAAATTTTAGGATCAAATTCAATGACATCGTCAAGGACACACGACTCCCACCCCTCCGGCACGCCGTCCACGATTTTTGTGTGCTTATGGCCGGGGAAGCGTAGGTCTACAAACCACTCTTGATACAGCCGCTGGGCCGCTTCTTCCAGCAGTTTGATCTGCTTTCGGTTGTTTTCAATCAGGTCGTCATAGGCGGAGAGGATATCTGCAATCCGGCGCTGGATTTCGATTGGTGGGAGGGGGATAATTAATTTTTTTATATCAGATGGGCTTATATTTGCCTGATTTGCTGCACCGCCTGCCTTACTGGCTAACGCAATTTTTATTTGCTCTTGAGAAAGGAAGTAATAGACATAATTTATATCACAAGAGCCTTCATTTTTTACTGTAATTTTTCCAACTCGTTGATTCAGCAGTGATGGTATATTGTATTTTACACGAGCAATTCGTCCTACAACCGATGCCATTTGATTTATATGTGAACCGGTTAATGCAATTAAAACATCATTATATGTAAGAAGATACTTTTGGTTTGACTTGGCGATTTCATTCGGCACATAAGATAAATCTTCTAAAGTTACATATGGGGGAACAATATTCTTTATCTTAATAACTGGAATACCGTTCTCTGAAAAATACTTTGATTTAAATGCAAATCCAGACAAAATATCTATATAATCACCAAGTAATACATAAGGATAACTCACAGCCCCATCTCCTCCCAAGTCTTCGAGATGGTCTCCATCAGGCGGTTGGATTCCTCCTGCAAGGCGCGCAGCTCCTGGTGGATCTCGGTCATGCGCTGATGGAAATCCACGCCGTCGTCCTCAGTGGGGGCCACACCTACATAAGCGCCAGGGGTGAGGGAAGAGCCCTTGGCCTCAATCTCCTCCAGTGTTGCCACCTTGCACAGGCCGGGAATGTCGGCATAGTTGCCCTCACCGAATTTCTTCGTCAGCCAGAGCGCCTCTTTCGTCACCACAATGGACGCCTCTACGTCCGCTACCTTTTGGGCATAGTCAGCTTCCACCGCTTTCTTCTCTTTCCGTGGAGCAGCTGCGGCAGCTTCCTTGCCCTCGGTGATGAGCTGAGCTTTTTCTTCTTCCAGCGTTTCCAGCACAGTGTCAAAATCCCGGCCACCCAGCGCTTCGGAGTATTCCTCTACCAGTGCCTGATACTTGTCCACTTCGCCCCGATACAGCCACACAATGGCGTTCAGATTCTTGAGCTGCCACTCGCTCCACTCGTTCAGGGTGCGGTCCACCACGGTGTAATAGTTCCGGGCGTCGATGAACAGCACTTTGTCCCGCAGTTCTTCCTTCTTTCCCTTATCGAAGAACCACAGGGAGCAGGGCAGGCTCTTGGTATAGAAAAAGTTATTGCCCACACTGACCATCACGTCCACATGGCCGGTCTGCACCAGCTGCTCCCGGATATTCTTGTCCTTTCCCTGGCTGTCGGTGGCGGAGGAGGCCATGACAAAGCCTGCCCGACCGTGCTCATTAAGATAGGCATAGAAATAAGAGATCCACAGGTAGTTGGCGTTGCTGAATTCTTTGTTCTTGTTGATTGCGGGCAGCCCGAAGGGCAGCCGACCGGCGCTCTGGGCAGACTCCGCCTTTACCTTGTCCACATTGAAGGGAGGATTAGCCATTACATAGTCACATTCGCCCGCCAGATTGTGGGCGTCGTGATAGAAGGTGTTGGCCTCGTCGCCGGATTTGATAACGCCGGTGAGCCCGTGTACCGCCAGATTCATGAGACACAGCTGGGCGTTGTACTCCACCTTTTCCTGACCGTAAAAGGTCATGGTATTGTTGGCCAGCATTCCGGCGTGCTCCACAAAGTCACCGGTCTGGACAAACATACCTCCGCTGCCGCAGGCCGGGTCCAGCAGGACGCCCTGGGTGGGCTCCAGCACATTGACGATCATTTTAACCAGGGACTTGGGGGTAAAGAACACGCCGTCATCCTGGGCGATATTCTTGGCAAATTTATTGAGGAAGTACTCGTA
>CALWSF010000079.1 GCA_944384125.1 uncultured Lachnospiraceae bacterium | reverse complement strand
GATATCTTTAGTATATCAGAAAAACGGTGCTATGAATAGAAAAGCCCGGCAATCGCTGGGACTTTGTCTACAGTCTGACACCCGCAGGCTTCCTGCGGGTGTTTCAATTATCAATCACATTTTCTATATTACCGGAATACAACCGGATTCTCCACAAGTTCTGTCTTTAACACAATAAAGGGAAAAGAGGGATCTGTACCTGCCTGCCCGGCGTCCTCCGGTCCTTTAAGTTCTGTCTTGATTATAACTGCATTTTCCGTCAGATAAAGTTCAGGAACCGTTATACTGTAACCTCCCGTTTCCTGTCTGCCGTATCCCTCTGCTATGTAAAGCTCTGTCCCGCCTGTATAAGTAAGACGAAAAGGCTCCTGTTTTTTCTCCTCAATCATTTCTTTTAATTCCTGCGGTATCTCATTTTCCCCCACAACTGAAAACTCCAGATCCCGGATCTTCTCCGAAGACTCTTCTGTTTTTCCGCATCCGACCCAAAAAACTGCAAGAAGAATACAGGCTGCTCCCAAAATCAGTCCAAGCCGTCTGCCTGACAGAAATATTTTCATACAGTACTCTCCGTTTTTGTGATTAATATTATTGTATTAACCCATCCTTCTCTTTATGACTTTCGCCCACAAATCCGCTCCGGAAACCAAAGTCTTGCGGAAATACCATATCCGCCGCCGCATCCGTCCCTATTACTTTTCCAGACTGTCATAAGCCCGTTTTACATGTGCCGCATATATTTCCCTGATTTCAGAATTTTCTCCCAGTCCCTTCAGAATACATCTCACTTCATAACCGGCCGCCTCAAACCGGCTTTTCCATGAATCCGCCTCATCTCCGGCCATATCATTGTTTGCATGATCGCCTGCCACCACCATTAATGGTTTCAGAACAATCTTTTTATAGCAGCCTTTTTCTTTAACAGATGCCATCAGATCCTTCAGTGACGGTTCCGCTTCCACTGTTCCCACATAATAGTTCCCATACCCTCTGTCTCTCAGCATATCCTGCAGTTTCAGATATACTTTATTGGAATCAGCTTCCGTTCCATGTCCCATATAGCAGATCGCCGTTTCTCCATCATCACAGGAGGCTGTTTCATCCGTAATTGCCCTTATTACTTTGTCAAAGTCATCCTCACGGCTGAGCAGCGGTTCGGCCAGGGCAAGAACCCGGAACTTTTTTTCATAACTTTCCAGCACATCGGCCAGATCCGTATATTCATATCCGGCCATCATATGAGTCGGCTGAACAATCAGACTGTCAATTCCGTCCCTGCATGCACGCTCAAGTGCCTGCTCCACATTATCAATCTCCAGCCCGTCCCTTGCTCTCAGTTTATCAATAATTATCTGGCTCGTAAAAGCGCGGCGCACATCAAAATCTGAAAAAGACTTTGCAATTGTTCTTTCAATCTCACCTATTGTTTTATCTCTTGTCCCATTATAGCTCGTTCCAAAACTCACAACCAGTATCGCCTGCTTTGTGTTTCTCTCCAATGTATCGTTCTCCCTTCCCGAAGCTTCCTGCTGTTTCTCCCTGATTGTCAGACCGACCGGCACCGTCTGTTCCGGTCCCGCTGTGCAATTCGATTTTTCTAACTATACCACAGGTATAAATTCATTTCAATTTCCCTGTGCAGTCTCTTCCAGGAGCGGCTGACATATCTTTATCTTTGTTCCCTTATTTTCCACATCCATAATCAGCGCCTCAATCCCATATGCATCCCGAAGATTTTCGGGAGTTAAAATAATATCGCTGTTCCCGAATATGTAACGACCATCCCGCAGAATCAAAACACCCTTTGCATTACACTGCGCCATATGCTCCGGAAAATGTGTTGTCATCAAAATTCCCAACCCTTTCCGTGCCAGACGGCACACCGTTCTCAGAACACTTACCTGATTGCCGAAATCCAGGTTTGAGGTAGGCTCATCCATCATAAGAAACATCGGTTCCTGAGCAAGCGCCCGGGCTATCAGAACCATCTGCCGTTCTCCGCCGCTGAGCTCTGTATAGGCGCGTTCCCGCAGGCGCCAGATCCCCAGTTCCTGCAGTACCTGATCCGCAGTTTCATAGTCTTTCTTCGATGGCGAGGAAAAAGCCCCCATATGCGAAATCCGGCCCATCACAACCACATCTCTGACAGAAAATGCAAACGGCGGCGTATGCGCCTGAGGCACGTATGCAACTTTGCGGGCAAATTCCATATCCGTATAATCAGAAATATTCTTTCCATCCAGATAAATCTGGCCGGAAACAGGAGGGAGAAGACGAAGTATGGTCTTAAACAGTGTTGTTTTTCCCACACCATTGGGGCCCAAAAGGCAAAATACACCTCCTGATTCCACACGCGCCGAAAAATTCCGGATTACTGTTTTTTTCCCATAGCCACAGCTGATATTTTGAATATCCAGTATCAAAGCCAGTCTCTCCTTCCTTTAAACAGCATGTAAATAAACAATGGCGCACCGATCAGGGAAGTAAGAATGCTGATCGGCAGTTCGCCCGGTACAATTGTGCGTGCCGCATTATCCACCAGAAGCATAAAACAGGCCCCTCCCAGCATGGAAATGGGCATCAGAGATTTATAATTAGGACCTACCAGAAGACGTGTAATATGAGGGATAATCAGTCCCACCCATCCAATCGTCCCGCATATACAAACCGTCATCGCTGTCAGAAGTGTTGAGGATAAAATTACCGCTGTCCTGACTCTTACTGTATTAATACCCAGCGCTCTTGCCTCATCCTCTCCGAATGCCATTCCGTTGATTTTCCACCGAAGAAGCAGGAGAACACCGCCTCCTGCCAGCAGGCCGATTCCCATCATTACCATATTGCTGTAGCTGCTTGCCCGGGCGAAGCTTCCCATAAGCCAGAAAGTAATTTCCGGAAGCTTCTCATCCGTATCCGCCACATATTTAATCAGAGAAGTCATGGAAGAAAAAACCGATGAGATAACGGTTCCCGATAAAACCATAATAACAAGCGTTCCGTTTCCCCGTCCGATTACCTTTGCCAGGAACATGACGAGAAGAACGGCCGCCACTCCAAAAAGAAATGACAGAAGATGTACCGCCATTGACGGCAGATCCAGCAGGAGCCCCAGGGCAGCTCCCACAGCTGCACCGCTGGAAACCCCCAGAATATCCGGAGATACCATAGGATTTCGAAACATTCCCTGATAGGCAGCCCCCGAAGCAGAAAGTGCGGCTCCGGCCATTACAGCCAGCAAAATCCTCGGAATCCGGATTACAAATAAAACAGAATCCGCCTGCCTGTTTTCCTCCGAAATATTTCCTGCCAGTTTCTGCCCGAAAACCTCCATAATTTTATCCAGAGGAATCCCATACCGTCCGAAGGTCAGGGATAAGCCGATCATTAAAATCAAAAGACATATCAGAAACGCAAAGATCACAGGTTCCCTTTTTTCATTTGCTTTCCACATCAGTAAATCTCTCCCTCAAAATCCTGCTCCATATATAAAAACAGGGTGCAAAAGAATCACACCAGTTCTTTCTGCACCCTGTTTCATTTTGCAGGTCCTTACTACTCGCCTGCCAGTACTTTTTCCACACCGGCTTCATCCAACTCGTAATTATAGAAATTGCCAAAGAAGTCCTTTACAATCTGTTTCATATCCACATCGGAAAATTTATCCGGATAAACAATTGTTCCAAGCCAGGGAGTCATCATAGCACCTTCTCCGCTGCGGACATTCCAGCGATAAATTCCTGTGGGAACCACATATACATCCCCGTTTTTCACAGCTGTAATACCAGAAAGAGCTGAATCACTTAAAATTGCGTCCTTTCCCTCATTGGAACCTACAATAATTATTTCCGGATTCCACGCAACAATCTGCTCTCTGTCAACCGCAAGTGCGGTTCCGGCCGCCTCGCCCACATAGTCAGCCGCCACGTTTACGGCACCGGCTGCGGTCATATACTCATGACAGATATCCTGGCTGTTGGTGGTACTGTAAGCACCAGCCGCATAGTTCAGGTTCAGAATCGTTTTTCTTTCGTCTTCTGTCAGATCGCTCGTTCTCTCCCGGGAATCAGAGATACTGTTCTGATAGTATTCTACAAACTCCTGTGCCCGCTCAGCTTCCTCCTCGCCCAGGATGTCTCCAATAATACTGAATGCCTGACACATACCGTCCACCGTTGTAATATTATCAATTGCAACAAATGCGATACCGGCATCCTCCAGCTGTGCCAGCTGCTCATCTGAATAAACAGAAGAAGGACCATACGCCACCTGAGCACCGGCCGCAATCAGGTCCTCAACAGAGCCGGCATCATAATTGTTGGGATTGCTTTCTACATAATCCGGAAATACTTCTTTAAAATAATCGGAAATGTTTTTCGTTGCCGCTGCAACAATTTTTCCGTCTCCTTCTGTAAGCATTTCCGTCATCTGAGCAAATGCTCCTATAGCCGGTGCTGCCTTTGTAATCTCATTGGGAATTACTACTTCATTTCCCTGACTGTCCAGCACGGTCCTGGAATCTGTCTCCTCCTGAGACTCGGCCTGCGTCTCTTCCTGTGAAATGCTCTCCGTCTCAGATTCAGACAAAACTCCTGTTTCAGAAGCCACTTCAGAGCCGGAACATCCGTTTAATGCCCCCGCTGCCAGAAGTAAGCTCAGTGAAATCGCTGCAATACGTGCATTCGTATTTTTCATAATTTTCCTCCTGTCATCTGCCTTTAATAAAATCTAAAACCACTGCAAATTATCGTAACTCTATCATTAAAATAACGCAATATCTTTTTTGACAAAAAATGTTATTTACAATGAAAAAATTTGTTTTATTTTTTTATATTCTCCTGTAAATTATCTTTATAAATTATTGTAAATATTGCTGATTTTTACTGGCAAAAATGCCGATTTTCCATATCACTGTATTTTCCAATTTTCATATAAAAATACCGCATTTTCAAATTTATGAAAACGCGGTAAAATCAAAAACCCTTTTAAATACAAATGTTTTCTTATTATTTTTCCTGCCGGCTGCAAGCCTGAAGCTGATGCTGGTACTGATATTTTTCTCTCGTTGCCATGCCTCCCCTGATGTGGCGCTCCGCCTTATTAATGTCAAGAACTACTCTTGCCCGGGATGCAAGAGTAGGATTGATATGCTCCAGACGATCTGTTACATCCTTATGTTTCGTCGTCACGAATTAGAACGGTTTCATCCAAGCCCAAATCGCCCAGCAGCCGGAGGTAAATGTCCACATTCCCGTCCTTGTCCACTTCAATCTTCTGGACAATCCGCTTGAGCTGGGCGTTGGTCATTTGCCGCACATCGGTGATGTCCTCGATCTCCTTGAAGGTCTGCCCGAGGACGCTTTCCAGCTGCTCGCCCCTTGTCAGATGGTAGGACACCATTTTCAGCTCGTTTTCCAGCCGCTCGATCTCTTTTCGCATCCCACCAATCTTATCGTTGAGTTCCTCGCGGGAGATTAAATCGTCGGCGTACATATCCATATATTTCTGCCGGGTCTTTTGCAGCTTGGCAAGCTGGGCGGTCAGTTCCTTTTCGTAGTTCAGGTTTTCGTCCTTTGCCTTATAGACCCGCTGGAATTCCCCCACCACATAGCGGATGACATTCTT
>CALWSF010000078.1 GCA_944384125.1 uncultured Lachnospiraceae bacterium | reverse complement strand
CTGTCTCTCCCTGCACTCTAAAGATTCTATTCTTCCCAGCTCAGCTTCCAGCAGTTTGTCTCCATATAATAATACAGTCGGAACAGATACTCCCTGTCCCCGGAAACTGTCCTGCACCTGTATTCCTGAATGGGAATGCCGCAGTAATACTTCTTTTCCTTTGAAAGCACCTGAATAGGGCTGATGCTGTGGATCATCCCTTCTTCATCCTGATATTTGATTAATTTTGGAATTGCCGCGCCTCTGCAGGTAAACCATACACCACACGCAATCTCTTCCATCTTCCTTTTAATCGCCCCTTCATCGGCCTGCTGTGTATTGATTCCAATCCCCATGCCCATGCCGATCACCTCTCACTCTATCTTGATTTTCTTATAATCAACTGACCGCTTCTCGCGGGAGATTCCACCACTCATGTGATCAATCGGTGTTCCAAGGAAAGCCGCGCGCATAACAGAGTCTATGCCGTACCTCTTCCGGATCTTATCTGCCGCAGCATCCATCTTTTCCAGCTTTTCGTAATCTGTCGTATCAAACAGATCCAGCTGACGCATATCCAGTCCGTCACTCAGCCGGCTGGTATGAATACCCAAATGGCGGATTGCCCTGTCATCCCACAGTTCATCGAACAGCTGGCAGGCCCAGTGATAAATCTCATTAGTAATATTAGTAGCGTTCCGCAGCGTCATCTGATGGCTGGCATAGCTTAAATTGTGAAATTTAATTCCTACAGCAATCACTTCCGCTTTGACTCCTGCCGCACGCAGCCGGGTTCCTACTGTTTCAGCCAGTGCCAGCAGAACCAGCTTCGCCGTGGAAGCATCCGTCACATCAAAGGCTATCGTGGTACTGTTCCCATAGCCTTTATTGGCTGGCGGCTCTGACTGAACCACAGAGGTTTCGATACCATTTGCAAAGGCCCAGATTACCTCTCCCTGCTTTTTGAGGTGGGTCTTCAGGACTTCCGGATCTGCCTGTGCCAGTTCTCCAATCGTGCGGATTCCAAGACTGAACAACTTTTTTGATGTGGCCCTGCCTACAAAAAACAGTTCATTCACCGGAAGCGGCCACATTTTTTCCCTGATTTCTTCTTTCCAAAGCGTATGCACCCGATCCGGCTTTTCAAAGTCACTGGCCATCTTCGCCAGCAGTTTGTTTTCAGAAATCCCAATGTTCACGGTAAAGCCCAGCGTATCTCGAATCTGGTCCTTCATCCGCTCTGCTGCTGTCACCGGTTCTCCCCAGAGCCCTCCCGTTCCAGACATATCCACAAACGCTTCATCAATCGAATACTGTTCCACAGACGGAGAATACTGCCGCAGGATCTCCATAAATGCTTTTGAACATTTCTCATAGAGCCCATAATTAGGCGGCACAAGGATGAGATCAGGACATTTCTGTTTTGCTTCCAGGATGGTTTCTCCCGTATGAATATGATACTTTTTTGCAGGAATAGACTTCGCCAGAATAATGCCATGCCGCATAGCCATATCGCCGCCTACCGCTGAAACCTGTTTTCTCAGGTCAACCGTTCCTCCCAAGTGGCAGAGGCGGTAAACAGCTTCCCAGGACAGAAATGCAGAATTTACATCAATATGAAAAATCACAGCTTTCCTTTTCTCCATGCTTCTGCCGCCTCCTTTCTCTTATATTATGCCGAACACATGTTCTTTAGTCAAGTGTTTTTTTCTTCCTCTTTCTTATCAAAGTGTCCGTCAAAAGTCATACAGCAGGAAAACGGAAACCATCCCTTTGTTAATACCCCATAGGCATTTCTTTCTGCTGATGATTTTCTGCGGGCTCTTCTACAGAAGTAATATGGACGTATTCCTCAATAATATGCAATGCCTCTGCATAGCTTCCTGAACCCAGCACCCGCCTCAGCATTTCTTGGGCCTGTTTTTCCATCCCATTTTCTTTTAAGGTGCGGCTGGCTATACCTGCTAAATTGAAAATATTCCCATTCTGTCCAATCAAAGGGCAATCCGGCTTTTCCGGAGCAATGCCGCCCTCAGACAACTTTTTCATACCATGTTCCATAAACTCTGCTCCTTTCGTGCTTTGAAAATACTTTATATCACATCGCCATTGAAGGAATCCCATCTTCCATTTTTGATTCATTTAATTCTTCTGTCAGTTCTTCTTCTGTCAGCTTTCGGAATCCATCCTTCTCCGGCAAAATTCCCAGTGTTCTGCCATTATCAAAAGAACAATGAATTGTTCCCATATCATCCACTACCTGAACCGTTCCTCTTGTATGAGGTTTTATTGGATGCAGATCATCACCCATATTCAGCAACATAATCCTGGTACCAGGAGGGTATTGCTTTTTATATCGTTGCACCTGCTGATACAGATTTTCCCGTTTGTATATTATCTCTTCACCTCTTGTTATATTTCAAAATTAAAAAACAGCCTATATGAACTTTATCATACTGGCTGTTCTGCATACTTTTGAGTAAACTTCTATACCATGAAAATTTTTTCTAAATATATAAAAGACACCTTTTATTTTAAATCCAGCCATACCTTGGAAAAATTGCTCGAGGTTCAGGATATGCTACAATGAAAATATCAAATATTTTATAAAGCCCCCACAAACAAAAAATAGTCGCAGCAATAGTACCGATCCATCCAAATCTTCCCGCCAACCTGCGAATCCAAACCTGAACAAGAAGAATCAGCCATATTCGCAGAAGCCAGAATACCAACATAATAATCTGTCCAAGGATATCATCAACTTTCGGTGAATGTCTGTGAATTGCATATACAATATAAATTACAGGCAGAACACAACAGCAGAGGAGAAAGGCAATATGTAAGCGCTTTCTTTTTTCCTCGTCCCTGCTTCTGGAGATTACCCAAGCAACAGGATATGAAAGGATAGTATAAATGACAAACTGAAAGGTATCTGAAAGGAAAACCAATTCTAAAGGTGTCGTATAACCGAAGCGAAAATAGAAGTATAATTCAGTAGGTGAATAATTCAACATTTTTATTATCCTCAAGTTTATATATGGTTAAAAATCGCTTTTACAAATTATAACAAATCAGCCGCAGAAAGTAAAGTAAAACGCACTTTCCTAAATTGAAAGAATCACAGGGGCTGTCGTACTAATTAGTGCGACAGCCCCACAATAATAAGCAACTTAGACAACTCCTGTATAATCTGCCCAATATAAAATATTTCGTGCAAGAGCTATTGCCGTTGCCTCAACACATCCTGGATAGTTATCATACTTACTTGCAAAAAACAAACGAAGAAAATTATTAGAGTCATCATAAAAATATTCCACAAGCTTAGCGGTCACAGCACCGATATCCCATCCTTCAAATCCCAGCAGATCTTTGAAATATTGATAGCGTTTATCATACTTTTCTGTATCTGTATAATATTCCTGCATACATTCAGACAGAGATGGAGTTGTATCCATCATTTTCCTCAGAGCATAACAATCAAGATCCGCAATCAGATCATAATAGTTAAACTGTCTACTATCAATAGCAGCTGCTGTATCTGGCTCAAAATCACCAATCCGTGACAGAGCACAGTTAAGGAAACCAATTTCATTTCCCATTGTATATGTTTCCTGAACGGCAGATGCAAAATCGCCGGCCCAAGCAGCCCATTCCGGCGGTACCGGACAAACAAGATAACATTTAATTCCGATAGCAAGATGCGGAAGTTCAAATACTCCAAGATGTCCATCCTTCACTAATTGCGGACGAACATTCAAAGAATCACCAGATTCCTCGTCTGTAATAGAGTTTGAATAAATATAGGGATAGAGAAGCTGAACATTCTCATTCTCCGCATATTTCTCGTTGATATAATCAATAAAATGTTCATTTCTAGGAGCAATAAACTGCCATTTCAAATCTGTATAACTGTATTGACATAAAAAGTCACATACTGTTCTTCCACAAACCCGCTTTTGATCATCAGTTGGATCGTTAATATTGTAACATTCATAATACTTCTCCTCCAACCAAGAAATTGCAGGAAGCAGATCCAAGATTCCAATAGTCGGTTTGTCAGTTTTCAGCCCATCCTCAATGGGGTTATATGGTGGAATATAGTCACCGGACACAGGAAAATCTACAGAATTTACGCCATCATCAACACCAGAGGCCATATCATAATCCAAATCAAACGTTGTACCAGCAATAGCATATCCTGCAACTTCCTTGTATTGATCAAAAGCCCATCCTTCCGGCATACGGAAACCTAAATTCCCACTATACCCTGTGGACATGTTGGAAACAAAGCATTTTGTCCCTGGATAAGCATTTTGTATTTTCTGACAGGTATTTCTAGAGCCATAAACTCCAATCTGATAATAATTCTTAGAGCCCTCCAGTATTTCATGCAGACCATCAAAATACGGGATGCCATATGTATCTACTTGATTTTCTGTCATATCACAATCAATTGCAAAATAAATGATAGAATTCTTCTTTAATCCGAGAGAGAATGCAGCACTTATCGCTTTAGCAGCATCGAGCTGTCCAGTCGTCTTGTTAAAATCAGAAGGTTTAGGTGTACTGGGAGATTCCTGAAAAATAGGAAATATTTTTAATCCTGCATCTAACAAAATCGCCACTTCTTCTGGTGTTAAAGCTTTGTCATATCCCCCAGAGACATTTGTCAAATATCTTCCAATATAACGAAAACCCCGTTCATACAAACCAGATGCAATGGTAGCATCTAATATTTTTGTTCTACAGTCACATGCATTAGGCATCCTGTCTGGATCACCCTTGCTCCAGAGTAATGCACACCAAGTGCGTCGGTTCACACTTCCCAAAGTAACGAAAGGATCAAGATTCAAAAGCATAAACTTTTGAAATTCTGTAACTTGAGACTGAACCTGTTCATCATAGTTTCCGTTAAAACCAACTGGATATCCATTACAAGCCAGCGTTCCCTGTAGAATTTTCACCAAGTCAGTATCTGTACATCCTGCAGAAATACTAGGCATTTTTGCAAAAGAGTTTGGACCCAAAGCGCCATCTGCCGTCGTTCCAATTTTCTGTTGAAATGCATAAATGATTGCTTTGCTTGTTTTTCTGTCATAAATTCCACCAGTAGAAATATATCCTAAAGAAGATTTGAACAGCTCATAGTAATTAGCATTCAAATATTGCTGCAGATAACGAATATTTATGTCACTCGTGGATGTCAACACTGTAGGATCAGTATTTAGAAGAGCTTTAAAGACCTCTGGTGCCATAGAGCTACTGGAATTCAATCCGAGATCAGTATGAAATTTACTGATAGCCTCGGCAAGGCCCTGACCCCAGATACCATCAAAACCACCCGCATCATACCCTTTGCAATAAAAACCACCCTGCGCTATTTTTAAGATAATTTCATCAGTCACATTAGAGTTAATAACCGGGCAAGCATTAGATGTACCGTTCCCCCAGATGCCATCAACTGGTGTAAGATTGTAATGAATCTGCACAGCCATAATAAGAGCTTTAACAGTTGTGTTCCCAGTCATTCCGTCCGGTTTTACAGGAAATGAGCCTGAATCCTTTCCGTCCTCATCATACTTAAAATATGTGGGGAACGTGTCATTTAACCATTGTTGAACCTCTTTTACTCTTGCATCAGCCATACTTAAAACCTCCTAATATAAATAATGTGTATCCGATTAAATATTCTATCGGATTGCTACACCTATTAAAGGATAAAAAAATCT
>CALWSF010000077.1 GCA_944384125.1 uncultured Lachnospiraceae bacterium | reverse complement strand
TTGCGCTTGATCTCACGGCCCAAGGCGTGAAAATCAAGGTGTTTGTCGTATTGGTACATTCTCATATCACCCTATATTATTCTACATTTCGGGTTTAAATATGAGAACGCAATACAATTTCCTGTTTAGTAGTGTTTTATTTCATGTCCGCTCTATTAGGTCAAACGACATGGTGGCCCTAAATCCCGTTTCAATTTGATTGTCAATCTCAAAGCGGCCCCCATGTGCTTCAACAATTTTACTCGCTAAAATAAGCCCTAATCCGTGGCGCAGATCTAACCGCTCGTCTGTACTTTGCATATAGTGCGGCCTCTTGGCAAGTTCTTCGCGCTTTTCTGGCGACAGCCCAACTCCATCATCTGCAACAATAATAGAAACTTCTCTATCAGAACTACGAAGTATGAGTTGTATATGGCACCCATTTGGATTATGCTTCATACTGTTTTGAACAAGGTTATTGATGGCTCGTGAAAGCAAGCGGTCATCACATTTCAAAATGGCGCTTTCGGCATCAGATGTAGTCTCAATTCCGATGGTGTAAATATCGGGAATACCTGTATTGAGCAGATTCGCTGTATAAGTGCGGAGCATTTTGGACAGGCGCACGAGTTTCTTATGAAGTGGTTGCATTTCGTATTCGAGTTGCGATACCAAATTCAAATCCTGCACTAACTCTTTAATCTCGATGCTCTGTCGGTGCACAATTTCTGCTTGCCGGCGTATATCGTTGGTTGCCGTTTCACTTTCTGCAATACGGCCCGCATACCCCATAATCATGGAGAGAGGTGTGCGGATGTCATGGGAAACGCCGCTGATCCAGTTCGCCCGTGCTTCATTTTGCCTATTCAAAATGGAAGAAGCCTTGTTTACACTGCTTGCAATTTCCGACAGTTCTCCGTGGATTTGAAGTGAAACCGGCTTTCCGTCTGCCAGAGTTTCCACGGCGGACACAATCGGTTCGGTATTGTGAATGATTCTGCGTTTGGAAAAGTAATAGGCTAAAAAGAGGCACAACACATCCAACCCCAGCATCCCCACCACAAAGAGAGGAAGCCGTCGAAGCGCCGCAATGGAATAGTAATTGCTGGTTAGTTTTGTATAGCTGTCTGTGGGATAGCCCAACACCAACAGCCCATCATCGGTGTTCCAGACAAAAACCGGGTAATTCTCAATATACCCTTTTGAAAATAGCGCGACATCTTGAATGGTGTAACTTTCCGGTACATCGTCCGGCAAATCAACCGACCAATAACATTGTCCATCTGCGTTCAGATAAATTGCCCAAATATAATTCTGCCGGAGTTTTTGCACCGCATCATCCGATAATTGTTCCGGCGTGGCAGCGGCAGCAGTCATTTCCAGCATGGATTGCGGGGATGAATCTCCATAATCCTCGGTCACAATCTTATAAAATGTCAGACCGAATACCACCGCGTTAAGAAACAGCAATATCAGAATAAAGGCAGCAAACGATACAAGATATTTAGATATATAACTTCCGAATGATCTCATGGCATCACTTCCTTGCTATCAGCTTATAGCCTAACCCTTTAATGGTTATCAGGGACACGGGTTTTGATGGATCTGTTTCAATCTTTTCTCGGACGCGCCGGACATGAGCATTGAGGCTGTTTTCATAGCCAAAAGGATTGTCCCCCCAGAGGGCTTCACAAAGCGCATCTACGGTAACGATCTTTCCGGCATTACGGGCAAGCGTTTCAAGTAAAGTATGTTCTTTGGCTGTCAGGGAGATAATCTCGCTGCCCTTATGGACCTCGGCCCGGCTGAAATCAATCTTACATCCATCCAAAACAAGCAGCGGCGAATCCTCTTTGTAGGTTCGCCGCAGTACCGCATAGATACGCAGTAACAGTTCCTGCGGCATAAAGGGCTTAGAAATGTAATCGTCTGCACCAAGCTCCAATCCCGATAATTTGTCTGCTGTCTCGTCCTTTGCTGTTAAGAAAATGATCGGCACATTGGTAAAGGTGCGTAGCTGCTGCATCAGAGAAAGGCCGTCCCCATCCGGCAGCATGACATCCAAAACAATTAAATCAGGAGTTTCCTCTTTTGCGGTCAAAATAGCTTCTTTGACTGTCATAGCGGTAAGGACAGTTTCAAATCCCGCATCTTTCAATATATCTGATACCATCTTCAATAGTTCCTGTTCGTCATCTACCAACAGGAGCCTTTTACTATGTAAAAAGGAATTATCCATAACTTCCTCTCCAATCTGATTTTCTTTGTTTCTATTGTATCACAGGCTGTCCATTCTGCGATCTTGCCCCTTAAAAAGTAAGGTAAAAGTAAGGACGGGAGAATGTAGATGTCAGGTGGAGGCTGTACCATAAAAACATCGAAAGGAGATGTTTCTATGGACTATATCATCACGACGGAACAGTTGACCAAGAAGTACAAGAATTTCATTTCGGTCAATCATGTTTCGCTTCATATTCGCAAGGGCAGCATTTATGGTTTCCTCGGTCCCAACGGTGCGGGAAAATCTACGACCATGAAAATGCTGTTGGGCCTGACCGCGCCGACAAAGGGCAGCTTTACCATTGATGGGAAGCAGTTTCCGAATGATCGGATCGCCATTCTCAAAGAGATCGGCTCTTTCATCGAAGCGCCGTCTTTCTACGCGAACCTCACCGGGCGGGAAAATCTTGATATTATCCGCCGCATTTTGGGGCTGCCGAAAGCCGATGTGGAAGATGCTCTGGAACTGGTAGGGCTGACCGAGTTTGGCGACCGGCTGGCAAAAAAGTATTCGCTGGGAATGAAGCAACGCTTGGGCCTTGCCGGGGCGCTCTTGGGGCGTCCGCCCATTCTGATTCTGGACGAACCCACCAACGGCCTTGACCCGTCTGGTATCCACGAAATCCGCAATCTGGTAAAATCCTTGCCCAGCCTTTACGATTGCACGGTGCTGATCTCGTCCCATATGCTGTCTGAAATCGAATTGATTGCGGACGACATTGGGATTCTCAATCACGGGCGGCTGCTGTTTGAGGGCAGCATGAATGATCTGCGTCAGTATGCTCTGCAATCCGGTTTCGCTGCGGACAATCTGGAAGATGTGTTCCTTTCTATGGTTGAGAAGGACAACATGGACAGAAAGCAGAGGGCAAAATTATGAAAACGCTGGCAATCGAACTTCGGAAAGAAAAGCGAACCGGCGTGATTCCCGTGCTGCTGGCCGTTGGTGTCTTGGGAGCAGCCTACGCATTTGTCAATTTCATTGTGCGGAAAGACACGCTTCTGAATCTGCCTTTGGCCCCGATGGATGTCTTGCTGACCCAGCTCTACGGCATGATTATGGTGCTGAACCTGTTCGGCATCGTGGTTGCTACCTGCATGATCTACAATATGGAGTTCAAGGGAAGCGCGGTTAAGAAGATGTATATGCTTCCCGTGAGTGTCCCAGCCATGTACCTGTGCAAATTCCTGATTCTGACGGTCATGTTTTTGGTTGCAATCGTGCTGCAAAATCTGGCGCTTGCACAAATCGGAATGACGGATTTGCCGGACGGAGCGTTTGAAATGGGAACGCTGGTACGCTTTGCCGGATACTCTTTTCTCACATCCATGCCGGTACTGTCGTTTATGCTGCTGATTTCCTCGCGCTTTGAAAATATGTGGGTGCCGCTTGGAATTGGCGTTGCCGGTTTTCTAAGTGGTATGGCCCTTGCAAATTCGGGGCTGGCACTTTTGCTGGTGCATCCTTTTGTGATTATTCTGAAACCAGCGGTGGCCATGAGCGCCCAGCCTGATCCGACGGTTGCTATTGTCGCTTTGGCGGAAACACTGTTGTTCCTTGCCGTGGGCTTGTGGATGGCAAAGTACAGACGCTACGAGTAAGGAGGAATGATAAGAAATGAGCTTTTTGGATTTACTCAAAATCGAGTTCATGAAAGTAAAGCGTTCCAAAATCGTACCCCTGATTTTCATTGCACCTTTATTGGTGGTAGTTTCTGGGGTTGCGAGTTTGAGCAACTACTTTACGCCGGAATACACCAACGCGTGGCCTGCCATGTTCATTCAAAGTGCGCTTGTTTACGCTTACTATCTGCTCCCATTCAGCATGATTGTAGTCTGCGTGATGATCGCAGGGCGAGAAACAGGAAATAACGGGATTCTGAAAATGCTGGCGCTGCCAGTCAGCCGCCGCACACTATCCATTGCAAAATTCTGTGTGCTTACCTTTTATCTATTCATGGAAATGGTGGTGTTTCTTGTCGTGTTCGTAATCGCCGGATTGATTGCGACACAGACAATGGGGGTCACAGAGACCTTGCCAATCCTGTATCTTCTGAAATGGTGCTTGGGGCTGTTTCTGACTATGCTGCCGTGCATTGCGGCTATGTGGGCCATCACCGTATTATTTGAAAAGCCGCTTCTTTCTGTGGGGTTGAATTTACTGCTTGTGATTCCCGGCGTATTGGTTGCGAATACGCCGCTGTGGATTGTTTATCCGTACTGTTACAGCGGTTATCTCGTTTCCTGCTCTCTCCATGACTTTACAGCAGAAACTTCCGACGCCGCTTTTTCGATGTTCCCATTCCTGCCGTGTGCGATTGTAGTGTTCGGCCTGTTTTTTTCGCTGGCTGTCACCCAATTTGGGAAAAAAGAAATGAGGTAAAACGATGGAAAAGAAAAAACTTCAATCAGTCAGTATCGCTGCGCTCATTGTGAGCATCCTGCCGCTGGCGGCTCTTGCCCCGTCGTTCTTGCACCTTTCGCTGTCGGACGGAGTCCGAACCGCTTGGGCGGGAGCCAATATCGTTTTTGTCCTGCTGGGCCTGATCCTTTCGGTGGTATGTGTGCGGAGCAAGGAAAGCCGTAGCCTTATCAATATCGCATCCACAGCTATCAGCGTTTTTTGGGCGCTGCTGATGGTGGGAATCGTCGTACTTGCCTTGTTCCTTACTTTCGTTCAGTGAGGAAATGACTATGCGTAAAATTGGAAAATTTATCGGGTGCTGTCTGGTTGCGACTTCTCTGCTGGCCTGTACTGCCTGCTCCGGCTTCGATAGGTTAACTGAAAATCTAACGGACGGAGCAGAGCAACTAAGTGACGATGTAGTGATTGGAAAAAGCAATGCTCTCATAACCCCTTATCAGTCTTTTGAGGGAAGCCGCACTTCGGACAACGATGCTTTTCATGCCTTCTATGACGCTTCTGTAACCGGATTTAACGGACAGGATATTTTGGTTGCGGACACTGACCTCAAAGAAAATGAGTGCCGTGAAATTGTGATCCAATACCAGTTTGATTCTCTCGACGGAAGCTGTCAGCTCATTTACATCTCACCGGATTTAGAGGAACAAGTGCTTTCTGAATCTGACAGCGGAAGCGTTACCGTTCAGCTTCAAGCAGGAGCAAACTACATCGGGATTACCGGCACAGACTATTCGGGTGCTATCCAAATAACAGTACAATAATATTCCTGAGATTCTGCCGGACGATGGCAAAAGAAAAAAGCCGTCGTACAGCAGCCCTTTGACACGCCTATATTACCTTTCGGCGGCTTTGAGAAATCAAGGCCGCCGTTCCTTTGTGTCAGTACAGACTAATGACGACTCATAAGGACACGGAGGCTATCTGGAGGTATTGCCGTGTCCTTCCTTATCTTCCATCCCCCTAATCTGTCAAAAAAAGCCCGACCGCCCAATGGGAGCAGTCTGGTGACGGATGCGAAATATGGAAGTACATAAGTGAAAATGTGGTTTTATGCGCTTGCGTGTCCTTGTGGCACACGGGCGCATTTTGTTTTATCTACTTCGGGACAAGTTGTCCCGAAGTAGGCAAAGGCGGCCCGGGGTGTCGCTCTCCGCCGCCCTCCGTTCAGATCGCCATTCACCCCCAAC
>CALWSF010000076.1 GCA_944384125.1 uncultured Lachnospiraceae bacterium | reverse complement strand
ATGCAGGCGATATTCCCGTCTATCACTAAGTTTGGTATGGCAGCTTTGCTGCCGGGACGAAGGATTGCCGTTGATGAAGATATGGGTGTCTATATGGATAACATGCCGACCGTTTCCACACAAGATCGTGAGAAGGTCCTCCGCGCCGGCAATCCAAACAGTGTAGCCGTTCAGTATAACGATCTGCGGGGGATGAAGCGGGCTGAGCGCAGGGAGCTTGTGAGCGGTAAAGAAGTGGTCTATATCTACCACAATACGATTGACGCTATTGGTGACAAATCTCCAACGGAGAATAAGGTCTTTGAGGCCTGTGAGGATACCATTCAGGAGATCACCAATATTCTCCGCATTATCGTTAATGATATGCAGGGGACGGATATTTTCATCACATCCGACCACGGATTCCTCTATACCTACAGTCCCCTTACTGAAGGAGATAAAATCGGCAGGAATACCTTTACCGGGAAAGTATACGAGGTGGGCAGACGTTATGCGCTGACCGAGCCGTCCGCAACGGCAGAATACCTACTTCCTGTACAGCTTGATGATGAGATCGGCGGCATACCGGTCCAGGGGTATACACCGCGGGATTCCACCCGGATCAAGATTTCCGGCGGAGGCGAGAATTACGTGCATGGCGGCGTGAGCTTGCAGGAACTTTGCGTACCGGTTATCGCATTTAAGAACCTCCGCACAAGCAGCAAGAAGTATGTCGAGGTTTCAAACGCCGAGCTGAAGCTGCTCAGCGAGAGCCGGAAAGTTTCCAACCTCCTGTTCTCTCTCGACTTCTTCCAAAGACAGCCGGTTGGCGATAAAGTGCAGCCTTGTACCTACACAATTTACATGACGGATGAAGAAGGTGTACTGGTCAGCGACAGGCAGACGGTAATCGCCGATCGAACTGACCTAAACGCGTCTGACCGCGTGTTCCGGGTGCGTTTCAACCTGAAAGCGGGCGCTTACGATAGCAAGAAGCTATACCGTTTAGTCATTGCAAACGATACAGACGTGCCGGAGGAAGTAGAGTTCCATATCGACATTGCCTTTGCAGATGATTTTGGTTTTGACTTGTAAAGGAGGCTTTGGAGGATGAGCGATTTTATTGAAGAAAATGCCGTCGCGGACGCAAATGCAGAAATCAACCGCAAGTTGCGTCAGGTGTTCGACGGTAGGATTGTCCGGAAAGACCTCACAAAGAAAATTAAAGAAGGCGCCAACGTGCCAATCTATGTCCTCGAGTTCCTTCTGGGGCAGTATTGCAGTTCAGATGACCCTGAGGTCATCGAAGCTGGTGTGAACAACGTCAAGCACATTCTGGCGGAAAATTATGTCCGTCCGGATGAGGCGCAGAAAATCCTTTCCATTCTGCGCCAGCGCGGCAGCTATACAGTGATTGACAAGATCACCGTCAGCCTGAATATTAAAACGGACAGTTACGGAGCGGAGTTTTCAAATCTCGGCATTCAGAATATTCCCATTTCTGAAGAATATCCGACCAAATATGACCGGCTGCTCTGCGGCGGCATTTGGTGCATTGTCCAGCTCGAATACGAATATGTGGAAGAGGACAAGCATCGCTCCCCGATCCTGATTCACAAGTTGACACCCATCCAGATGCCCCACGTGGATATAGATGAGTTAAAACAGGGACGAAAAGCTTTCTCCGAAGAAGAGTGGATCAAGGTGTTGCTGCGCTCTATCGGTATGGAACCGGATAAGTTCAACGATCGCGAGCGCTGGCTTCTGCTGACTCGCATGCTGCCCCTGGTAGAGAACAACTTTAACCTTTGTGAGTTGGGGCCGCGCAGCACCGGCAAGTCCCATATCTACAAGGAAATTTCACCCAACAGCATTCTTGTCTCCGGCGGTCAGACAACCGTTGCGAATCTGTTCTACAATATGGGTAGGAAAACCGTTGGGCTTATAGGGCTTTGGGATTGTGTAGCTTTTGATGAGGTTGCTGGAATCCACTTCAAGGACAAGGACGGCATTCAGATCATGAAGGACTACATGGCGTCCGGCTCCTTTGCCCGCGGCAAGGAAGAAAAGGCTGCAAGCGCTTCTATGGTTTTTGTAGGCAACATCAACCAGAGTGTGGACGTACTGCTGAAAACCTCCAGCCTTTTTGATCCCTTTCCGCCTGAAATGGGGATGGACACGGCATTCCTTGACAGAATCCATTGCTATATACCCGGATGGGAAATCCCGAAGTTCAGACCGGAGCATTTTACAGATGATTACGGTTTTATCACCGACTATCTCGCAGAGTTTATCCGGGAGCTGCGTAAGGAGCAGCATGGGGACGAATTGGATAAATATTTCCGCCTCGGGAAGAACCTCAACCAGCGCGATACAATTGCCGTCCGTAAAATGGTAGGCGGCTTTATCAAGTTGCTGTACCCGGATGGTGAGTATACCAAGGAACAGCTTGAGGAAATTCTGAAAATCTCACTGGAAATGCGGCGGCGCGTAAAGGAACAGCTCAAGAAGTTGGGCGGTATGGAATTTTACGATGTCAACTTTTCTTATATTGATATAGAGACATTTGAGGAATCCTATGTCAGCGTACCGGAACAGAGTGGAGGGAAGCTGATTCCCGAAGGAATATGCAAACCTGGACAGGTTTATACTGTTTCCCCAGGAAAATCCGGGATGATTGGCGTGTTCCGGCTAGAGTCTCAAATGCTGCCGGGAAACGGCAAATTTGAACGCACAGGTATCGGCTCAGACTCCAAGAGCAAAGAAGCGGCCAATACGGCTTTCAACTACCTGAAAGTGAATGCGGGCAGGATCAGCGGCCATATTAGCACAACAACCAAGGACTATATCATCAACTATCAGGATCTGCAGGGAATTGGCATGACGGACAAACTTGCCCTTCCGACTCTGATTGCCCTGTGTTCTATTGCGCTCGGTAAGCCCACGATCAGCAGTCTCGCTGTATTAGGAGAAATCAGTATAGCCGGAACAATGATCAAGGTTGATGAGCTGGCAAATGCATTGCAAGTCTGTCTCGACAGCGGAGCAAAGAAAGTTCTACTTCCGACTACATCTGCCGCAGATCTTAGTTCTGTCCCGTCAGAATTGGTTGGCGGTTTCAATTTAATCTTCTACCAAAGCGCAGAAGATGCTGTATATAAGGCATTGGGTGTAGAATAAATAGTACTATATAAAAAAGTCCTAAGGATCTACCCACTTAACCCATGTACGTATATTTACAAAGCTTATTTATCGCTATTTATGGAGAAACAGGAATTTCCTTTTTATATATTATAAACGGTAGAGCAAGAAATAAATCAAAGGATTCAAAAACCTTCTGCTATGGGATTCGAAGGAAAAATCCTCGTTTCCACATTTCTCTCCATAATAAGAACTAAGTTCACAGTAAATACATAATCTTTTTTTGAATTCCTTTGTGAGCTGACAGATCCCATATATCACACCTCACAGATAATATTTTTACTGATTAAGCTGTGACTTGCATTGTTTTAGCTTAGCAAGGATTATGATTAAGGATACCATTATCACAAAAACTTCCTCAAAATTTCTATAATTTCACAATGGTAAAAATGCTTTGTATTCCCCTTCCCTACCGTCGGCGACCTTTTCTGTCGGCCTATTCGTCAGCGTTTGGTCGGCGTAAAATCACAGCAAGTGTCGACAAGCCCTTGATTTTACTAATAGTTTGAATAAATATTCGATTTTCTCATAATCCGAAGGTCATGTGGTTCAAATCCCATCTCCGCAACCAGTAAAGTCCTTAGAATTCATCGGGATTCTAAGGACTTTTTCTTTGTTTTACTGGGATTTTGTATGGTGGGTTACTTTTATATTTGGTAGGATTTAGAGGGATGTATTTGGGCGGCGGATGGGCGGTGGGGGTTTGAGGGGAAAGGGTGAGTTTTGCACGCTTTTAGAGTGGGAAATGGGGAAAAGGGAGAGTTGGGGAAAATCTACGTTTTGCAATGGGAGTGAAATGGGAACAGGCAATTTTTCTGCGTTTGGGAGGGAAAAATGGAAGCTATTTGGTGGTTAGAGAATTAAGTGTTCCCCTACCCTCTCTTGAACGTAAACTGTGAACTAGTTGGGAATTATCGTGGATCTCCCGCCCAATCCCGTGTACGTATATATACAAGGCCAGATGAAACGGCTGTTTTTAGGGAAATGTGGGTTTTCCTAGTTGTTGAAAGGAGAATAAGGAATATAATGAAGGTTCAAGATACTCATTGTTACTGGATTTGAAGAAAAATACCGGTTCCATGGCTCCTTATAACACAAATATCCATAGCATAATCTCCCGATCCCCAATAAGAGGACCGGGAGATTATCGTTTACAGGATATCCTTCGGGCTTTGCGATCGCGTACATCCATAAGCCTAATCTTTATAAACCGGTATTCAATCTATCGGTTCTGTAGATTTCCTCGAAACATATATCCGCAGACTGGCGGTATCCCATCGTACGTCTTAAATTAAAACGCATATTGAAAGAAGGTATGTTCATTCAGAAATGCTTCCGCCTGATGAATCAATTCAGTCCGATCGGTGCCATCCGCCAAAATAACTTTTCCGGGAATGCAAAGGTCATCCTTGCGCAGCCCGTATTTTGCTTTTTCAGCAGAGAAGTAGTTATGCTCCGCCCCAAAGGTAGGAACAGGCTGCAGGATACAGCTGTTATAGGTATCCAGAATATCTGCAGCAGAAACGCCCTTGGGATTGACTGCCTCGTACGGGGTGAAATCTGCGGTCCCGGCAGGGCCGGCTTCCCGGTACAGACGCGCGGCCTGCGCGAGGGTATCCAGTTCCCGTTCCGTCAAGGGCTGCGTCTCCCGCATGGCGGCCACATTCTCTTCCACCTGTCCCAGGGTCGACATACCGGACAGGACCGCCAGCACCCCGTCCAGGCTGCCTGCAAAGCGCAGCGCCCAGGCGGCCGGTGACCAGTCCGGATGTTCTGCCTGAAGGAGCTTCTGCAGTTCATCCGGTGCCTTTGCCAACATGCCGCCTTTGACCGGCTCCATGATGATGACCTGCTTGCCGTGCTTGCGGATCACGTCATAGCAGGCTTTCGACTGTACCAGACGGGCATTCCAGTCGAAGTAATTGACCACGATCTGCACAGCCTCTACTTCCGGATGCTCGGTCAGGATCTGATCCAGTACATCCGCCGTATCATGGAAGGAAAACGCGATATGCTTGATTTTCCCGGCATTCTTCCACTTTTTCATATAGTCAAACATATGCGCTTCCCGGATAATCTGCCGGTAGCGCATCGAGTTGACATTGTGGAGCAGATAATAGTCAAAGTATTCCACGCCGCAGCGATCCAGCTGCAGCTGAAAAATTTCTTCTACCTCCGATTCTTTGGTGATGGCAAAGGTGGGCAGCTTGCTGGCCAGCAAGAAGCGGCCGCGGGGATAGCGTTCCACCAGGCACTCCCGGATAGCCGATTCGCTGCCTCCGTTGTGATAAGCCCAGCTGGTGTCAAAGTAGGTGAAGCCCGCCTGCAAATAGGCGTCCACCATCTTGTTCAGCTGTTCTGTATCGATGTCGGTCGGCTCTGCTGACCGCTGCGGCAGCCGCATCAGACCAAAGCCCAAATTCCCGTTTTTCATGATGAATTCCTCCTTACGGCGCGATAAACAAAACTTTTGCCATCTCCATTATAGCCGGATCTCCCTTGACATGGGATGACCAAAAATGCTACAATGCTTTTACAATAAGTAAATGCGCAACCTAAGGAGGGATCGTCTTGCTCAGCCAGCAGTTACAGGTTTTCCTTCAGGTCGTCGACTGCGGCAGCTTTTCAAAAGCGGCGAAACAGCTGATGGTGACCCCGGCTTCTGTCATGAAACACATGAATACGCTGGAAAACCGCCTGGGGGTAACACTGCTCAAACGCAGCAACCAGGGGATCGAATTAACCGCCGCTGGAAAATCTCTGTATCAGGATGGGAAGAAGCTGCTCCTGTCCGCCGAGAATGCTGTAGCCCGGGCGAAAAAAGCGGAACTTACGGAGGGGATCATAATCAGGCTGGGTTCCTCTCTCTTAAACCCCAGCAAAGTGCTGACCGACCTATGGCTCAAGATGCAAAAAAAATATCCAAAATATAAATTCCACATCGTCCCCTATGAAGATACAAAAGAGCAGATCTTGACCGTTGTTTCGTCATTGGGGGAGCGCATTGATCTGCTGGTCGGCTCGTTTAATTCCAGGGCGATGCGGGAAACGGCCAATTATCTGCATTTGGGGGAGTACCGTCTCTGTGTTGCCGTCCCTCAGGGGCACCCCCTGGCCGCCAGGAAAGAACTATCTTTGGATGATTTGCATGGAGAGCGTCTTGTGATGGTCAAAAGCGGGGACACCGAGCTGCTCGACCATTTTCACGACATGATGACCATGACCCATCCGCAGATTATAATTGAAGAATCCGGTTACTATTACGATATGGATACCTTCAATACCTGCGAACAGACAGGCTCCCTTTTATTGACTTTGGACGCATGGGCCGACATCCATCCTTCCCTGGTCA
>CALWSF010000075.1 GCA_944384125.1 uncultured Lachnospiraceae bacterium | reverse complement strand
TTCGTAGTATCTTCATGCATCACATAATTATTGTCCTCCTCCCCTTTCTTATCTCTGTTTTTAGCCATAGACGCACTCTTCTCTATGGTCAGGATGCCGTTTTCCCAGTCTATGTCCCGCCACCTCAGCGCAATCATCTCTCCGCAGCGCATACCCGTATAAAGCAACAGCAGCATATAGTCTCCCGCAGGATATACCCGCTTACCTTTTCTATTGATTTTCAGAGCCTCCTGCACAAAAGTCTCCATTTCTTCATCAGATAAAACCGCCACATCAGCGTCTCCGGCTTTCTTCTCTGACATCTTCTTCAGCTTTTTCATCAGCTTATCCTTAACCGGTTTTGCCGGATTTTTCTCCAAATCGCCCTGCAGTATCGCCCATTCAAAAGCCGCGTTTAATACATCCAGAGCTTTGGTAATTGATGATTCTGAAAGCTTCCCTTCCCGAATCAATCCCTGGATATGACGGTCTACATCAGCTGAAGTGAGCATCTGAATCTGCATAGTACCTATATCATATTTTCCTATCTGATTTGTAATGGTACACTCTCTGCGGTCAATAGATTTCCGTTTCAGCTCTTCATTCTCCACCTGATAGTCCAGATGCTTCTGGCATAATTCCACAACCGTGCTTTTGCTCTGTATATGTAAAGCCATCCGCTTCTTATTCCAGGCATCTTCCTTTTTACGCATCTCACGGATGCATGCAGCCTTTGTTGCTGCCGTCACCGTAAGAACCTTGCGTCGGCCATTGGACTTATAGCCGACCGATTTCCGATGGGTAACACTTCCATCCGGATTTGTCGTAAAACTGCCCTCGCCTTTGGCGTTTCTTGTTTTCTCCATATCATAATTCTCCTTAAAAACTACCCCAGAGGCTGCGCCTCTGGGGAGATTGTAAACGATTTAAACCGCAAATTCTTTGCCTTCATACCGCTGTAGCCAACGCTCCAAAGCGTCACGCGACACGAAGTAGCGCCCGCCGATCTTCATGGACGGGAAACCATGCGCATGCATGAGCCCATAGGCAAGATCACGGCTGATATTAAGCAATAATTGTAAATCTTTAACAGTCAGTAACATCAACTCTCCTCCTCTTCTTCTCTGGCTACCACCGTATACAGCGTCTTCCCAGATTTTACCTTCTTATCTATTCTCAGGCCTTCATTTGCAAGAATTTCAGAAAACGTTTCGAGTGAAAACGTACGATTCCGCAGCCCATACCTGCTCAAATAAGTCTTTCTGAATCGTTCCACCACCATTGTCTTTACCTCCTGCAGCTGCTCCTTGGTGTAATTCCGAATCCTTAAGACGATATCAATAAACTCCTTCCGTTCTTCCTCGATATGGCCATCCAAAATTATCAGCTCATCCGGGGTTTTGTCTATCCAGCGCATCTGGGCATAAACTACCTGTAGAGGATCACATTCAGCAGCCTGTCTGAAAGCCGCTTCCGCCAAATATGAATCTCCCGTCTTTTCTCGTGAAAAACCGTTGACAGCGAGCCGCATATCGCCATATGATAAATGTACACGATGATCCATTTTCCCTAATATGCTTATTTTTTCCGGTTCAAGAACAAAAAGTCTCCGAAACAAATCAGCACGTTCTGAGCCTTTGTTCCAAAACTCGCACATAATTCCATATCTGCGCCGATACAGATTACACTTTTCGAATTTATCAAAGGCCTCCATTACCCTTTTCAATTCCTGCTCCCTGCGTGCAAAATAAGAGGCCGGCCGCAGCACAAAATATAAATTAAGGCCTTTGATACTTTCACTGCGGACTCTCCCAAGCATTTGCAGGAAGCTGACTTTGGATTCCGTAACGATAGCTACGTTTTCTACCTCCGGGTCATGGATGGACACGCCATTATCCAGCACGGAAGTCGTCAGCAGAACTTTCGGAGCCAGCTTATTTGCCAGTACCAGTGCATTAATTGCCCCACTATTCTCCGCCTTATCCATGTCATCCGCATTAAGACAGCAGATCTCGCTACTCTTCACTCCCTCTTTACCGCTTAAAATATCTGCCATCCTCCCCACTTCTGTCTTGTCATCCCAAAAAACGAGACTTTTCCCTGTGCTTTTGGCAATCTGTTTGCATAATGATTCCAGATCCGGTACGCAGAAACACCGTATGTATTCATGCGCATTCGATTCCACAGAATATAAAACTGTCTCAAAAGCCTCCTCTTGCACAGTTGACATGTCCATGGTAGAATATGATCGTAATTGAAGGTTACGGATCGCCTTTGTAATGAACGGTTTGATGCAATCCATGGTCGCTGACATAAAAATCATCTGCCTATCGATGCCAGCCTGCATAATCGCCTGAAACAGCACATAAGTTCCAAAACCGTTGAAATCGCTGTCCGCGTAAAAGTAATGTACTTCGTCGAGGCAAATACCTGCGTATCCCTCAAAGACACCCTCCAACTTAATACCATGCATCATGGACGCGGCAAGCTCCTGATATGTCTTAATTTCTACGACCTGCCGAAGATCGGCATAGGTCTCAAACTGCTGAACCAACTGATACCAGTACTGCTTCCGCAATAATCTCCGATTGCAGAGAATCAGCAGCTTCCAATGCTTTCTCTGATAACGCTTCAAAAGAACGCGAATGATAAAAGTGCTCTTCCCGCATCCAGTAGGTGCTTGAATAATAATTTTCCGCTTGCCCCAATCAAAATATTCGTCTCCGATTACTTCTGAAAGATATCTCTTATCCATTCTTCCTCCTAATTTCTGTTAATCTCTCGTGATTTTAGATACTATGATTTCCGTTGGCGCCACTCGTAAGGTTATCTTATCACATCATATTATTTTTTCCTTCACCGTGAAACAGGGAAAAAATAGAAGCATCAACTATGGCGAATTTATTGCCTGTTCATATATTTAATCGGTCCATTTATAAATTTTTTCTTTTTTCATCTTAAAAATTATCGTTATCCTTTTCCATTATTTCTAATTTTTTGTATATAGGTCATTATCCTTATGATATGATAATAATATACTTTATTACGGGAGGAAGATTAATGAGCCAAGAAACTATCAAATCACCAGAAGCACTTTACATTCCCTATCGCTACTCTACTAAAAATTATGTATCTACAAAATATGATAAACAACTCCGAGAATCTTTAAATCAAAGCCCTGTTGTCTTTATCACTGGACCTGCTGGGTGTGGAAAGACACAATTGGCACGAACATACATAAAAAGCCGTTTAAGCAAAGATAAACACGCCAAGGCTTGTGAAATATCTCAGGAATATTTTTCTTACGCTGTCCATAAAGCTTTATGTGATGAAAAAATTACAGACATAGAAAAAATCCCTTGCAACCTAGACATTTTTGCTTATTTACGCTCCGATGAACGTGCATCTATCATTCTGATCGATATGATAAAGTACGACCAAACAATGCTCTCATATATTTCCAATGTAAAGCTTCATGATAATCTTTTCATTATTGTCACAACCAACCTGAAAGACGAGTTCAAAGATTATCCTGTCATTTCTCTAAAAGAACAATCTTTTTTGGATCTAAAAAATATTTTTTACAGTCCTTTGTCTAATTCGAAAAAAACGAAAGCACAAATAAAGCTCTCCCATTATTTAATAGATTTTACTGACGAAGAGTTAAAACAGATATTCCATATTGTTGATAATAATGTTATGATGATTTCTCTGATAGGCGAAACATTATATGAAGATGCTCGTAAAAACTTTGACAAAAAAACTGTAACCATTACCAAGGAACTACTCCTTGATCGTGAAGTATGGTTATGGCGCTCATTAAATTTGCCTAAAATCCATAATCCATACACAGATAATAAAATCCCATCTTCACGATATCGGGTATCTCTTATCTCACATGCTTTAACATTAATCCTTAAAAATATTGAAAAAGATTTCTATCAAAAAGTACTACCGGTTTTGTGCATTTGGGCTGGCAACGATATTTCTCTGGCTATCCTAATCAAATCTGCAGGTTTAAATGAAAATCAAATAAAAGAAGCCATCCAAAAAGGATTCCTAGAGTATACTGATAGAGCGAAAAAATATGTTAAATTAAAGCCATTTATATATAATGCTCTTTGGTATTCCTATATTTTCAGGCAAAAAAATCCTCAGGGGCCTGAGAAAAAGGAAAAGGAAGGCTTTACTATGAACTTAAATTTTTGTGAAAAACATCTCAAAAAGATTTTATATACCTACACAACCGAAACAGACAACAAAATGAGTTTCCAGAATTGCCATGCCATATTGCTATCTGCATTAGAACAAGTTCATTATTATTTAAGCACGATAAGCAACAACTCAGCAGTTACTCAAAAGAAACAGGAATTCCAAACATGGAATTTCTATTTAATACAAATTATAAATTTCTATCTGGAAAGAGGCAATGCTGAAATAGCTGAAAAGTACCTTTGTCGTTTATTCATCATTAAAAACCGGCATGGTAAAACACTATCCTATCCAAAATTATTTCAGACTTATATTATAGATATTATTAACAACAAAAAAATCTGTCTTACCACAAATTCGATATTACCATTAACTTATAATGAAAGTATATTCCAGAACATAAGCAAAGGCTGCGAACAGCTATCTAAGGATCTTGTTTTGGTCAGATGTACACAGGAATGTACCCGGATTCTCTACAATGACATACTTAACTGTTTTAATCGCCAAGCTCTTCTAATTCTGTATGACTTAGAATTTGATAAAAATAAATTAAAGAATATAATTGAGTCTTATGAAAAAACATTAATAAAAGCTCCTGAATCCACTTCTTCTTTCGACCTACATTACTATCAGATCTCTTTCTATTGCCTTCTGGCAATTTATTTACATGATATGCAGTATTTTAGAAATGCATTTACACTTTTCCAATCTCTAATACCTTACGATGATAAAAGTACAGAAACTCATATCAAAGCCGAAATGCAGATTCTTCAATGTAAATCAACAATTATGCTTTCAGGCGAAATGAAGCCAAACATAAATCTTCTAAAGCAACATATGTTCAACATTATGAGAGCTTTTCATTACCGAATGAGCTTTGACACCATTATTTTATTCTTCTTTACCCGAATTAAATATATAGGTTTATCCTCTAGGGAGGAAACTGTTAACAGTATTAATCAGAAGCTTAAAAAATGCATTGATTCTTTTTATACAATAATTGAAACACAATTAACCATGGATGAGGAATATAAAAACAGTCTACTAGACATTCTCCAAAACCTTCAAAATGAGAAGCTGCCTCAACATTTTTCATAGTTCTGAGCAACCCATTAATTAACCAATTACAGAACGCAGGAAAGCAGCCTATTTTCACAGACTGCTTTCCTCAATACTCATAATTCAAAACTCGCTAGGCGAGTAACATACATTTTACGCTGTATTATCCAAAATGCTTCCTCCTTAAGGAAGCCAGCATCTCCTTTGCGTCATGAAGCTGTCCGAAATTTCATTGGCATTATAAAGATCCGTAATCGGCCTGATCTGAGACATATCGCCGCCTCCTCCCTTTGTACGTAATTATTCTTTTACCTGCGCTCATCCTTATATACCCTCTATTTCGCCGCAAGCCGCTCACACACCATCTGAAATGCATCAATGCTTCCCTCACCCTTCAAAAGCCAGCTGGCATGCTGCAGGGCCTCTCCTTTCGGGTCATTTTCATCCAGCTCCGCATACTCCACCTCAGCTGCAGGTACATGTGTATGCGAGAATCTGCCCTGTGCATCCATATACTCGATGACAATATACGTTTCATCATATTCATTACAGCAGCCCATTTCACGTCTCCTGGCCCATTTTACGCGATTTTTTTCATATTCTGCATCATCCCTCTCTGTCTCAGCGACTCCCACCTCAGTACTGCCTGTCCTCCGCACCAAATCGCCTCTCCGGAACGGATAAAGAATATCTACATAGCTGTTCTCGAAGCGCCTGGGATTGTCCTCTTCCAGCTTTCCTGTCCATTCAGCCTCATTGCTGAAATAAGTATTCAGCTCGCCCTTTTCATCATAATACAAAGCATTTACCATTGGAGACTCTTTTATATCAAGACCTTCCTCCTTTGTATCTTCCGGTCCCCGGATGATCTGATATTTTTCCAAATGAAATCTGCCGCCTGATTTTTTTCCGTAATCATACGCAAGTTCTCCCGATGCATAATAGCCATAAGACTCCCACTCCCGATCTTCCTCCGAATACGCGCAGAAAGCAAACACCATGCCTTCCCTCTTTTCAAAGAAGACTCCCAGGCATTTTCTGTCATACGCAAGACGTTCTTGAATCTGCCCGGCCAGCTCCCTATCCTGAGTAGTCTCCATAATCTTTTTCAATGTCGCCGTCCGTTCCCGAAACCGCATATCCGGATGATGCCAGGCCAAAGCTGCCTTGTCGAAATCCGACAAGACCTTTCCTCTTTTCTCCATATACTCTCTTACTGCTTTCGATGGTATCCATTCACGCATAGCTTTTCTCCTTCCTCATCTGCTCATATTTCTGGACATATTCCTATTATATCCTTAAATCATGACATTTTTTGACGCTCAGATCGCTGCAAGCCCCATAAATACAGGCAAAACTCCGATTTTAAATTGACCTATGAATTGACCTATCCGCTCCAAATTCCCCTCTTTTTCACGTAAAAAACCGGAAATCCCACTTGCGCTCTTTAAACCGCTCTTCAAGTAAATAATTTCCAGAATACGCAGAAAGCCCGTAAATACGGGCTTTCCAGGCATAGAAAAAGCTCCGGTGAATTCTCACCGGAGCATCTCAAGCAGGGCTACAAGGATTCGAACCTTGAAATGACGGAGTCAGAGTCCGTTGCCTTACCGTTTGGCGATAGCCCTTT
>CALWSF010000074.1 GCA_944384125.1 uncultured Lachnospiraceae bacterium | reverse complement strand
CTGTGGCAAACGGTTGCTGGAGGCTAAATTAAGATATATGAGAAGCAGGGGAAACGGATAATTGCGGAAGAACCCCATTCTCCGGAATCGCGGTGTAAAACCGCCCGGAATACTCAATTGGTAATAGACAGGCGTCCCAGTATTGCGGGAAATGTCTACACAAAAGAAATAGAAGGTATTAATGTACACATTTGCGGTGCGCACATTTTTCATACCAACAACAAGATAGTGTGGAATTATGTGAATCAGTTTGCTGAGTTTAATCGTTTTACCAATTCTCCTGTGGCAAATTATCACGGAGAGCTTTATTCGTTGCCATTTAACATGTATACCTTTAATAAAATGTGGGGAGTAGTAACCCCTGCTGAGGCTGCGGCAAAAATTGAAGAGCAGAAAAAGGCTGCTGGGATTACGGAACCAAAAAATCTGGAAGAACAGGCTATTAGTTTAGTGGGAATTGATATTTATTAAAAACTGGTAAAAGGATATACGGAAAAACAATGAGGCAGGCCATGTTCGGAACTTCCGGCATTTATTATTAAACGCCTTCCAGTTCGCTTTACCTTTGACAATAATTATTTTAATGCTTTGTATCAGGGGATCCCTATGGGCGGGTATACCAATATGGTAGCTCGTATGTTGGAGGGATCTGAAGTAAGATTAAATATTGATTATCTGAAAAATAAAAAGGAGCTGGACAGATTGGCTGAACGGGTAATTTATACAGGCCCTATTGATGCTTATTTTAATTTTCAATTGGGAACATTGGAATATCGTTCGGTACGTTTTGAAACAGAGGTTTTGGATATGCCTAATTTCCAGGGAAATGCGGCAGTGAATTACACAGATGCGGAGACACCTTGGACTCGAATTATTGAACATAAATGGTTTGAATTTGGTACACAGCCCAAAACTGTTATCAGTCGCGAATTTAGTTCTGAGTGGAAGCCGGGAGATGAACCTTATTATCCGGTAAATGATGAGAAGAACAGTCGCCTTTATGAGTCTTACCGAAAAATGGCAGAACATGAGTCAAAGGTATTGTTTGGTGGCCGTTTGGGAGAATACAAGTATTATGATATGGATCAGGTAATTGAGGCAGCACTGAAAGTTCCATTTTAAAGAAGGAAGTTTGTAAAACTTTATTTTATATCTAAAGTAGGCATTTATTTGTACTTAAACAAAATAAAAGCTTAAAAAGGAGAAGGTAAATTAATGAATAAAACAGCACTTGTAGTAATGGCAGCAGGAATTGGAAGTCGATTTGGAGGGGGCATTAAACAGTTGGAGCCGGTAGGGCCTAATGGAGAAATTCTGATGGATTATTCCATTAAAGATGCTCTGGACGCAGGATTTGACAGAGTTATTTTTATCATTCGAAAAGACCTGGAGGCCGAATTTAAGAAGCTGATAGGGAAAAGAATTGAAAAAATGGCGGATATTGCCTATGCGTTTCAGGAATTGGAAGATCTGCCGGAGAACTTTAAGGGGCGTTTCCTTAACAGAACAAAACCATGGGGAACGGGACAGGCTGTGTTGAGTTTGCGCGGAATGATAAACGAACCATTTGCGGTAATTAATGCGGATGATTATTATGGTAAAGAAGCATTTGTTAAACTTCATGGATACCTGTCAGAAAAAATGGATGTGAAAGCGGAGCACCTGGATCTGTGTATGGCGGGTTTTACTCTGTCAAACACATTAAGTGAATATGGAGGAGTAACGAGAGGGGTGTGCCGTATTTCTGAAAATGGGAAATTGCTTTCTGTCCAGGAAACATATGAATTGAAAAAAAGTAATAACATGATTCAGGGATTCGCAGTAGAAAATGGTATAAGAAAACCGGTTATGGTTGATCCTGGTGTATGCGTTTCAATGAATATGTGGGGGCTGCCTCCTTCTTTTATAGGAAAACTGGAAGAGGGATTTTCACGGTTTCTTTCAGAACTTTTACCAGATGATAGATCATCCGAATATTTGCTTCCTCAAATAATAGACAGATTTTTGAAAGAGGATAAGGCGGATGTTGAGGTCCTTATGTCCGGAGATAAATGGTTTGGGATGACATATAAAGAAGATGTGGAAATTGTGAAAAAAGCATTGGCGAATTTATAAAAACACGGTTTTATGAGAAAAGGGTAGTAGGGGGATAAATAGAGATGGTTATTAGCAGTTATATTTTCAGTATGCTGTTTTTTATTTTATTGAAACCGTTCTATCTCTTTCCTTCCGGCTCAATCGGCATAGCAGATGTTTTTTTGATACTGACAGTAATCCTTGTCTTTTTTGCCCAAAATAAAAATGGAAATGAGATAAAGCTGTTTCGGGAAGACATACCTTTTTACATATTTACAGGTTTTGTTCTGTTAATTAATGGATTGTATTATCTCTGCTATGGAAACAGAGAATTCATAAAATATTCCACATACTGGGTTTATTGTGCGGCTGCCATCTGGGTTTTTCGTATGTTGTATTCCCGATCTTTTATGAAAGTTATGGTGCTGGCCTGCGGCTTTAACATTTTTGTGCAGGCCGTTGTGCTTGTTTCCGGGCAGGGGCGGTATTTTTATGAATCCTGGGGTGGCTCCCGGTTTATGGGGACTTTTAATGACCCCAATCAGTTTGCTTTTTTTATATTTACTATGCTTTTGGTGCTGTTTATGTATTATAGGAGCGGGACAGAATATAGTCAGGGAAAGCGCATATTATTTTATTTTATATTTACACTGGGGTTATGGCTGATCATACAGTCAAAGTCTACCGGTATGTTTCTGGGGCTTTTGGTGTTTTTCTTTATTCTTTTCTGTCAGTGGTTTTATGAACATATGCATAGATCTGTACGGCGGGTTTCCTGGGGATTTGCTGCATTTTGTATTATTATTTTGGGAATGGGGCTGATTTGGTATGTCTGGCCTGATGCTGATTTTGATATTTCCAGAACGAGCTATACATTGATATCGCGGATTCAGCAGAAAATCTGGAAATTGTCCAATGGAAATCTGGCCGATTTACTGTATGACCGCAGTGCAGAGCGTCTGGTGCTTCATCCGGAATATCTGCTGTTTGGAGCGGGAGAGGGATACTTTGAACGATTCGTTCCCTGGGGATTTGAGGAAAAGCTCAGTCCGGGAGTGTTTCATGTATTCCATGTGAACGAGATACATTCCAGCCTGTTTGATGTCTGGTTTTCTTATGGGATTTTGCCTGTATCTCTGCTTGTATACTGGGTTATCAGCAATGTTGTAAAATGTGATCGAAGACAGATAGCCGCTGTTATCGCACTTCTTGCGGAGAGCTTTACTCTGATGAATCTTCGGCAGCCATTTTTCTGGTTTATTATTGTTTTAGCTGGCATGTCAGCTAAAACAGAGGTAAAATTGGAAGGAGAAGAAGTGGATTCATACGGAGGAAAAATAAAAGAAGGCATATGTACGACACATTAATTATCATAGGGAATGGTTTTGATGTCTGGCAGGGACTTAAGACTTCGTACAGTCAGTTTCAAAAATATTATCTGTCACACAGGGACGAAATTCTGAAGAAGCTGAAACTGAAGAAACACAAAATTGTTGATCCGGACGGAGAAACGCAGTATTTATCAGATGTGGAAATTGTATATGGCGATCCATTTGCTCCGGAGGAGCTCACGGAGGATTTCTGGAATACGTTTGAGTCTTCTCTGAATGATGTGGATGGGGAACGGCTGAACGCATTTTACGGAAAAACAAATAAGCAGCTTTATCGGATGCAAAACAGCGTGGAAAATGCACAGAAGATATTGAGAATGGCTTTTTCTGAATGGATCAAAACCATTCAGACGGAAAAAAGAGATTCAGGATATATTTTCGGCGATAATTGTTATTGTATCAATTTTAATTATACGGATACAGTGAAAAAATGTTTTGGGGCTCCGAAAGAATATCATATTCACGGGCAGCAGAGCGATGAGGAAGAAACAATTATTTTCGGACATGCGGATCATCCCCAGAGACCGGTGGAAGCGCTGGCTCAGTTCGGCGGACGGTTTTTAGGATTATATATACTGGAATGTATGCTTTATGAGACAGACAAAGGCGTTTACGATAATATTCAGCTTATGCGGATTGAGCTTGCATCAGAAGGGATATGTCTTGATAAGATCAGGGATATCTATGTTCTGGGACATTCCTTTGGCCCGGCGGATTTTGAGTATTTTCAGTATATCGCTGATGAGACATCTGTAAATGGAACGCAGAAGAGAACGGAAGAAGAGGAATCCCCCGTCGATTCGCTTGAAGAACTGCATCTGAGGATTCAATACGCCATTCATAAATACGGAGAGCAAAGCCCGGTATCGGATGAGGAGAAGGCGGCTGTTGCCCGGAGACTTTCATATGAGAGATCCTGTGATGAAAGGGAAATATTGCGTGAGTTTTGTCCGTATTTGCCGGAGTTAAAGAGAATCGGAAAATGTGTGAGTGATGCCCGGTGGCATATTTCCTATTATAGTGAAAAGGATAAGAACCGGATTCAGCAGGTTATGCGGGAAATCGGATGCACGAATTATGAACTGTTTGGGAATATTGACGAGTGTATCCGGAAATTTAAAGTCGGATATGCTACATGAAATTTTCGTTAATTTTTGCGGTCTGTTTTGTGGCCCGTGTTTACTGCAGCGGACTTTGCGGCCGGTAACGGATAAAAGATTATCGGAAGATTATTTGCAATAAATTCCATGACAGTTCCCTCTTCTTGTGCTATGATTAAGACAGAATATGGAATACGAGAAGGAGGAATTGTCAAACGATATGAAATCCCTGGAATCCCGCTATCTGGACCGTCTTTCAGAGCTTTATCCCACCATTGCCGCCGCTTCGACGGAGGTAATTAATCTTGAGGCGATTTTGAATCTGCCCAAGGGGACAGAGCATTTCCTGACAGATATTCATGGGGAGTATGAGGCTTTTTCCCATGTGCTTAAGAATGGTTCCGGAGCGGTTAAGCGGAAAATCGATGATGTGTTCGGAAATACGCTGAGCAAGCAGGACAAGCAGTCCCTTGCCACACTGATTTATTATCCGGCGGAGAAGATGAGCCGGATTCTTGAGACGGAAGAAAACCCGGAAGACTGGTACAAGATTACCCTGTACAGGCTTATTGAGGTCAGCCGGCGGGCTTCCAGCAAGTATACGCGCTCCAAAGTGAGAAAGGCCCTGCCGAAGGAGTTTGCATACGTGATGGAGGAACTTCTGACAGAAAAGGCAGATCTTGCAGATAAGGAATCCTATTACGATGCCATTGTGCAGACGATTATTGATGTGGGGCGTGCCCGCCAGTTTATTATCGCCCTGAGCGAGCTGATCCAGCGCCTTACTATTGATCATCTTCATATTGTCGGGGATATCTACGACAGAGGCCCGGGACCTCACTTTATCATGGATAAACTGATGACGTATCACTCCATCGATGTGCAGTGGGGAAATCACGATGTTCTGTGGATGGGAGCAGCTGCCGGACAAATGGGCTGTATCGCCAATGCGATCCGTATCTGCGCCCGTTACGGAAATCTGGATATTTTGGAGGATGGGTACGGAATTAATCTGCTTCCCCTTGCAACCTTTGCAATGAATACGTATGCGGATGATCCGTGCACCTGTTTCCAGCTCAAAGGAACCAGTACATATGACGCTTCGGAGATAGAACTGAACCAGAAGATGCATAAGGCAATCTCCATTATTCAGTTTAAGGTGGAAGGTCAGCTGAGCATGCGTCATCCGGATTTCCATCTGGAAGATCGCAATCTCCTGCACCGCATTGATTTTGAGAGAGGAATTCTGAACCTGAACGGAAAGGAATACCAGCTTCTGGATAAGAACTTTCCAACAGTGGATCCGAAAGATCCATACCGTCTTACCGAACAGGAGACGGAGATCATGGATCGGCTTCAGCATGCCTTTATGGGATGCGAGAAGCTCCAGCAGCATATGAAATTCCTTCTATCCAAGGGAAGTCTCTATAAAGTGTACAACAATAACCTTCTTTATCACGGCTGCGTCCCTCTCAATGAGGACGGAACCTTCCGGGAAGTGGAGATCTACGGAAAGAAATATAAAGGAAAGGCTCTGTATGATGTTCTTGACAATTATGTCCGCAAGGGCTTCTTGTCCATGGATGAGGCGGAGCGGGAGAGAGGCCGCGATATTATGTGGTTTATCTGGCTGGATGCCGGATCGCCGCTGTTCGGAAAAGATAAGATGGCTACTTTTGAGCGGTATTTCCTGGCGGAAAAGGAGACGCATAAGGAGATAAAGAATCCCTATTACCGTTTCCTTGAAAACGAAGAGATTCTGGATCGGATTCTGCGGGAGTTTGGTCTGAGCCCGGAGGAGGCTCACATCGTGAACGGCCATGTACCTGTAAAATCAAAAGATGGGGAGAGCCCCATAAAGTGCGGGGGTAAGCTTCTGGTAATTGACGGCGGCTTTTCCAAGGCGTACCAGAAAGAGACGGGAATTGCCGGCTATACATTGATTTACAACTCTTACGGACTGATTCTTACGGCTCATGATCCTTTTGAGTCCACGGAAGCGGCCATAGAAAACGAGAGCGATATCCATTCAGACAGCCGTATGGTTAAATGGGTTCGGGTGCGCAAATGTGTCGGGGATACGGACATAGGCCGGGAATTGAAAGAGAAAGTGGAAGATCTAAAAAAGCTTCTGGAAGCTTATTACAGCGGCGAGATTGCGGAAAAATTTACCAGGTAAAGTAAATCATTATGGTTGTCAGGGTAAATTTGAGTTGATTTACTGTTTACTGGGTTTGGCCAGCTAGATAGGCAAAAAACGACAGCTGTATCTTGGATTGGCTTTTGGGATTGAAAAGACAGATGGAAAAACAATATCCGGAAGGAATAGATAATGTATCATTACCTGTATATGGGGACAATATTAACTTTATAATAAAGTTTGATATAATGTATGAAGGATAATACCTTATTATCT
>CALWSF010000073.1 GCA_944384125.1 uncultured Lachnospiraceae bacterium | reverse complement strand
ACTGCCTATCATGTCCGAACCACCTCTTTGCTATTGGACTGGGCTCAATCACTGGGTTTTGTTGCTTCACAATTTGACGGACAGTTGGCGGTTTCCTTTGACTGTTATCGTGACTGTCCTCTTTGTTGCGGCGGCAGCCTACACCATACGGAACAACTGGCGGCACATCTCATTTACACGGAAGGCCCCCAGCGGACTGGCTGCGTATTACCACCGGCTTCTGTTCTCAAAAAGCAATACGTTTCTGCTGTTTGGATTGATCCTTTTGCTGGCCGGGTGGAACTGGTATTCTGGTGGCGCTCCCCAAAATGGGCGTGAATGGGTTTTCCGGTTGCTGGCGGGACACGGCACAGGTTACTTTTATCCGCTTGGATTTATGGCGTTGCTGTTAGCTGAGTTGTTTCCCTTATGTCCATTAGGCCGGATGTTCTCACAAGCAGCAAGTGAACATTCTGTATGCTTGGCAGTTCGCCTAAAGCGTCGGAAAGATATGTTGTGGCCGCTTCTCCGAGCTTCCGGGGAATGGATCGCCTGTTGGTGCGGCCTTTTATTTCTTGCCGAAGCCATCCCAGTTCTTATGCTGAGCTTTGAGCTCCCTGTTGGGCTGATCTTGGAGGCGACAGGGCTCCGTTTTCTGGACATGGCAATTCAAGCCCTCGTAATCTGTATTCTCCTGTGTTTGAGCGGGCAAGCCATTTTTGGGTTTCTGTCGGTCATCCTGCTCCATGTCATAAGTTTGTTGCCCATCCCATGGCTTCCCGTTGGTTTGTCCAGTTTGCTTCGTCTGCATTTTATGGAAACCGGCGGAGCAATACAACCTATTTGGGCTGCTCTCGAACTTTGTGTTTGCAATTTGATCCTGCTGTTTTGGCTCTATTGCTATGGTGCCCAACGGCTCTTTGAAAAAAGTGGAGGTTAGCCATGAGTACAATCATTGAAATAGATCGAGTCAGTAAGACTTTTTCACGGAGAACTATCTTGAATGATATTACCCTCACCATAGAAGCTGGTCATACGGTTGGAATCGTTGGCTCCAACGGAAGCGGAAAGTCGGTTCTTTTTCAGATCATCTGTGGTTTTCTCACCCCAGACAGCGGGACGGTGCGGGTGCGTGGGGATGCGTTGGGGGGCAACCGAGACTTTCCAGAAAACATGGGCGTGCTTATCAACTCTCCCGGTTTTATCAGCCTGGATACCGGCTTGCAGAACCTGCGCTATCTGGCTGGGATTCGGGGTTTGATTGGAGATCGGGAGATTCGCAGCGCCATGAAAAAAGTCGGTCTTGACCCGGATGACCGTACCAGAGTAGAGCATTATTCCCTGGGAATGAAACAGAAATTGGGCTTGGCACAAGCCATCATGGAAGGGCAGGATATTCTGATTCTGGACGAGCCCTTCAATGCCCTGGACTATAAAACTTATAACGATGTAAAAGAAATTATACGAACTCTCCAAGCGGAAGGGAAAACTATTTTAATGACTTCCCACAATTATGAGGACATCGAAACACTATGTAATGAAGTCTATGTACTTGAGGAGGGGCGGCTTGGCACTCTGCCTGCGGATGAAATGAAGCGCCGTTTTCGTGGGTAATTCTATTAGAATTGATCAGGACCAGGGCCTTTCTTGTTTATCTTTGCTAATACTGTACTAAAAATATCTGGTATAGGACGGCCTCTGTCATTGGAGTGATGATGGCCTTCACATTGTTTTCGCAGAGAGATGAAGTCATCAGGGGGTGTTAGCCATTCGCATCCGCAATGAACTCACCCGCCCGTGTGGTGAAATCTGCGGCCAGACTTACCGCTTACAGGAACGATTGAATGCCGGTGCCCAGGCAGTTTTCCCGGCTGAACTTTCAGAGGACAACCGACGGGTGCAGGGAACACAAAAGGAGACTGGATGTATGAGATACCGCAATCCGCTGGGAGGGCGATTGGATTAACAGCAATCGTACTTAGCATATCGAGGTAACGACAATAAGTATTGTAAGGGACCTGCGTCCTTGCTGCATCCATGTCTTTGTCTGTATCAACGCCGGGCAGTAAAAAATCTTGCTCTTATATACAAAGAAAAGAGGGGAAAAGGGTGATACTGCCGTTGAGCGGACTCCATTTCCCGGTCTGCTGGCACGATGTACAAGGTTAATCGGGGAGGGGGAGACCACCCGCATTGTGGTATCGGACGTGACGTCAAATGCGTTTCAAAGGCAGCCGGGAATCAAACACAGTCCCTCAACTTTTCGATGTATGTAAGAAAAAATGCCCCAAAGGCCTGACCAGCACGCTGGAAACCTTTGGGGCATATTGATTCATGTATCATGTATGGATGGGGGCAGCTCCATCATCTGCCTGTCTCCAATGATTCCACAGGTACCGATGAGCTTGACCATCTCAGTACCTGCCGTTTCATGCCCTCCACATCCAGCATGGCCAGCGCAAATCCCTTCCGGACCAGCTCGTCTGGCACATATACGTTGTACTTCGATGTGGGTGTGGATGTCTCCCGCCACATCGCCGAAATAGGCCGGGATATTCCTCTTGACAAAAGTGTAGGCCAAGTGAAGAAATGCGCACGACACTGTGTCGCGCGTGATATCCTCTTATATACGTATACGATGAAAAAGATGAAGAAAGCTACTGTAAATTGAGGCTGTGCCCTGTGGTTTGGACTGCTGGTACAATGCCTGGGGGTTAATAGGGGAGGGGGAGGTGCCGGTATTGAGCTTTGTGATCTCTGCAGGGAGGAGCTTCATGCGCCCATGGCAACTGTATCCCATATTGCTTGACAAACTTGCCCTTTTGACACAAAAATAAAGCAGACATGTGGATATATGATTTGATGGCGCAAAATCTGAGTAGACAACTGCTTGCCCACAAAAACCTGATTTTTAATTGCATACTGCCAATGAGACAAATCAGAGATCTGGCCTACATGATCGCTTGGGTCAGTACCAATCACATATACCAGTTGCTTACCAGCTACCTGCGCACATAGAGCAGCATTTTCATAGGATTCCCTGTTTTGAGATCCTGCAAAATCCTTGTAGAGCTCTAAAATGTTATCTTTGCGATCTACAATGATATCGCCGTGTGCTACGGTATAATCTCCAGCGGGTAAATACTGCGGGAGGATGATAATACCATGCCCTGCGCACCAATCAACCATGGGGGATTTGCCTTCGCGGCTGTCCGCATATAGTGTGGGCAGCCCGGACAAGTTAGCCAGCAACAGTGCGTGCCGCCAGTTGGGATCACCCTGCCGCCAGCCGCCTTCGGTACCAACACGGATATCGTCTGGGGTAATCTGATAAGCGGATACTGGTAACGACCTCCTGACATCTATATATTTTGCGTCCATCCGGCGACGGAGCTCCAGACATATATGATGTCCGGCTGCCTGCGCCAATGATTGCATATCGGAGTAACCGCTGCGGTGCAGTGCGTCCAGCGCATACCGGATGGCAGTGGTACCCCTACGCTTGTCCAGTCTCCAGGTCAGAGGCCACTTGCCGGTCTGCTGATACATGTAGGTAGCCCATCCCACACATGGGCCAACGGATATGTCATAGCGTAGCCAATATGCCACATCATCCTGTTTGACCGCCAGGATTTTTACGCGGTAGATACCGTCCATTGGAATTTGAGGGAGATACATGACAATTACCTGCCTTTGAATCGTAGATTTGATTCTATAATACGCAAGTCGACTCAAATCTATTGGCGGGCAGTTCTTCCGTACTCTGGTACCACTTATGGCTTGCACTTCTGTAGGTTTGTCAAACATATTGGACAGTGAACTCTGTAGGAGAAAGCCAGCCAAGAGGCCTCATGGGGAAGTTGTTGGAGCGGCGGTTATGGACAGCGAGTTGCTTGGCAAAATCGTTCAGTGAGTAAAAGCTGTGGCAGGAGTAAAACCGTTTCTGATCCTCCCGGTGGCTGCGCTCTACCTTGCCATTATGGCGGGGTGTATAGGGGCGGATAAGTTTGTGGTGGATACCCAGCTTGTCCGCAGTATCCTCAAACAAAGTGGGCAATTCATTCTTACTGTTGGAGAAGCGGTTGGTGAACTCAAAGCCATTGTCTGTTTGGACACATTCCACCCGGATACCTCGGCGAGCATACCACTTGAACAACTTTCTCAAGAAATCAGCAGAGGAATAGGTGCTCTGTTCCGGGTATGCAGCGAGAAAGCGCAGCCGTGTAAACTCATCAATTGCGGTGTACTGGAACAGCCGCCGCTCCGAGTCAGTGATACACCTGCGGGGCACTACCTTCACATCCACCTGGACCCGCTGGCCGGGATAGGTCATCTGCTCATAGGGCTTGGGTTTATAAGTGTTTTTCTTTTTGGCCGGAGGGAATAGACCCAGCTTACGCATCACTCGAAACAGACTTTCCGAGCGGCAGGCATAACCTCGCCGCCGCAGTCTGTGCCACAGTTCAACCATTTTTATTCAGTTGTCCAATATGTATTGTACCTCTACAAAAATCGCCACCAAGTCTCCAATCATATGGTGGAGCAGCTGAGCCTGCTGTGGTATAATAAATCTCTTTTCCCTCCCTGCGGTTGATGATCAACCCAGCAGATCTCAGAAGTTTGAGGTGATGGGATACCGCCGGACTGCTCATCCCTACCATGGCGGAGAGATTGACCACACACTCCTCGCAGTGGCATAGTAGCCAGAAAATGCACAGGCGACTGCCGTCCCCCAGTTGCTTGAAAATATCTGACAGTGTTTGAAAATTCTCTACACTGGGTATGTTCTGCAGCCCTTGCTCCATGGACTATCCATAGTCGTGAGGCAAAGAAGTGTTTTGCATCCGATCAACCTCTGTTTGGTTTATCATACCACAGGCAGGTGCAGACGCAAACACATATCCGATGCAGCCTTGTATACAGACATGGGATTTGTGTTGATGAAGTCATCATTGCAATGTGTTTTGTAAAAAGGACTTGATTTCTCCGATGGTTTTAAAATCATACTTATTAGCGGTTAGGTAGCAAACTGCCTCCGGCCACTGTGCAAGAGGATATTCATTCTCCTCCATTCTGCTTAGATTGGAGAGTGCAATATTCCGTATAAGTGGGGAACGATTTAGGTCGGAGACAAAGCATCCCTGCTGCATAGCCAGAGTATCAAGAAGATCTAATTTATCCATTTACAGCATGGCCTCCCTCAAAAAAATTATCCTATCTTCATCGTAACTTCGCTGTGGTATCAGACTTTACTTCATAGAATCTTCCTGAACTGCTCCAGATAAACTTACAGTTCATACACATTCCGAAGTGCGGACAAAATCTCCTTCAGCGAGCCGTCCAAGCCAAATGATTTGTCCTTGATGCTATCCAAAATATAAACTTCGCCCAGATTGATGGTAATATAGATGGCGTTGGGCTCCTGATCCACCAGACGCATCAGCGGCGCTTTGATGAGCTGGTTGCGCCAGCCGATACCCAACTCCAGCACTACCAGCTTTTTTCCGTGGTATTGGTTCAGAAACCTCTGGAATCTGTGCCTGGCGCCGTGGTCCGGAACCATAGTTGGCCCTGCCGCCATATGAACCTCCATGGGTCCGCCGCAGTGGGGACAACGGGGCACCAAATCAGAGGGAATTCTGCCGTCCTGTTCCGCAGACACCATCCGCTCTGTCAACTCCAAAGTTGGATATAGGGTATCATGGCAGGGGCGGGCGCACTGCATGGTCAGCCATGTTCCCTCGATTTCATAAATCTTCTCCGACTCAAATCCGTTGCGGTCAAAGTGACATTCCCCGTTGGAGGTAAGGACGAAATAGTCCTTGCTGCCCACAATGGCTTTCAGGTCCTGCATGACCTGTGTGGGCTGATACTGTCCGCAGTAGTGGTGGATGAGCCTGCTCCAGAAGGCCCACTTTACTTCTTCCGAAGGCCAGCGGGCTCCCATCCCGTGCAGCAGGCACCGCAGGCCGTACTTATCCTTGAAGTCGCCGAACAAGTCCTCAAATGCCTGGTTATCCGCAAAGAGATGCAGTCCCTCAGTCATGGACAGTCCATTGCTGGCTCCAATCAAGATGGCGTCGGCTTCCTGGATTTTCTCTGCGATTGGTCTTAGATTATACATACTGAGTCTCCCTTTCCGGACATGAGTGCTGCCGCATCCCATAAGACTGCGGCAATATCCTCTTTGATGGCCCAGCCCTTTTGAGACAACTCCTGGGGCAGAAGCGCATCTTTGGGGTTAATGGTGATGTAGTATGCCTGGGGGAGGGAATAGGTCAGATTCCAAAAGGGTTCCTGGATGAACATGGGGGTCATACGCCCCACCCCCAATTCCAGAAAGAGAATCTTGTTATCCTTGTTGGCTGTTAGAAATGCATTGATCTTGTGATATTCTTCCTTGTACTTTCTGCCCTCCAAAAAGGTATAGCCCCGCACCCAAGGCTCCATTTCCGCACCGCATTTGGGACACCGGGGGATCAATTCTGGTGGGATGCAGAGATGCTCGTCAATGGCGTCGTTCATTTTATAAACTATCTCTTTGTTCCAGTAGATCTCGTCGTGGCAGCGGCGGCTGCACTGGTAGTAGCGGGAGTCCCCTTGGATGGCGCTCAGCTTGTCTTCTGATACCACGCGGGTAAATTGAAAGTCCTGGTTGGTGGTCATAATGTGGTAGTTTCTGCCCTGGAGCAGCTTCATCAGGTCGTAATAGGGCTGTCCTGTGGGACATTCATGCTCCATGTAACCCATCCGGCCAAGAAAGGCTCAGTGGGCCTCCGGGGAGGGATAACGGTAGTAAAAACCGTTGAATGCGCCAATAAATCCATATTTTTGGTGAAAATCTCCCAAATATTGTTTGAACATTGCATCGTTTTGATAAAAGAAGTTGAAGCCGCAGGAAGCGGACATACCCGCCGCGGCACCCACCAAAATTGCATCGGCCTCAGCAATTTTTCCCAGCAAGACCTGCACATTTTGGCGGTGGACTGCGAAATCCATGGATGTGTTACAGTTCAGCAGCATAGTTGACATGGTACCTCCGTCCTGTTATTATAATAATTACATGCTACGAGCATATCATGTTATTTTATAAATTACAAGTAGGAGACGAAAATTTTTGAGGTGAGCCCATGAAATACTCTACTAAGTTGAGTGACGCACTTCATATATTAGCCTTTCTCAGCATAGGAGCTGGTCAGCGGATCACAAGTGCTAAGATCGCAGAAAGTGTAAAAACGAACCCGGCCTATATCCGGCAGCTGATGGCCGCATTGAAGAGTGCCGGTATTATCACCGGCTCACAGGGACAGGCCAAGGCGGAGTTGACCAGGCAACCGGGCGAGATCACGGTGTTGGATGTCTACCGGGCGATTGAGGGGAATAAGCCCCTGCTTCACTGGGATATTGATACCAATCCGGAATGTGGTGTGGGGATCTATGT
>CALWSF010000072.1 GCA_944384125.1 uncultured Lachnospiraceae bacterium | reverse complement strand
AACAGCTTTCATTTATTAAAAGCAAAGATTCTTTTAAATGAGTATTATTATCAAATCAACTAACTTTGGAAAGAACCCAATTCCTGCATACGCCAGCTGGATATCACTCATTCCTTCCCCCGGAATTCCCCATACATTTTTTGCAAACTTTACAAATTTGGCCAGACCGTCTTTACATATACGACGGTAATATGCGGGATGAATAACGGCAAGACCCATTCCATGGTTGCAGTCAGTATAAGCTCCCATCTGGTGCTCAATCATATGCGCTTCAAAATCACACCTTTTTCCCAGCTTGATAATGCCGATCTCCGCCATGGAAGATGCCCACATCAGGTTGCTTCGGGCCTCATAGTTTTCCGGCTCCTCAATCGCCAGAGGAAGGTTGTCTATGATGCTTCGCATGATTGCTTCTGAAATTGCATCTGACAGATTATCCCCGTCCGGAGCGCTGAAGTACGTCTCCATCACATGACTCAGCATATCAAATCCGCCGGCCGCCGTCTGGAGAGGCGGAACGGAATACGTATATTCCGGATCCAGAATGGCAAATCTGGGATTGCACCTGGGATAATTCCGGCTGGTCTTAATCTTCTCTTCCTCATTTGTGATGACGCCTTCCCCGTTAACTTCGCTTCCCGTTCCCACCACGGTAACTACAACGCCTACAGGAACCGGTTCAAAATCAACGTTCCCCCGCTCAATCCAGTACTCTTTCCATACATCCTTATCCGTTGCAGCCGCCATGGAAATGGCCTTACAGCAGTCCATCACAGAGCCGCCGCCCACACCAAGAATAAAGTCCACACCATTTTCCTGCACCATTTTCTTCCCCTCCAGCACCTTCCGGTAGGTGGGATTGGGCATAATGCCGGAAAATTCCACGATTTCTTTTCCGGCAGCCTTCAGAGCTTCTGTCACTTCCCCGTAAATTCCATTTTTCTTAATGGAACCGCCCCCATAGGCCAGCATAACTGTTTTTCCAAAAGCCTGAACTGCCTCCGCCAGATGCTCCCTGACGCCGCCTCTGCCGAAATAAATTTTTGTGGCATTCTCATATACAAATGAATTCATACCCCTCTTCTCCCTTTTACATATTTTCTCCGTCTCATAATTCTGTTTCTCCGGCCGGTGCCTGCAGCTGCTGCTTTTCCCCGGATCCAGATGCTCTGTGGCAGAAATGGAATCTCCGTTAACCGACCGCCCGGCTGTTCGCAGATCAGAATGCGTTTTATTCTCAAACCCCTTCTGAAACAGGCGCCCCAAAGAAACAGAACAGCTGTAAAAACTATAGCATATATTGAAATTTTAGACAATATTCAATCTCCCGGCCACTTGAGTGCTCTTTCAACTGATGTTATAATAAATTATGTATTTTTCTGACAGATTTCCAGATGAAAGGAGATATTTCCATGCCATCCATTCAGGTATTAAAGGGATATTTTGACGAGCAGGAAGGAATACGGGCCGATTTCCCCGTTCTGGATTCTCTGCCACAGCCCGATCAAATGATGCAGCTCTCCGTACTCTGCCGCTCTGCACTGGAAACAGCCGAACAGAAAGGAGTCTCTGTTCTCCTCTTTCCTTCCATCCCTCCGGCAGAAAAAAATTCTGTTATGTTTCAGGCCATCTCCATACTGTACAAAACCATGCGGGATTTTCAGCGCACACACTCTTTACCGGAAGAAATCCGCATTATCTGTGAGGATGACGCCATATTTGAGCTCTATATGGCAGTCTGGAACCTGTACTATGCAGAGAACAAAACTTCCAGAATGAATGACGGCCGATGGGACTGATCGGCCGTCACTGTTATATATTATTTACATGCCGGTCTCTTCCCTGCACCTTCTCTCAGGCCGAGATTCCGGCATATGCTCTTACCGCTTCCCGACACATCCGGAAGCCTTTTTATTTTTCCTTTATTCTTTTTATACTTCCTTTATCTGTCCGTCAAACTTTCATCACATTTTTCCGATATATTAATACGCAACAGGGAAAAACCTTTCACATATACTTTTTCATACCTACGCCGGCGGCAAAACCGCCGGCTCCTCCTTTTTTATTTCTTATTTTTCCAGCTCACGAATCAGATTTACCATTTCAATGGCTCCCTGCGCGCACTCAAATCCCTTATTGCCCGCTTTGGTGCCCGCCCGCTCTACAGCCTGCTCAATCGTATCGGTTGTAAGGACACCGAACATGACAGGTATGCTGCCGGACAGACTTACCTGCGCGATTCCTTTGGATACTTCACTGCACACATAATCATAGTGGCTGGTACTTCCGCGGATAACCGCTCCCAGACATATGACAGCATCATATTTTCCGCTCTTCGCCATTTTTGATGCGATAAGAGGAATCTCAAAAGCGCCCGGAACCCATGCAATCTCAATGTCATCTTCTTCCACATTTTCCCGCTTCAGTCCGTCAAGCGCGCCGGAAACCAGTTTCGATGTGATAAATTCATTAAAACGGGATGCCACAATCCCCACGCGTATTTTCTCCGCAACCAGATTTCCCTCATATATTTTCATTGTCATATCCTCCTATACATCCAGCATGTGTCCCATGCGTATTTTTTTCGTTTTCAGATAAAATCCGTCGTAGGCTGTCGCCTCAATCTGGATAGGAACACGCTCTGCGATCGTCATTTTATAATCCTCCAGCTGATATATCTTATCCGGGTTATTGGTCAGAAGACGCAGTGACCGGATCCCCAGATCTCTCAGTATCTGCGCTCCTATGTAATATTCTCTCAGATCTCCCTTAAAGCCCAGGGCAAGATTGGCATCAAGCGTGTCCATTCCCTGATCCTGCAGACGATAGGCTCTGAGCTTATTAACCAGACCGATCCCACGGCCTTCCTGGCGCATATAGAGCAGCACGCCGCGACCTTCGGCCGCAATCATTTTCATGGCAGTCTCCAGCTGCTGGCCGCAGTCGCAGCGGAGAGAACCGAATACATCTCCCGTCAGGCATTCCGAGTGAACTCTGCACAGAACTTTTTCTCCATTTGCAATGTCTCCCATAACCAGAGCAACATGGTGTTCGCCATTCAGCTGATTCACATAACAGTGTGCCGTAAAATCCCCATACTTTGTGGGCATCTTTGTCACGGAAACGCATTCAACCAGGCGCTCCTTTACCTTCCGGTATTCCTGCAGCTCCTTTATGGTAATCCTTACCAGACCATGTTTTTCAGAAAACTCTTTAAGCTCTTTAAAACGCATCATGGTGCCGTCTTCTCTCATGATCTCACAGCACAGCCCGCATTCTTTCAGCCCGGCAAGGCGGAGAAGATCTACTGTTGCCTCCGTGTGTCCGTTTCTCTCCAGGACGCCGTTTTTCCTGGCAATCAGCGGAAACATATGTCCGGGGCGGCGAAAATCGCCGGCCGATACCTGATCCGATACGCACATTCTGGCGGTCAGACCTCTTTCCTCAGCAGAAATTCCCGTAGTCGTTTCCCTGTAGTCCACAGAAACTGTAAATGCCGTCTCATGGTTGTCTGTATTTTCCGCTACCATGGGCGTGAAATTCAGTTTCTCCGCCAGACTGCGGCTCATGGGCATACAGATAAGGCCTTTCGCATAACTGGCCATAAAGTTGACATTTTCCGTGGTCGCAGCCTCCGCCGAGCAGATCAGATCCCCTTCATTTTCCCTGTCCTCATCATCCGTCACAAGCACCATGCGTCCCGCACGCAATTCATCCAGTGCCTTTTCTATCCGACTCTCATTCATCTTTCATTTCCTCCATAGCCGCATCGCGTCAGAAACTCCATTGTGAGCCCGGAATTTCTGTTTCCTCTGTCTGTCAGCAGCTTTTCCACATATTTACCAATGCTGTCATTTTCCAGATTAACCAGATCCCGCACTTTTTTCGCACACAGCGCCGTGTTCTCACGGGTGTGCGGAATAACCGAGACCTGAAAACTGTCCGCCGAAACGCCGGCAACTGTAAGGCTGATTCCGTCAATGGCGACGGAACCTTTTTCCACAATGAGCCTCATAATCTGCGGCGGTGCCTGTATCGTATACCACACGGCATTTGCGTCCGGCTTTATACGAAGCACCGTCCCTGTCCCGTCGATGTGCCCGGTCACAATATGACCGCCGAAACGGCCGTCCGCGCGCATCGCCCGTTCCAGATTTACCGGGCCTCCCGCACGCGCTTGAGACAGCGATGTCCTGTCAAGCGTCTCGTGCATGACATCCGCCGAAAACCAGCCAGGGCCGAAATCTGTTACCGTCAGACATATGCCGTTGACGGCAATACTGTCGCCTTTATGTATGTCTTCCAGGATCTTTTCCGCCCCGATCGAAATCTCCCGGGATGCTCCGCTTCCCCGGACGGACAGAACCCTGCCCACTTCCTCTACAATTCCGGTAAACATTCCTTAAGCACCTCACTTTCCATAAGCCAGTCCTCTCCGATCCGGGATACTCTCTTTACCCTAAGAGGCAGTGCATCCCCCGGCGAATCAAAGCCGGTACCGCCCACGGGAGTTTTTGAATCTGTTCCGCCCAACAGCTTCGGCGCTATGTAAGTGTGCACCTCGTCTACAATTCCCTGCCTTACCGCACTCCAGTTCAGTGTACTTCCACCCTCCAGAAGAATGCTGTCAATTCCCTCACGGCCCAGCCGGAACATAAGCGCCCGCAGATCCACATGGCCGTCTTTCCCCGGCAGTTCAAGAATTTTCACGCCCTGTTCTTCATAAAGGCGTCTTCTTTCAGCTTCCGGCGAAACGGCTGCCAGGATTGTCTGTGTTTCCCTGGCAGAACGCACTATTTTTGAATACAGCGGTGTGCGCAGACGGGTGTCACATATAACCCGAACGGGATCTCTTCCATTTTCCAGGCGGCAGGTCAGAAGCGGATCATCCTCGATAACCGTATTTACTCCCACCATAATGGCAGAGCAGCGAAGCCGCTGACGCTGTGCGTGAAACCGCGCCTCTTTATCTGTAATCCACTTTGCATTCCCTGTGTGCGCCGAAATCTTTCCGTCCATGGTCATGGCATATTTCATCAGAACATACGGTACACCCGTGCGGATAAATTTTGAAAACGGCCGTATCAGTTCCCGGCACTTATCCTCCATCAGGCCCACATCAACGGATATCCCTTTTTCTCTCAGGAGTCTGATGCTCTTTCCCGCCATCCTGGGATTGGGATCCTGTGTGCCCACTACAACCTTTGAAATTCCGCTCTCCAGAATTGCCTCCGTACAGGGAGGCGTCTTTCCGTAATGGCAGCACGGTTCCAGCGTCACATAGAGAACAGCCCCGCGGGGCGAGACCGTGCAGTTCTTCAGCGCATTTCTCTCCGCATGAAGCCCTCCGTACCTCTCGTGGTATCCCTCTCCGATTATGGCACCATCTTTCACAATGACAGCTCCCACCATGGGGTTGGGATTTACAAAACCGCAGCCTTTCCAGGCCAGCTCGATGGCCCTCTCCATATATTTTTCTTCTTCCACCATCCACCTCCGGTCAAAAAAAATATGCCTTGAATAAAATATCCAAGACATATGAAAAAGCTTCCGTCAGTTTGCGGCAGTGATATGGAAATTCCGCATCCGGATTCGCAGCAGCAGCCGTTTCTTCTGTACTGCAAAATAAAAAGCTCTGAAATGACAACGTCATCTCAGAGCAGATATCCATCGAAAACACCGCCTGCACACAGACATCCGATCCGAAATATGCCTTCCGGCATACCGGCCACTGTCTGTATAACAGCCAGCTTACGCTTTTCATCTTCTTTCATCCCGACTGTACGGTCGGCTTCGGAGTTTCACCGAATCATGCCTTTCGGCCCGTGGGCTATACCACCGGTAGGGACTTGCACCCTGCCCTGAAGATATCTATTCAATTAGCTCAATTATAGGAGTAATTCTGTCAATTGTCAATCCTGTTTACTCATTATATTTTTCCTTTATAATCTCCCCCGGCATTTGCCGCAATTATACCAGATATTCTGTGCTCAGATCCGCCCGTTTTTCACGAATCCTGATGTACCGGCCGTCTCCCGCATTCATGATTTTTTCACATTCAGAACATACTTTTATCACAATTTTACAGTATAGTAATAACCGTAAAGGCAATGGACCTTTCATAATATACTTTTTCATACCTATGCCGGCGGAAGTTATTCCTGCCGGCTCCTCCTTTTTCAGCCTGTTATTCAGGGTTTGCATAATGCCGGAAATATTTCTGCCACAATGTCAAAAATATTTCCGGCATATTTTAATTTTTTCTTTTAACTCCGATCGCACGCCAGCCGGATACTAAAAATCACATCAGTACCAGCGAACCATGGGAAGTTCATTATTAATTCCCTTTGTAAGAAGCAGCTGATGGATATCAATAATCCCGTTGTGAAAAGTAGCGGCACAGGACGCCAGATACAAATCCCACATACGTACAAACCGTTCATCAAACCGTTTTCTTACCTCATCCAGATGTTCCCTGTAATTTTTCTCCCAGCAGAGAAGTGTTCTGTTATAATGCAGACGCAGATTTTCCACATCCATGGTATGAAAACCATCCTCCGCCGCACAGAAAAGCATCTCCCGAAGGCTGGGTACCACACCGCCCGGGAAAATGTATTTTTTTATCCACGGATCTCCGGCATGCTCTTTGAGTGCACTGATAAAATGAAGAAGAAATAATCCGCCCGGATTCAGTACACGATTAACGCAATCCATAAATGTCTGGTAATTGTCACGCCCCACATGCTCTACCATTCCCACACTTACTACTCTGTCAAACGTCTTTCCCATATCCGGAAGGTCCCGGTAATCTCTCAGCTCCACCGTCAGCCTGTCTTCCAGATGCTCCTTCTCAATACGACTCTGAAATTCTCTGTACTGCTCTTTGCTCAGTGTGATACCCAGACCCCGAACGCCGTATTTTTTAGCAGCCTCTATGAGCAGGTATCCCCAGCCGCACCCGATATCGAGCAGTGTCATTCCCTCTTTCAGATACAGCTTTTTCAGAATATAATCCACTTTGTTTACCTGCGCCTGATAGAGCGTATCATCTTCATGAAGGAAATAACCGCAGGAATAGCTCATCGTTTCATCCAGCCACAGTTTGTAAAAATCATTTCCAATATCATAATGGCTCTGAACTTCTTTCTGCTGATTTTTCTTTTCTGTTGATGTAAAAATCAGTTTCTTAAGAGCTGATTCATCTGTAGAAAACTTGTCCATCTGACCAAGAAAATGATCCAGTGCATAATACAGATCTCCTTCAATCTCCAGATCTCCGTCCATATAAGCTTCTCCCAGTGCCAGAGAAGTACTTTTCATAAGTGCAGTGAGGGAGATTGGTTTACGGAAATTCACAGTAAACTCCGGCTCTCCCTCTCCGATTCTGTACTCTTTCTGATTGATCTTCACACAAAACGGATACTGATCAAATTTTTTAAAAAATGGTATTAATACATTTTCCTCAAACATTTCTGTCCCTCACTTTCCAGCTTGCCTACAAGCCACACAATCAGCCTTTTGTTACTCTTTTGTCTCTATCTCATCGGCTGCCGCCCCACTGAAGAGCCGGCAAAACCAAATTGATACCTTATGTAAATCTTTTCGTCAGCCAACTAATTATGCATCCCAAACTAAAAAATAGGCTCCGCCTATTCAACTCCCCTGCCCCTCACTCATGAGGGGTTAGGGGTTTCTTTTTGTTACTTTCT
>CALWSF010000071.1 GCA_944384125.1 uncultured Lachnospiraceae bacterium | reverse complement strand
CCGATTGATCCTATTCCTATTTATTCAGTTATCAAAGAACTAAGTAACTATTAACTATAAACTTATTATACGAGGAGGAAAAGGAATGAGAATCAACGAGCATCCTGTTCTGGACTTTAACCGGGGGGAAAAAGTTACCTTCTATTACAATGGCCGCCCTGTTGACGGCTATACGGAGGAAACAATTGCGGCAGCCCTGCATGCAGCAGGAATCCGCCGCCTCGGTCACAGCCCGGAACTGCACCGGCCGCGGGGACTTTTCTGTGCCATCGGAAACTGCTCATCCTGTTTTATGACAGTGGACGGGCAGCCCAACGTGAGAGTATGTGTCACAAAAGTCAAAGCCGGTATGCAGGTAGAAGAGCAGCACGGAAGGGGGGTAGTCCGCTATGATTAAAGATACTGAAATTCTCGTTATCGGCGGAGGTCCCGCCGGACTGTGCGCCGCATCCGCGGCAGCTTCACTGGGCGCTCACGTACTTCTCTGTGAACGGGATTACGTGCCCGGAGGTCAGCTGGTAAAGCAAACCCACAAGTTTTTCGGCTCGGAAAAACAGTATGCAGGAGACAGGGGCATCCACATCGGCCAGCGGCTTGTGGAGGATGTCGCCAATAATCCCAATATTGAAGTATTATCAGAAGCCACTGTCCTGGGAATGTATGAAGATGGAATCGTAACCGTTCTTCATGACAATCGCCATCTGAAAATACGCCCCAAAAAGACAATTGTAGCTACCGGAGCAGCAGAAAAGTTTCTTGCTTTTCCAGGCAACGACCTCCCCGGAATTTATGGAGCAGGAGCCGTACAGACTCTGATGAACGTTGCCGGCGTAAAACCGGCAGAAAAAGTTCTCATGGTCGGAGCCGGCAATATCGGCCTCATCGTCTCCTATCAGCTTCTGCAGGCAGGCGTTGAAGTGGCCGGAGTCATTGAAGCAGCTCCCCATATAGGCGGATATCTGGTTCACGCCTCCAAGCTGCGCCGCGCCGGCGTTCCGATCCGCACCCGCTACACGGTCAAGGAAGCATACGGAACAGACAGTCTGGAAGGGGTTGTCATCTGTCAGCTGGACGAATCCTGGCAGCCGATACCCGGAACAGAAGAAAATATCCCCTGTGATACACTCTGTCTCGCAGTAGGCCTCACGCCTCTGACAGAGCTCTGCTGGCAGGCCGGATGTGATATGGCTTTCATCCGTGAACTTTCCGGCCATGTACCGATTGTAGATGAAAATCTCGAAACATCCGTGCCCGGCATTTACGCCGCCGGAGATGTATCAGGCATTGAGGAAGCCTCTTCCGCCATGGTAGAAGGCAGGCTGGCCGGATTTTCCGCAGCAGGAGCTCTGGGCTACCAGCCCGAAAAAGCAAAAGAGCTGTGTGCAGCGGCAGCCGATGAACTTCGCGAGCTCCGCTCGGGCCCCACGGGAGCAAAAATCATGGCCGGACTTTCCAAAGTGGCCGCAAAACAAAAAGCTGAAAAAGGAGGCGCCTGCATATGTTGATTGAAACCGGCATTCCCACACCAGAGGATATTCAGAGCGTAACCCCCTCTGAGGAGCGCTTCAGAAAAGGACCCGTGGCCATCGCGGAATGTTTTCAGAAAATCCCCTGCAATCCATGCACGAAAGCCTGCGTAAAACAGGCGATCCGGGTAGAACCGGATATCAATGAGACACCGAAAATTGACTATGATGTCTGTAACGGCTGCGGCGCCTGTATAGCGCGCTGTCCCGGCCTTGCTATTTTTGTTGTAGATAAAACATATGGAGAAAATGAGGCTCTTGTCAAGCTTCCGTTTGAATTTCTCCCCATTCCCGAAGCCGGACAGAAAGCCTGCGGCCTGGATCGTTCGGGAAAAGAACTGGGATGGTTCAGAGTTGAAAAAGTCATCCCGGGCGGAAAGAAAAACATGACATACACCATCTGTCTGGCCGTTCCCAAAGAACTGGCCATGGAAGTCAGAAATATCAGGGTAGGAGGATATCAGAATGGATGATAAAAATACAATTCTCTGCCGCTGCGAAGATTTAACACGCGAAACTATTCTGGCATGCATTGAGTCCGGCTGTCATACCATCGACGAAATCAAGCGTATGACCCGTGCCGGAATGGGCCCCTGCCAGGGACGTACCTGCAGAATGCTTATCGCTCAGGAACTGGCCTCTTACTACCACGTTCCCCTGGAGGATGTTCTGATGCCAACCTTCCGTCCTCCGACAAAACCTGTTCCCATGGGGATTCTGGCAGATGCATTTTCTGAAGAGGAAGGAGGGGACAGCGAGTGAAAAAGGGATACGATGTAATTATTATCGGCGGCGGCATTGTCGGCTGCGCCACTGCCTTTGAACTGGCAAAGCGGGGAATAACGGATGTTCTCCTCGTGGAAAAAGGCTACCTTACATCCGGTGCAACCGGAAGATGCGGCGCCGGTATACGCCAGCAGTGGGGATCTGAATTAAATGCACGGATTGCCATGGAAAGCACACATCTGTTTGAAAACCTGGAAGAATATACCGGCTACAATCACAGCTGCGGTCTGCACCAGGGCGGATATCTTCTGGTTGCCTACACCGAAAAAGAATGGGCACAATTCCAGGAAAACCTGGAAGTTCAGCATCGTCTGGGCATAGACTCCCGCGCTGTGGATCTGAAAGAAGCACGTGAGATTGTTCCCTGCCTCAATACAGAGGGAATGTTTGGCGCTACTTTCTGTGCCAAGGACGGTCACGCTGATCCTTTCCACTGTACACAGGCATATGCACAGGGTGCCAGAAGAATGGGCGTTGAATTTTTAACCTACACAGAAGTAACAGGGCTTCAGGTAAAAAGCGGACACATCGCCGCAGTTGAAACTACGAACGGTACCTTTGAGGCAAAAACTGTTATCAACTGTGCAAATGTACGGGCACCGGAGCTGGCAAAAATGGTTGGTGAGGATATCCCTGTCACATCAGAGCGGCACCAGGCTCTCGTTACAGAACCGGTGGCACCTCTTATGGACTGCATGGTTATGTCCTTCCACCGTTCCTATTATGTGCAGCAGACGCCTCACGGCAGCTTTGTAATGGGAATCGGCCCCAAAGAAGAACCCAGTTTTAATTTCCATTCTTCATGGCAGTTCCTTGAAAAAAACTGTGCTGTAATATGTGAAGCGCTTCCTGTATTGCGAAAACTGAATGTTGTGCGCCAGTGGGCCGGCCAGTACGATCTGAGCCCTGACCGGAACCCCATCATTGACGAAGCAAAAGAAGCCGCCGGATTCTACAGTGTATGCGGATTCTCCGGCCACGGCTTTATGGTTGCTCCCCGAATCGCCATTCTTATGGCCAATCATCTTGCAGGTCAGGACGACACAATGGATATACGCATGTTCAGCAAAGAGCGCTATCAGACAGGAAAACTTCTTCTGGAACCCGCAGTTGTGTGATTGCCCACATGCCAAAACATATTTGAAATTCCAGATAATATTCCCGCATCCGCCACTGAAAAACGGCGGATGCGGTATTTATTTTCATTTTTGTTTTCACTTTTCCTCCGTTAATTCAGACTCCATTCCGTATTCCCTGCACTGCTCCGGAACATCCGGCACAGAATCTCAATTTCACTTTCCCTCACACTTTTTACTGTAAGTTTATGGAATTATGACCCGGATTCCTTTATAATATTATTAGTATCAGTTCAGCCAGGCAAAGATTTGAACAGACGCCAGGCGCTTCTTCTCCGCTGCAAGCGGGCAAGAAGATGCATAGCTGAACTGTTACTATTATCAAATGTTTTATATTGGTCTCTCTGCCCAAAAAGCCGAGGAGGAAAATAAGGAGGAAAAACAGGAACGTTTTTATTAGCGTGTCCCGTTATATCGAATGAATCAACAACTTACAACACGAAAAAAACAGGCTATACAGACACGAAAAAAAATTTTAAACTGCGCTCTTGATCTGTTTGAAAAAAAAGGCTTCGACAACGTTACCATTCAGGAAATTGCAAAAGCCGCCGGAACTTCGGTGGGCTCAATTTACCGCTATTTTAAAAACAAGGAAGAAATGGCCGCCCAGAATGCAGAGCCGCTTGACGATATTTACCGTACATATTTTGAAACCCTTATGTCAGCTGATGAATATCGCGATTTTCCTGCAATAAAAAAACTGGAGCTTTTTTATCTTTTTATTCAGAGCGTCGTTTCCGGATACAGCAATCTGCGCAGTCTGTATATTTACAATCTGAAGTATCCAAGAGACAAAACTCTTCTTACCGACTACAGCCGCGAAATATATCAGGATTATCAGATCCTGCTGAATGCCTGCCGCAGAGAAGGTTCTGTCCGCAAAGAACTGACAGACGAAATGTGCTTCGATATTCTTCTCCAGTCCAGCCGCGGTATGCTGCTCGACTGGCTTCTGCGAAACAAAAATTTTGACTTTGATGAGCAGGCAAAAAAATGGTGGCATATTATTTCTTCATACATGAAAGACAACATCTGATCATACATCAGAAATAAAAACAGAGCCGAAACGACAGGCTCTGTTTTTTATTTCTGTACTCCAGTATATTCTGCCGTATACCCTCCGCTTTAGTTATTGATTGAGAATTACTCCCTCATATTTATATGAATATTTGTTAGAATCTCCAATTATTTTTTAAATAATTGACATTTTTCGTCCAATGTGCTACTTTTTAAATGAATTAATTCAGTGAATATATTCACTATATATCCCCGTCATATATCTGCATTGTATATTTGAATTTTATATGCAGCTGCAGAATATGTCAGACAACCAGCATACAGGAGGCTATTATGGACGAAAAATGGATTAAAATTCTCTGTGGCAGACTGTACACCGGACTAAAATCAGAATTCCAGGAAAGTGCAGAAATTCTGATTCAGGGTAAATACATAAAAGATGTGGGATTTAACCTCCCCTGTCCGGAAAACACAGAAATTCTTGATTTGCGTCATCTGACTGTAACACCAGGGCTGATAGATGCACACATGCACCCGGAGTTTTTCGACTGGAAAGACGTGTACGCGGACACCATCTACAATTCTGACGGATACCGCACACTGGCTACGTACTGTACAGCTGAACGTGCTCTGCACGGCGGCTTTACCACAATCCGCTCCATGGGTTGGTTCAGAGAAGCCTACGAACTGGATGTCAAGCGGGCAATTAATGAAGGGCATCTTCCCGGTGCACGTCTTGTCGTTGCTCCCCACCTTCTGGGGACCACAGGAAGTCATGCCGATATGACACAAACCGTCCGAACCAATCCGATTCTCTGTGATTTCATGGAAAATCTGTATCCAGGTCTGGGAAACGGCCCTGATTTCTTTACTGCTGCAGTGCGCCGTGAAAAAAAACTGGGGGCAGATTTTATAAAAATCATGGCAACAGGAGGCTTTGCCACACCATATGACGATCCTGATGATATCCAGCTCAGTGACGCGGAATTCAAAGCAATTTTTGATACGGCAAAAGAGCTGCGAATCTCTGTTACGGCCCATGCCTACGGACCTCGCCTTATGAAAAAATTAATCGGTTTCGGCATAACCGGTATAGAACACGGCTCTCTGATGGATGAAGAAACCGCCCGGCTCTTTGAGGGTACCGGAACCTATCTTGTTCCCACTTTCTGTCCATTCCAGGAAGCCATCTATCCCGATCCGGAAAACATGGCCAAAAAATCTCCGGAATTTCAAAGGAAACTGGGGATTTATCAGGAACGGATGCAGCGCGGACGCGAAATTATTGTAAACAGTAAAATCAAACTGGGCTATGGAACAGATTTTGTGGCTGCCTATCAGAACTATGAAAGCGGTATGGAATTTCGCTGCATGAAACAAAGCGGAATGGATACTTTCCGCATTCTGGAAGCCGCCACAAAAACAAATGCGGAAATCTGCGAGATTGATTCCTTTACCGGTACAATTGAACCCGGGAAGTATGCTGACATCTCCGGCTGGAAGCGCAACCTCATGACTGATCCGGACGCTCTCAGAGACTGCTCCTTCGTAATGAAAGAAGGAACCGTGTACGAAGCAAAAAGCTATCTGACAGAGCTTTAAAAATCTGACAGCAGTACCCGGCATTTGTACTCGATGCATAAACAGAAATCTTTCAAATCGTGCAGTCAGACCGAAGAAAATTTTTCCGCATTATTGTAAGATAACTCTAGCATAGGAGAAGAAATTATTTATATTTTCTCAGTATGACAATTTTTTTCAAAAAAGAGGGCAGAGACGGCAGCAGAAGTCGATATAAATTCGGCGGTACAAAAGGTATACAAAACAGGAAATGGTAGTAGGTATGTGTAAAACAGATGATAATTTATTTTATAAGGAGGTAGAAAATTATGGAATTTTTGCAGGTTCACACAACTCCCCACCTATTGATTTATGTAGTAATCTATTTTGTTGTCATGCTGCTCATCGGCGCATGGGCTTCAAAAAAAATTAAAAGCAGTGAGGATTATGCACTGGCCGGACGCAGCCTTGGTCCATTTGTTCTGATGGGAACGCTGCTGGCCACTTCCGTAGGAAGCGGTACGATTACCGGAGGAGGAAACTCCCTGGCTTACAATTATGGTTATTGGGCAGGAATCCAGTGGGTCATTCCGTTTATCGTATTCTGTATTATTTATATGTGCGTATATAAACAGATCCGCAAAAGCAACTGCTTTACGGTTCCTCAGATTCTCCAGCAGAAATATGGTGCCGAAACCCGTATTCTTGGCTCGATTATCAACCTCATTGGTATGGCCGGAATCATTTCCTCCCAGTATAAGGGCTTTGGTTATGTTCTGAATATTACTGTAGGTGTGGATACCGAAACTTCTACCCTCATTGCAACAGTTATCATTATTCTTCTCTCCGTAACGGGAGGACTTTTCTCCGTTGCATGGACCGACGCAGTCAGCGCATTTCTGATTGTGGCATGCTGTGTAATCGGTGTTCCTTTCGTACTGAAAGCAGGCGGTGGCTGGGAAAGCATTACAGCATCTGCTGCAGCTATCGATCCCACCAAACTTACTTTCTTTGGCGGACGTAATCTTATTATCTGGATCGGTTCATTCCTTCCTCTTATTCTTCTTGAAACCGGCGATCAGAACTTCTATACACGTCTGACAGCTGCAAAAGATGACAAAACAGCAAGAAACGCTATTATTGGCTGGGGCATCATGGCTCTCCTGGTTATGCCGTGCGTAGGTATTATCGCATTTACAGGAAGCATTATGTTCGGCACCAACATTGATGCAGGAATGGCATTCCTTTCCACCACAACATTAATCCCGCCGTTTACCGGAGGTATGCTTCTGGCAGCATCCACCGCATTCATTATCACAACGGGTACTTCTTATCTGCTGACCTGCGGTACCAGTGTTACATACGATTTCTATGTTCAGTATGTCAACAAGACCCCCAATGACAAGCAGACACTGTGGGTTAACCGAATCGGAACAACTCTGATCGGTGTTATTGCCCTGATCATCCTGAATTTCTTCCCGTCCATTCTGGCTCTTCAGAACTGGTCTTATACCATGATTGGTGCAAGTATTACCCCGGCTGTTCTCGGATCCATGTGGTTCCCTGACAAGGTAACCCGTCCTGCCGGCTTCCTCTCCATGCTTCTGGGTGCTGTTACCACACTTGTATGGGAAATTCTCGGATGTCCCGGCGGCTACCAGAGCGCACTTATCGCTGCTCCGGTATCCATTATCGTGCTTTTAATCGTGTCCCTCTGCACACAGAAAAAGGGAACAGCAACCGCTTAACCGCGGCGGCAACTCTGCTAAAAGTAAAAAGAAAGGAGCAACAGGTGTGGAATTCTATCTGACAAACGCAAACGTCCTGGATGTTGAAAAGGGAGAGTTTTATAAAACAAATCTGAAAATAAGCGGAAAAACTATTGCAGCTATCGGAGAAGAACCGGGGGCAGATGCCCAAACCGTGGACTGCAGCGGCAAATATCTGGTTCCCGGAATCATGGACGCACATGTGCATCTTGTGTGGGACGGAACCTCTCCGGATCCGATGGGCGACACAATCAAAGACGGTAACTACATATGCTTCGCCAGAGGAGCCGCAGGAGCTCTGGCTTCCCTCAAAGCCGGTGTTACAACCGTGCGGGACGTAGGTTCAAACGACGATTGTGCCATCCCCCTGGCCAGTGCCGTGAACAGAGGAATCCTGCAGGGTCCGCATATTCTTCCTGCCGGAGGGGCTATTCAGGGTTCTTATGGTCACTGTCCCATGATCGGTTTCATCGCCAACACAGAAGCTCAGCTGATTGAACGTATCAAACGCCTGAAAGGCTATGATATTGAAATGAGAATTCCCCCGATTCACTGGGCAAAAATCATGGCCAGCGGCGGTGCTGCCGGCCTGGAAGATGTAGGACCCTGCATGTATTCCCCCAAAGAGCTGGAAGCCCTTGTCTATGAGGCACACCGCCTGAATATGAAGGTTGCCGCTCATGCACTCTCCTACGACGCTATAGAAAAATGTGTAAACGCCGGCATTGATACCATTGAGCATGGAGCCGAAATGACCGAAGAAATTCTTCTGAGAATGAAAGAAAACGGGCAGTGCTGGGTTCCGACAGTAGCCGTATACAAGAGTCTGACAGAGAGTGAAGGAATCATTGATGATGTGATTGTTCAGAAAGCCAGGGTCGTAACAGAAAACCAGAAAAAATCCTTTAAATCAGCCATGGAAATCGGCACAAAGATTATTCTGGGAAGTGATGCGGGTTCTGCCAACTTCGGTCCGCATCCATCCGCTTACAGAGAAATGTTTACCATGAATGAATACGGCATGTCAAAGGCAGAGGTTATTCGCTGCGCAACCATCTATGCCGCTGACGAACTGGGTGTGGGAAACATTCTCGGATCTCTTGAAAAGGGAAAACTGGCTGACATCCTGGTTCTGGACGCAGATCCTTTAAAAGATCTTCATGCCTTTACAGAACACCTTTGCAGTGTTTACAAGGAAGGCGCTCTTGTATAACCTTTCAGTTATATTTGCACCCGCCGGCAGCAGCCCGCGGCCAGATAAAACAAATTGGGGGCTGTCGGGAAATAGATAGTCCAAAACAGGGGCAGTTGTGACTCGCTTGAGTCACAACTGCCCCTGAAATTTA
>CALWSF010000070.1 GCA_944384125.1 uncultured Lachnospiraceae bacterium | reverse complement strand
GCAAAAACTATGAGCTTCCAGCGGCAGTATGCGGAGCCTTATGACTGGGTCGCCCAGCAGTTCAAGGACTGGGCCTTTACACTGACCACCTCTATCTTGTACTACCAGGACTACCGTCTAATAGATCAAGACACCCGGGAATTGTACCAAAAAGCAATGGCTGCGTTCGGCGGGATTGCCCCCAGCTACCATATCGAGCTGCTGGACAAGCCTACCATTTACTGGGATTTTCACTCCCTGCTGCTGGGTATCCAAATGATGTTCAGCTTCATGCTGGTGGACGATGAACGCCCTCTGAGGCTGTGTAAGAACTGCCAGAAAGCATTTTTGGGCAGTCACGTTAACACCACCTTTTGCAGTCCCCAGTGCAAGAACCAGTACAACGTCCACAAGAACAGGGAAAAAGCCAAAGGCAAACCAGAAGAAAACAAATGAATCCGCTGCGGCGGGGCTTTTATATACCTTTGTTCCGCAGACAGAAAAAGCTGGCAGCCTGTGCTTTTAGGCACAAACTGTCAGCTTTTCTTTGTCGCTTATGCTGCCCCGCAGGGGCACCTTTCACGCCATGGGAGCGGGGCGAGATAGCTGCCCACTCAGCCGTTCTCTGCTGCACAAAGGTATAACACACTAGACTTTGTACCCAAAGTCGTGTGCCACGAAACCCCGGCGCGGTTTCTTTGGATTCTTCCGGCTCAAAGGGCTAAGCCCTTTGATGACCATCCTCTAAACTATGCTACAGGATGGTCTGGCTAAGAGGAGGCTCTCACCCCCTCATAATCTCCCGGAGCCAAAGAGAAATCTTTGGAATCTTTATAAAAACCAAAAACAGCTCTGCATTCAAGACGCAGAGCTGTCATTTTTGATCTGGGATATATACCGCCACATCTTCCAGGCGACACTGTAAAATCTCACAGAGTTTATTCAAGGTGTGGGTAGAGACCGGCATATCAGCCTGTAGCCGTTGAACAGTAGCGTGGCTCATACCATGTTTGAAGCGGAGGGTATAGGTTGTCATGTGCTTTTCTGCCATCGTTTTCCATAAGGGCGAGTAGCAAATCATAAGATCATCCCCTTTACTTTCTTTATTATGGCTGATATAATGGCCATAGAGTATGGCCATTATTTAGCCATATAAAAGGGGGGTTAGTGATGGTACGATTGGCCTGTGCATTTACAGGGCATAGACCCAGGAAGTTTCCCTGGGGATATAACGAGGAAAACGCTGGCTGTAAGCACTTAAAAACAGCCCTGCGGCAGGAAATAGCTTTGCTGGCCCAAAATGGATACACCGACTTTTTATCTGGTATGGCAGAAGGTACAGATACTTGGGCTGCCCTGGAGGTCCTTGAGTTGAGAGAATCCCACCCTGAACTGAAGCTACACTGTATTCTGCCTTGCAGAACCCAGGCTGATCAATGGACTTATCCCGCAAAACTTTGCTACCGATCTATTTTGGATAAAGCGGATTCCATCATTTATGTCAGCAGAGACTATAGTAAGAGCTGTATGCTGGAGCGCAATCGTTTTCTGGTGGATCATGCCGGTTTGGTCCTGGCAGTGTATAATGGTGAACCTCGTGGTGGAACTGCTTTCACGGTTCGATATGCCCAGCGAACTGGAAAGCAAATTGTTTTGATTAATCCTGAAATCTACAGGGGATAGCATTGTATGATACAAAGAGGCCAGTGGGAGTAACTCTCACTGGCCTCTTACTATAAAGACTTTGTTTATATATTGTTGTGTGATACCTGTTTTGCTATAATAGATTTGATTATTTGGATACGAAATCGGTAATAGGGGAGAAGAGTGAATATATAAAAGGAGGTCCGGTCAATGACTATGATTCTTCAGAAAAAAGACATGACCGAGGAAGATATCAAGCTGCAATACATAACCCCTGCCGTGACTTCCAAGTGGGAGCGCAAAAAGATCACGATGGAAACTCAGATCACAGACGGCAAGATCAACTTGAAGGGGAACCTTGCGGTCCGGGAGAAGGGCAAGCGGGCAGATTATCTGCTCTACCTCAGTCCAAACAATCCGATTGCTGTGATTGAGGCTAAGGATAACAAACACCAAATTTCGGAAGGGTTACAGCAGGCGATGGACTATGCCAAAATGCTGGACCTTCCGTTTGCGTACAGCTCCAATGGGGATGGTTTTGCCGAGCATGACTTCCTCACTGGGGCCGAGCGACAGTTTGGAATGGATGAGTTCCCGACCGAGGCAGAGTTATGGGAGCGATTTAAGCAGGAATCCGGGTTTACACCTGCACAGGAGCAGGTAATGAACCAGCCCTATTATTCCAGCCAGAGCACATATCCGCCCCGATACTACCAGCGGAAGGCAATCAATCGAACGGTGGATGCCATTGCCCGGGGACAGAAACGGCTGCTTTTGGTGATGGCAACGGGTACAGGCAAAACTTATACGGCCTTTCAGATCATATATCGTCTGCTGAAAAGTGAGAAAGTACACAAAGTTCTCTACCTGGCAGATCGTAATATGCTGGTGGATCAGTCCATTGACCAGGACTTTGCGCCGCTGCAAAAAACGATTCACAAAATCAATGCGAAAAAAGACCGCCCGGAAACCATTACGTCGTATGAGGTGTATTTCTCCCTCTATCAGCAGCTGGTAGGGGATGATGACAAGGAAAACTTCCGCGAACTATTCCAGCCGGATTTCTTTGATCTGATCATTGTGGATGAGTGTCACCGGGGATCGGCCAAAGAGGAAAGCCGTTGGCGGCGAATACTGGAATACTTTTCGGATGCCATTCAAATTGGCATGACAGCCACACCAAAGGAAACAAAGTACATCTCCAACCTGAGCTATTTTGGGGAGCCTGTCTATTCGTATAGCTTGAAAGAAGGTATCGATGACGGATTCTTGGCTCCCTTCAAGGTAATCGATGTTATGACAAACATCGGCGAAGGTTGGCGACCCAGGAAAGGTCAGCTGGATATCTACGGCAACGAGATACCAGACCGTATCTATAACAACAGCGACTACGACTACAATATCATCATAAAGGATCGTATCCGGGAGGTGGCGGCGGAGATCACCCGTTACCTCAAGAGTACGGACCGGATGGCCCGGACCATTGTGTTCTGCGCCACCGAGGATGCTGCCTTGCGTATGCGGGACATGCTGGCCGAGCTGAATCAGGATATGGTGAAGAAGAACTCTGACTACGTGGTTCGGATTACTGGTAGTGATGAAATCGGCAAAGGGAAAATCAAATAGTTTTCTTCGGTGACCCAAAAATATCCGGTTATCGCTACGACCTCCAAGCTCCTCTCCACTGGCGCTGACTGCAAGATGACCAAGCTGATTGTTTTGGATGAGATGATCGGCTCGATGACGGAATTCAAGCAGATCATCGGCCGGGGGACACGACTGAAGGAAAAAGAGGGCAAGACCCACTTTGCAGTGATGGACTTCCGAAATGTCACCCGCCTGTTTGCCGATCCGGATTGGGATGGGCCTCTGGAAATTGACGAGGAGTTCGGAGCAGCCAAGGTAAAAGAACTGCCTCCCAAAGAGCTTCCGGAGGGAGATCCGACACCCCCGGATGCTCCTGAAAAATTGCCTACACCGATTGTGGATAAGAACGGCTGCAAAGTCTGTATCGTTCATAAGACGGTTTCAGTCTATGACACCGATGGCAAGCTGCTGCATCAGGAAAGCATTATCGATTACACCAAGGAAAATATTCTGGGTAAATATGCTTCTCTGGATAACTTCATCCGTCAATGGAGCGCCCAGGAGAAAAAAGAGGCCATCCGGGAACTTCTTCGCGAGCGCGGCATCGACCTGGAACAGGTGAAAGAGCAGCAGGGAATGACCGATGTGGATGACTTCGACTTCATCTGCCATGTGGCCTTTGATAAAAAGCCCCTGACCCGACGGGATCGGGCCAACAACGTCAAAAAGCGTGATTTCTTGAGCAAGTACAGCCCAGCGGCCCGAGAAGTTCTGGAGGCCCTGCTGGACAAGTACATGAACACCGGGATCTATGAAATCGAAAAGGCAGAGATCCTTCGACTGGACCCCTTCCTCAAAATGGGAAAACCCGCTAAGATCGCAAGTTATTTTGGTGGGAAAGAAGGGTACATGAAAGCCGTTAAGGAACTGGAAAACGAGATTTATATGAATGAGGTTATTTAACGAATGAGCAATTTATCTGGATTTGTCAAACGGCTGCGGGATATCATGCGTAACGACGCCGGCATCAACGGCGACGCCCAGCGCATCGAGCAGATCACCTGGCTGCTGTTTTTGAAGGTATACGCCACCAAAGAGGCGGACTGGGAATGGGATGATGAAAACTATCAATCTATCATTCCGGAGCCCTGCCGCTGGGAGAACTGGGCAGCCAGAAAAGACGGCAAAGAGATGACTGGAGACAAACTCCTGGACTTCGTAAACAACACCTTGTTCCCGACTTTAAAGAATCTGCCGGTGGATGCCGATACGCCCATCCGTAAGGCCGTTGTCCAGACTATGTTTGCCGAGGCCAACAACTACATGAAGGACGGCGTCCTGCTGCGTCAGATCATCAATACGATTGACGATCTCCAGCTGGACGATTATGCGGAAAGCCACGCCTTCGGCGAGATCTACGAGACCATTCTGAAAGAGCTGCAAAGCGCAGGTTCGGCCGGCGAATTCTATACACCCCGGGCTGTCACTGACTTTATGGCCCAGATGATCCGGCCCCAGGTGGGGGAGCAGATGGCCGACTTTGCCTGTGGTACCGGCGGCTTTCTGACCAGCTGGCTGAAGGAGCTGCACAAGCAGGTCAAGACCACCGAAGATGAGGCGGCTTTCAGCAATTCCATCTACGGTATCGAGAAAAAGCAGTTCCCCTATATGCTCTGTATCACCAACCTGCTGCTGCACAACCTGGACAATCCCCGGGTCTACCACGACAATACCCTGCTGCATGATGTGCTGGACTACACCGTTGAGGATGGTGTGGACGTTATTTTGATGAATCCTCCTTACGGTGGCAGCGAGAAAGCGGATGTAAAAAACCACTTTCCGTCCGATCTGGCCAGCAGCGAAACCGCTGACCTGTTCATGTCAGTTATCATGTACCGGCTCAAGCCCGGCGGACGGGCGGCGGTGATCCTGCCCGACGGCTTTTTGTTCGGTACCGACAACGCCAAACTGAACATTAAAAAGAAGCTGCTCAGCGAGTTCAACCTTCACACCATCGTTCGGATGCCGGGCAGCGTCTTTTCGCCCTATACCTCGATCACTACCAATATTCTTTTCTTTGACAACACCGGCCCCACCCAGACTACCTGGTTCTATCGGTTGGATATGCCCGAAGGGTATAAGCATTTCAGCAAGACCAAGCCCATGAAGCTGGAGCATTTTGACCCCGTGGTGGAGTGGTGGGACAACCGTCAGGAGCTGACGGTGGACGGCTTCGACAAGGCCAAACAGTTCACGGCCCGGCAGCTGGCGGAAGATCTGGGCTACAACCTGGATCAGTGCGGCTACCCCCACGAGGAAGAAGAAATTCTGGCCCCGCTGGACCTGATTCACCGCTATGAGGAGCAGCGGGCCTCGCTGAACGCCGAGATTGACCGCGTTCTGGCTGAGATCACCACCAAACTGGGAGGAAACGCCGAATGACCCCGCAGGAACTAAAAAACAGCATTTTGCAGCTTGCCATCCAGGGCAAACTGGTAGAGCAGCGCCCAGAGGAGGGAACTGCCCAGGAGCTTTATGCCCAGATCCAGGCCGAGAAACAGCGCCTCATCCAGTCAGGCAAACTCAAAAAAGAAAAATCCCTGCCCAAAATCACCGACGACGAGAAGCCCTTTGAAATTCCCGAGGGGTGGATGTGGGTAAGAATCGGTCAAATCTTTAGCTTACAAGCAGGTAAAAATATTACATCTGCCAATATCTATGAACAAAAAGATTTAAAGCATCCGTATTTGTGTTACGGAGGAAATGGCGTTCGGGGATATGTTTCCTCTTTCAATCGAGAAGGTCATTTTGCGCTCATTGGGCGACAAGGTGCATTGTGCGGAAATATCAATGTGGCTAAAGGAAAATTCTATGCAACCGAGCATGCTGTCGTAGTTGACCATTTCAACCAATCTGATGTTAAATGGGGAGAATGGTTTCTTAAAGCCCTTAATTTGAATCAATATGCAACTGCAACAGCACAGCCAGGACTCGCAGTTTCAACTATCATAAAAGTTTTAATTCCTCTTCCACCTCTTGCCGAACAAAAGCGCATCGTCTCCAAAATCGAAGAACTCCTGCCCCTGGTGGATCGCTATGAACAGGCATGGACCAAGCTGGAAGACTTCAACCGCCGTTTCCCCGAAGATATGAAAAAATCCATCCTCCAGCAGGCCATCCAGGGCAAGCTGGTGGAGCAGCGCCCGGAAGAAGGCAACGCCCAGGAACTTTATGCCCAGATCCAGGCCGAGAAGCAGCGCCTGATCAAAGAAGGCAAGCTCAAAAAAGAAAAGCCCCTGCCCGAAATCACCGAGGACGAGAAACCCTTTGAAATTCCCGATGGTTGGATGTGGGTGAGGCTATTAGCGGTTGTAGATATCGCTACAAATTTGGTACAGCCTTCAGATTATTTAGCTTATCCGCATATTGCGCCTGACAATATAGAAAAGGGAACAGGGAAATTGCTTGACTTCCATACCGTAGAGGAAGATAAGGTGTCTAGTGCAAATCACTTGTTTTTCACAGGACAAATTCTCTATTCAAAGATCCGTCCGCTACTGAGAAAAGCGGTAATTGCTCCCTTTGATGGATTGTGTAGCGCAGATATGTATCCACTGAACACAAATATTAATAGAAAATATCTGTTGTATTATTTGCTTTCTGACGGATTTAACTTTCAAATTGCAGAAGCAATGTCTAGCCGGGTTAAGATGCCTAAAATTAACCAAACTGAGCTAATAAAAGTTTTGCTCCCTCTTCCACCCCTTGCTGAACAAAAGCGTATTGTGGCCCGGCTGGAGGAACTGCTGCCGCTGTGTGAAAGATTGAAATAAAGAAGGAATCTTAATGAAAATAGATTTTACAAATGAATGTTCTAAACCCTCCGATTGGCCAGCAAATGAACATGAATTTTTGTTAGAACAACTTGGAGATTGTCTTAAGGAATTTGAAAAAAAGCCAACATATAAAAACCGGGAAATTTTGATTTCCCTGATAAGCCGGCATGATTTAAACCAAAGCGTTGCACGTGGATTACTTAGAGTCACAGAATATGAAGTTGACCTTATTAATACGCTATATTTAAAAGGGAAATTCTATCAGATGAATTCTCTTATAACGTATCTATATGATATTATTACACAAATAACTAGACTCTATAAAATAGCATCTTGGTGTGGACCAACAGCACATGATGAAGATTGTTTGCGCATCCATCCGTTCGAAGAAAATCTTCTCCTTCCAATGAGATTTTATCATTTGGCATACCAGATTTATACGGTCGAAAAACAAAAGACATTTGCCAAGCAATTGATTGAAATTGTGGAAAGTCTAGTCCATCCAAATCGTAATGAAGAAGAAATTAATAATATTACTTATGCCTACTCCGCAATGTTATATGACATTAGTAATATGCATGGACGCAAAAGCGAAAAATTATGGGAATTTAACAGAGAAGAGTTATTTGAGCTTTTGAAGTTAGAAGCAAAGCTTTTGAAACTAAACGATCAACCTGCGAACATTAGCCCTACAAAAGGCGTCTTAATGATGCAAATAAGCAATTTTATATTAAAATCCAGACATGGATATAATGAAAACTATATTTGCAAGTATCTGCCAAAGAGTGTTGCTAGTGAAAGCATCGTTAATCATCAGATCTGGATGAAAAAGACAGAATTGTTAAATGATGATAGGGAGCAGAAAGCTGTTCCCGAGCTTTTTGGAGATCCATCGTGGATAGATTATGATTGGGCAAAGAATATAGATTTTACTGCAACAAGAACATATTATGTCTCTAGCTTCTGTAAAGCAATAAATGCTAGTGAAATGTACCGAGATTATGGGGAATGTCTGTATGGATATAAAAATGATCGGATTGCTGATTTGATTTCCCCGGTTTATATACGAAAACTAAGAAAAAAACCAGGTGTTGCCACTGATTTGCCGGACACAAAAGAAGTGCCAGTTATATCTCAAGTTATCACATTTGATGTTTTATATAATGTTGATGAAGCAAAAGACGAATTGCGGTTTTTATTTAGTGTGATTGATATGTTTGACTTGTCTGACACTGAAAAGAATCAATTCTTGCAGGAAATCATGCAGTATTGGATTCTGTCCGTTAAGGATAGTAAGTGGCAAAACGAACAAGAACGAAGATATGTGATATTTTTGTACGATGGTTATGCATACAAAGAAATGGAAGTGGATGATACTTTTTTAAAAGTAAAAACATCGTTGTTTATAATGCCGGATTTTATTTTGGGCGATAATCCAAGTAGGCATAAAATAGAAATGGAGCTGCAATCAAAGCGTGATGCACTTTTTAGTAATCGATATGTTCTCTGTGAAGATTGCTTAATGCAAGACCATGATATTGCATTTGGCGACCTACCAGACAGATGCCCAATATGTGGTTCTAAAAAACTAAAGATGATAGGGCAATAATATAAAGCCGCACACTCGCCAGGATTATCCCGGAGAGCGTGCGGCTTGTTCCTTTGTAGTTATGATAAGTTGTCAGATCATCTGAGAGTATTTCAGCACATCTCGAATGGCCTTTTCCTTTTCAGGTGTACACTGAGACTGATTGGGAGTTTTCGACTTGGACTTATTGTAACACTCCTGTTCGATGATCTCACAATTCTGTTTAATCTGTGCGATGGTAGCTGTTAGGTACTTTTAGGGGGAATTACTTCAACTTCAAGTTGTTTAATTGCGGCAGATGATTTTAAAGAGTTTATATCGACAAGTATGGAATCTAGATTTTCACACACATTTGCCAGTGAACGTAGTAGGTTTGCTATATCAAGGAACAGGTTGTGTTGAACTTTATTTTGCATAATTATGGTCTCCTTTCAACTTGAGATGAATGCCAATGGCATTCCACGAAACGTAAGCGCTCCAAAATCCCCCGTGAGGGATAAAGAAAAGAGCTCCCATAAGGAGCTCAAATCGGTTAAAATTATTTG
>CALWSF010000069.1 GCA_944384125.1 uncultured Lachnospiraceae bacterium | reverse complement strand
ACCACTTTTGATAAAGTTTAGCGCTTGCTGAACTGCGGAGCGCGACGGGCAGCCTTGAGGCCGTACTTCTTTCTCTCTTTCATTCTCGGATCACGTGTTAAGTAACCGGATTTCTTGAGAACCGGTCTGTAATCAGCGTCTGCCTGAAGAAGTGCTCTGGCAATACCGTGACGTACGGCACCTGCCTGTCCGGTAAATCCGCCGCCGCGAACATTTACCAGTACATCAAATTTGTCAACTGTCTCGGTTGCAACCAGCGGCTGACGAACAACTACCTTCAGTGTCTCAAGACCGAAATACTCATCGATATCTCTTTTATTGATTGTAATCTTGCCCGTACCCGGTACAAGGTATACTCTGGCGATTGATTTTTTTCTTCTGCCTGTTCCGTAAAATTTGTTAGCCATTATAGATTCTCCTCCTTCCAGCACCTTTGATTAAAACTTGATCTCTAAAACTTCCGGTTTCTGAGCTGCCTGCTCATGCTCAGGACCTGCATAAACATGAAGTTTCTTAATCATGCTTCTTCCTAAAGGTCCTTTGGGAAGCATACCCTTAACTGCTAACTCGATTACACGCTCCGGTTTCTTCTCCATCATCTCTTTAAGAGTGGTCTCTTTCATACCGCCTACATAATCGGAGTGATTGTAGTAAATCTTCTGGTCAAGCTTCTTGCCTGTTACCTTGATCTTCTCAGCATTTACAACGATTACATAATCGCCGCAGTCGATGTGAGGAGTAAAGATCGGTTTGTTCTTTCCTCTCAGAACCTTTGCTACTTCAGATGCCAGACGTCCTAATGTATATCCTGTAGCGTCAACTACGTACCATTTTCTCTCAATTGTTGCCGGACTAGCCATAAAACTTTTCATTGGTTGACCTCCTGTTTAACTATCAGAAATTTGAGATTAACTATATCATGAAATGTCCGCTCCGGGGCTTTGGCTCAGACACTTTCGATTGATGTCACAGTTATACATTATATTACACCCATCCGGACGTGTCAAGCAGTTTTTCCCTTTAAAATCAGGCATTTTTGCTGTTTTTCAGGCTTTTAAACCGGTTCGCTCAGACTGCTTTTTCTTTTTCTCCAGAAATGCATTGAGCTCTGTGTTTAAAATATTCGTGATAAACATATGTCCCGGTGCATGAGTAATGACAAGCGGAAGTTTTGCATTCTCAATCGCAGCCTGAGGGGTAACACCACAGGCCCAGAACACCGGAATCTCTCCCTCTCTGATTTCCACACTGTCCCCATAATCGGGACTGCTGATATCAGAAATTCCTATTTCTTCCGGATTTCCTATCTGCACAGGTCCCCCATGAACATTGGGATATTTTTCCGTAATTTCTTTAGCCAGCACGGCATTTTCCGGCGTCATGGGACGCATGCTGACTACCATGGGGCCTTCAAACACGCCGGCACTCTCACACGGAATATTTGTTTTATACATGGGAACATTGCATCCCTGTGCAATATGGCGTACTTCAATACCAGCGCGCATAAGCGCCTCCTCGAAGGAAAAGCTGCAGCCAATCAGAAAGGCAACCGAATCTTTTGTCCAGTATTCTGAAACATCCGAAAGCTCCTCTGTTCTGACTCCATTGCGATACACATAATATCTGGGAATATCCGTTGCAATATTTGCTCCCGCTCCCATATCGTGAACGTCAGGAGTTCCCTCTATAATTTCCAGAACAGGACAGGGCTTCGGGTTTTTCTCCGCAAATTTTTTAAAATCCGCCGCATATTTTCCCGGAAGAATGACGAGATTGGCCTGTGCATATCCGGCGCACATGCCCGCAGTCGGAAAATCTATCTCTCCGCTTCGAATAAGCTTCCATATTTCTTCCGGAGAGTTTCTGCTGTAATCCTTCATAAATAAATTCCTCCTCGCATCAGATATCTTCATGCTCTTCCCTGAGATCCAGTATATATTCCTTACCGTCAATCACTGCTCTGTACCGCCCCGCCGGATTTTGGTACCTCCCGGCCTCGCATCCCAGCACCGACAGAATAACAGCTTCCGGATCCTCACAGCTGTCCGGCGCGCGGTCAAACTCTTCTTTCAGTTCCTTCATTCTCCGTTTCTCTTCCACATAAAGCTCCTGCGCCTCATCAATGGATATTCTGCGGAACTTTACTCTCTGTCCCGGCCGGGCCTGTGCAACCAGAGGAAGATCAACTGAAATAACAGCTGCAATTTTTGTATATCCGCCTGTTGTCTGATGATCCGCCATCATAATGATAGGCTGACCATGGGACGGAATCTGAACTGCGCCAAATACAATCCCGTCTGTTATAATGTCTCCGCCGTTCTTATGCTCTATTTCCATTCCCTGCAGCCTGCAGCCCATACGGTCTGATTCGTTGGTAAAAGTGTAGACTGAAGTTAAAAATGTATCAATTCCCTTTTCCGTAAAACAGTCATCCTGAGGCCCCATTACCACCCGGATTATCTTCTCTTCTGCCGAAAAATCCTCCGGCTCCATTTTTCTTCTTTTTATATTGACAGGCGTTATCCCCGGTCTCGCAAATCCTATGGAATCCCCGCCTCCTATTTTCCGGCCGTCCAGTCCCCCTATCTTTGATTTAAGATCAGTGGATTTGCTTCCAAGCACAACCGGAATATCCAGCCCTCCGGCAAAAGCCACATAGGCTCTGCTGCCGGCCGCCGGACCTCCGAAGCTGAGACAATCTCCCCGATGTACCGGCACAGCCTGATACATGGGGAAATCTTTTCCGTTAATTTTAGGGAGAAGATTTCCCCCCGTTACGGCAATAACCGAATCCTCATCAAACTCCATTACGGGTCCCATAAGGGTAATCTCCAGCACCGCTTCATCTTCACTGTTTCCCACAAGAATATTGGCAAGCGCCGCAGAACGACGATCCATAACGCCGGACACCGGCATTCCCGACTCCTGATATCCCGTGCGCCCCATGTCCTGCACCGTCGTGAGAAATCCTCCATTTATAAAAGTAACTCCCACTTTTACTCCTCCTTACGGCGGATCACATATTGATATGTATTATCCGACAGTTCTTTTTCAATTCTTTCATACTCCGCCCGGGAAACAGAACGGAATTTTATATACTGTCCCGCCTCCAGAAGAACCGGTTTTTCCCTCCCTGCATCATAAAGCTTCAGGGGTGTTCTCCCGATAAGCTGCCAGCCGCCCGGAGAGGCAACCGGATAAATACCTGTCTGCTCTCCTGCAATTCCGACAGATCCTCCCTCAATCCTGACTCTTGGATTTTTCAGACGGGGAGTGGCAATACGGGGACTCATCCCGCCCAGATAAGGAAAACCTGCAATAAATCCCAGCATATAAATCAGATACTCGCCCGATGTATGGGTCAGTATTACCTCTTCCGGAGACATATGATTATACTCTGCCACAGTCTCCAGATCCGGACCGAACTCCCCGCCGTACAAAACAGGAATTTCAATTATCGAGGGCGGCGGAATCGGAATATCCGACAGCGATCCCATAAGCTCCTCAAAACGCTCTGTGAGATCCTTAAAACTTATTTCATCCGGCTGATAATGAACCAGAAGCGATCGATAGGTCGGCACAGTCTCCGTAATTCCCCGGATACCGCTTTTCTCTACTGCAATCTTAAATGCACGGATTTTTTCATTAATCTCCGGGCTGATGACATTGCCAAACTCAACGCACATCCCGCAATCCCCGGATACAAGATATCTTACTTCACTCATGGCTGTCTCCTTCTATGTCTGCGCTCCATCACATCGCAGTGCTGCTCTGCGAGCTTTTGTCAGTAACTGCATCCGGAAGCTTTCACACACTATAATAAATTTCGGATTTCTACACCCTCCTCCGTGAGCGTTTCACGGATATTGCGCACAAATTCCAGTGCCTCCGGGTTGTCTCCATGCACACAAATGGAATCAGCCAGGATTGGAATATCTTTCCCATTTATGCTCTCAACAAGCCCTTCTTTTACCATACGGACGACCCGTCTGATGGCAAGATCTTTATCCTTTATGACTGCACCCGGAAGTTTTCGTGAAACCAGAGTTCCGTCATCATTATAAGCCCGGTCGGCAAATACCTCACTGGCTGCTTTAAGTCCTGTCTCTCTGGCCGCACTGAGCATCGCCGAGCCTGCCAGTCCCATAAAAATTATATCGCTGTCTACATCATACACAGCTTCACACATAGCCCTTGCCAGCTTCTCATCAACGGCAGCCATGTTGTATAACGCTCCATGAGGCTTTACATGCTGAATTTTCATACCATGGCTTCTGACAAAAGCATCCAAAGCCCCCAGCTGGTATTTCACATACACTTTCGCCTCCTCAGGCGTGACTGCCATATTTCTTCTCCCAAATCCCATCAGATCCGGGAAGCCGGGATGTGCTCCAACCGCAGTTCCGAATCGTTTCGCCAGAGCAACCGTCTTTTCCATTACCATCGGATCCCCAGCATGCCAGCCACAGGCTACATTTGCAGAAGACACATATTTCAGTATTTCCTCATCCATTCCCAGCGAATAGTTTCCAAAGCTCTCGCCGAGATCACTGTTTAAATCAACGCGAAACATCGTTTCCTCCCTCATAGACCGCCTCATACCATTTTCTGTCTTTCATCCCGCACATCTCACTTTCCCGCAGGCGGTAATACCCGAATTTCTTTCCCGCCGCCAGTCTGTCACTCCCGTTTTTACCCGCAGCCTCCTCGTCGCAGACAAAAACAGTTCTGGCTCCGTTTCGATATGCCTGATGCACAACCCGCATTACCGTGCGGTCGAATTCTTTGTCCTCACAGCGCACAATACTGAGCCAGGCAGCCCCGGTATCTGAAATTCCCGTCTGATCCAGCACATAGTGCCAGTGACTGTTTTTTCCCTCCAGACATGGCGCCGTCTCCTTTTCATACTCCATATTTACCAGTGTAAGTCCCCGGGCCGGAATTGTCGGCCCCGCTGCCGCCCGGTTTCTCGCCTCCAGAATCTCTTCCATGTGCTCCGGCGGATAAACGCCCATTCCCACTTTAACCAGTGTTCCGGCTATTATCCGAACCATATTGTAAAGGAAACCGCTTCCGCTGATTCGGATTATAATCATATCGTTTTCCCGATTCAGATCGAGACTGTATATTGTCCTTACTGTTTCCTCCGCCTGGCTCCGCACCGTACAGAAACTTTTAAAATCGTGCTCCCCTATCAGAAAAGATGCTGCTTTTCTCATCTTTTCAACATCCAGATCAAAATAACAGAAATAACTGTAAAGACGCTGCAGCGGCATGTCCGTTTTCCTGTTTAAAATTCTGTACTCATACGTTTTGATGCAGTTGGCTTTCCGCGGATGAAAAGTCAGGGGCACCTCCTCGGAAGACTGAATACGTATATCCTCCGGCAGGCGCTGATTCAACGCAAAGCAGATCTTATCCCCCGGAATTCTGCTTTCCGTATCGAACACTGCCACATTTCCCATCGCATGTACGCCGGAATCTGTCCGGCTGGCACCGATTACCATGACAGGTTCTTTCAGAAGCTCCGACAGAGTTTTATTTAAAATTTCCTCTATTGTTACACCGTTCGGCTGCAGCTGCCATCCGCAGTACGCCGTTCCGTCATACGCCACAACCAGCTTGATTCGTCTCATATTCTTATTTTCCTCATTTCAGAAAAAAAATCTGATTGCAATCACAGCGATAAGATAAGCAGCCAGTACCGCATATGCCATATGATCCCGCTTCTCATAGTGCAGCGGTTTCATTTTCGTCCTTCCGCTTCCTCCGCGGTAGCAACGCGCCTCCATCGCCATGGCCAGATCCGTGGCCCGGCGGAATGCCGATACAAATAACGGCACAAGTATGGGAATCATATTTTTTGCTCTCTGTATCAGATTGCCCGACTCAAAATCCGCTCCTCTGGCCATCTGGGCCTTCATAATTTTGTCTGTTTCCTCCACCAGGATGGGAATAAAACGCAGCGCTATGGACATCATCATTGAAATTTCATGCACAGGAACCCTCAGACGATTGAGAAAACCCAGACTTTTTTCAAGACCGTCCGTCAGCTGATTCGGAGTAGTTGTCAGTGTCATAATAGACGATCCTATTACAAGATACATAAGGCGCAGCCCCATAAAAAAAGCCAGCCGAAGTCCATTATCTGTGATTTTGAGAAATCCCAGTCGGACAAGAGTCCTTCCGTCTGTCAGAAAAAGATTAAAACTCACGCTCAATAAGAGCAGAAACACAATGGCTTTAAGTCCTCTCACAATAAACCGCAGGGGAACCCGGGACAGGTGTACCACCGCTCCCAGAAAAAGCGTTGCTGCCGCATAGCACCCTATATTGTCCGCAAAAAAGAGTGAAATAATATAAACCAGAGTCCCAAACAGCTTCGTGCGCGGATCCAGCCGGTGCACCGGCGACTCAACCGGATAATATTGTCCTATCGTTATATCCCGTATCATTTCAGTTTACCCCTTTTTTCCAGAAGTCCAAGAATAGCGTCCCGCGCTTCTTCCACTGTTGTAATCGTCTCATCAAGCGGTATGCCCTGATCTCTCAGCTCATTTACCACATACGTAATCTGCGGCGCAGCAAGACCTATTGCTTCCAGCTCTCTGTAATGGCGAAAGACCTCTCTGGGTGTGCCATCAAACACTTTCTCGCCGCGGTTCATTACCATCAGGCGGTCCACATATCGTGCCACATCCTCCATGCTGTGAGAAACAAGAAGTATTGTAAGACCATGCTGACGGTTCAGACGCTCAATCTGATCCAGTATCTCGTCTCTTCCGCGGGGATCGAGTCCGGCAGTGGGCTCATCCAGAATCATCATCTCCGGGCGCATCGCCAGAACGCCGGCAATCGCCACTCTCCGTTTCTGCCCGCCGGAAAGCTCAAATGGAGACTGGCTGTAAAAGCTCTCATCCAGGCCCACCAGCTTCAGTGCATGGCGTGCCCGTTTTTCTGTCTCCTCTTTTGAACAGCCCAGATTCCTGGGGCCAAAGCATACGTCCGAAAAAACATCCACCTCAAAAAGCTGATGCTCCGGGTACTGAAACACAAGCCCGACCTTTCCCCGGAGTTCACGAAGACTGTATCCGTCACTGTAAATGCTTTTTCCCTGATACAGGATATCCCCGCCCGTAGGGCGGATCAGCCCGTTTAAATGCTGAATCAGAGTGGATTTTCCGGAGCCGGTATGGCCAATCAGCCCCACAAATTCCCCATCCTTTATCTCAAAATTCACATGCCGCAGGGCATGCTGCTCAAATGCAGTTCCCTGTCCATATGTGTAGCTTAAATCTATCGCCTGTATTGACATTCCTACTCCTCCTTCAGAAGCGGGAGCAGCGCTTCCAGAAGCTCCTCCTTCCGAAGAATACATTCCGGCAGCGGTACTCCGCGCTGCCTCAGTTCCCACGAAAGCTCCGTTACCTGCGGCACATCCATGCGGTAGTTTTTCAGTTCCTCCACCCTGGAGAAAATTTCACGCGGAGTGCCGTCCATCACAATTTTCCCGTCATCCATAACAATAACGCGATCAGCATCGATTACCTCTTCCATATAATGTGTAATAAGAAGAATGGTAATCCCCTCCGAACGGTTAAGCTCATGGATCGTCCGAATCACATCCCTGCGTCCATTGGGATCCAGCATGGCTGTCGGCTCGTCCAGGACAATACACTGGGGCTTCATCGCCATTACCCCTGCAATCGCCACTCTCTGTTTCTGCCCGCCCGACAGACGATTAGGCGACCTCTTCCTGTACATCGTCATCCCCACAGCTCTGAGGCTCTCATCCACTCTTTTCCAGATTTCTTCTGTGGGAACTCCGATATTTTCAGGGCCAAACCCAACATCCTCTTCCACTATGTTTCCTATAATCTGATTATCCGGATTCTGAAATACCATTCCAGCGGTTTTACGCACATCCCATATCCGCTCTTCATCTGCCGTGTCCATCTCGGATACCCACACGGTTCCTTCCGCCGGAAGCAAAATCCCGTTAATAAGCTTTGCCAGGGTTGATTTCCCGGAACCATTATGTCCCAGAACCGCAACGAAGCTTCCCTTTTCAATTTCCACATTCAGATGATCGAGCGCCCGGTTGACATCCTCAACCTCGCCCTCTTCATTTCGCCGTATATAATCAAATACAAGATTTGCAGCTTTTATAATTTTCATTTCCAAACCCTTCCGTCCACACCGGATATCTGCATATTCGTGTAAATTGTAGAGGAATTTATTCCCTTAGTCAAGTATCAATTCCCCGCAAAAAGACAGGGCAGGAACTACGCCTGCCCTGTCTTGCGCTCTTTCTTTCACTGCTTCATTTTTCCATCCGGGCCAATCCGATAACCGTCAATCGAGGTATTTACTGCCATACTGCCGTCATCATAGAAGTAATACCATTTCCCCGGGCTCATCTGATACCAGCCGGTAATCATGACTCCCGCGGAATCCAGATAGTACATTTTACCGTCCATCTCCATCCATCCCGTCTGCATACGGCACTCGCCGTCCATATAATACCAGCTCCCGTTTATCTGCTGCCATCCGCTGAGAGCCCGTCCCTGGCCATCAAAATAATACCAGACGCCTCCGATATAACGCCATCCGGATACGGCCGCATTTCCATTCTCATCCGTGTAGTGCCAGCTGCTGCCATTTTTTGTCCAGACACCCCGTGCCGGTTTTGAAACAGCCGTCTCTGTCTTCCGGGAAGTCACATATTCGCCATTTCTTTTATAAGAAGAATTTTCGCTGTTTCCGGCAATTGCACGCACTTCATAATAATACTCCCCGCCTCCCGTCATATAATCGGAAAGCTCCACGGAAGTTCCCCCGAGAGTCAGAGTTGTCACATAGGTTCCATCCTTCTTATACAGCCGGAGCTGGTATGCCGTCGCATAGGGAACCGTTTTCCAGGACGCCCTGGTATCCCCGCTCCACCCTGCCGATTCCGTTTTCCCAAGTTTGAGAACCGGATAGTAAACCGCCTTTACCAGCAGGCTTCCATCATCCTCTCTGCGGCACGAACGATACTCTGCTCCGCTTATGTCAATCCGCTCATCTGCATATATACCTGAAAAATATCCGGAACTATCGGGCTTAAGAACTATACTTGCCGTCACAGCCTGCCCCGGCGACCAGTCAGAAGATTTCTGACTCCAGGAAACATCTGCTATTTTAAATTCCGTGCTGTCCGTCCCCACAACAGGCTCCAGAAGCTTTCCCCCGTCTTCTTCATACTGATTCTGAAACGTGAGCTTAACATTCGTGATCAGTGTATCCGCATAAGCCGGCAATGCATTTCCCAATACAAAGAAAGCTCCCGCAAATCCAATTAATACCCCTCTGATCTTCTCTCTGATCATGCATCTACCCCTCTTCTCCTGACCCCGCAGCCCCCCGTATCTGCAGATTCTATCTGTCATTATGTTTTCTTTATTATAAATCGTCCCACTATAAGCGTCAACTTACGATATTCTTTAGAAATCTTTAATCTCAAGTATCCGCATAACCGACTGATTTATACGTTCTTCCGTCAGCCTTCCCTGGCGCACGGGAGTTTGACAGTTGAATAATAAAAAAATACCTCGCAGGCCTTATAAAACCTGCATTTTTTGTGTCAAATT
>CALWSF010000068.1 GCA_944384125.1 uncultured Lachnospiraceae bacterium | reverse complement strand
ATACTATATAGACATTGTACCTCTACAGGAATAAAAAGTCGAGAGTTATACGCGTATTTGTATAACACGTATAACCCTCGATAAAATCCAATCTTCTTATACTTTTAAAAATCTTTCATGAAACAACCCTGTGACGACAAAAACCGGGGCAAAAACTGGACAAGCAAAATCAGGGGCAGTATAATGTAAATATCCTGTAAAGAAAATGAAAAAATACGGACACCGGGAGGCATCAGCATGGCAGAGGACACAGCGGCAAAAAATGATTTTTCCAAAGGAAGTGTTGTAAAAAATATTATGAGTCTGGCAGTCCCCATGACTCTGGCTCAGCTCATCAATGTGCTCTACAACATTGTGGATCGCATCTATATTGGACGGATACCGGAAAATGCCACACTTTCTCTGACGGGAATCGGTCTGTCTCTTCCTATTATTACAATGGTCATTGCCTTCGCCAATCTGTTCGGGATGGGCGGCGCCCCCTTATGCTCCATCGAACGGGGACGCGGAAATCTGGATTCAGCCGAAAAAATCATGGGGAATTCCTTTACCATGATGGTTATTTCCGGTATCGCCCTTACTGTTTTCTGCCTCATTTTCCGCCGTCCCATGCTCTATCTCTTCGGAGCCAGCGATCTTACCTATCCCTACGCCGATGCCTATATAACCATATATCTGCTTGGCAGTCTGTTTGTTATGGTCGGTCTTGGCATGAACAGTTTTATCAATTCTCAGGGATTCGGGCGCATCGGAATGATGACCGTGCTTCTGGGAGCCGTTGCCAATATTATCCTTGATCCCATTTTCATCTTTGTGCTCAATATGGGAGTACGGGGGGCCGCCTTTGCCACTGTGCTCTCACAGCTTCTGTCCGCCATCTGGATACTCCGGTTTCTGACAGGCAGACAGACAATTCTCCGCCTGAAGCTCTCCTGTATGCGTCTGGAAGCAAGGCGTGTAAAAGCCATCATCGGGCTGGGATTTTCCGGCTTTACCATGGCCATAACCAACTGCAGCGTCCAGATTATGTGCAATGCCATGCTTCAGGTCTGGGGCGGCGATCTGTATGTAGGAGTTATGACAATCATCAACTCCGTCCGCGAAATAGCTTCCCTGCCGGTAAACGGCCTTACTCAGAGCGCCCAGCCTGTCCTGGGCTTCAATTTCGGAGCACGTGAATACGGACGGGTCAAAAAAGTTATTGTATTTACAGCCGTGGTGGCTATTCTATATACCACAGGCATCTGGATGATTATCCACGGCTTTCCGGAATTTTTTATCCGCATTTTCAACCATGATGCCGAAATAATCAGGGCGGGCGTCCCGGCCATGCGTATTTATTTCTTTGGTTTCTTCATGATGTCCCTCCAGTTTTCCGGACAGGCCATATTTGTGGGACTGGGACGCTCAAAATTTGCAATCTTTTTCTCTATCTTCCGAAAAGTAATCATCGTGGTTCCTCTTACTATTCTCCTCCCCCGGCTGGCGGGAATGGGAACGGACGGTGTATTCATGGCAGAGCCAATCTCCAATTTCATCGGAGGAATCGCCTGTTTCGGGACAATGCTCCTCACTGTCTGGCCGGCTTTAAGCCGCCTTGAACGGGAACAGCCATCCTGTAATACAGGAAAGAAATAACTCCTTTGTCAGTAAACATATACTGACAGTGCTATGAAAAACACCTGCAGAGCAGTCATAATCAAAAACAGCGGCGTAATAAATTTATACCACCGTTCAAGCGGAATTCCCATCAAACCACATTCCAGCGAACAGTTTGTCGGCCAGAACATATCCGAAAATCCATCGCCGAAACAATAAGCCAGCACGGCTGTATGGCGGCTTACGCCCACGATATCAGCCACCGGAGCCATGATTGGCATGGTAATGGTTGCCTGACTGGACGAGCCGTTAATGAAAATATTGATGATACTTTGCAGAAACAGCATTCCCACAGCCGAAAGCACCGGATTTCCAATGTCCAGAAGTGAGGAAAGATAGTAAACAATCGTGTCCGAGATAAGAGCTTCCTGCATGATAATCAGAATGCCGCGGGTAAAGCCTATCACAAGAATGGATGATACCACACTCCTGGTAGATTCAATAAAAGTAAGACAGAGGTCATTAAGACTGCTCCCTCCGACGATACCCGCCACTGCCATCATAGCCAGAAACAGCGAGGATATCTCGTCGATATACCATCCAAGCCTGGTTGTTCCGTAAAGGAGCACGCCAATCGTAACAAAAAACAGAATCGTGCAAAGTTTGCGTCGAAAAGTAAAGGCAATTTCTCTGTCATACTGCTTTTCGTCCGGCTGTACCACTTCATCACAGCCGTATAATACAGAAAGCTCAGGATGCTGTTTTACTTTTCTGGCATAACGCATCACATACCAGATAGATACTGTCTCAAACACTGCAAAAATAACGGCACGATAGGCAACACCGGAGTTAATGGGCACATCGGCAATAGTTTGAGCAATGCCCACCGAAAAGGGATTTGTCATAGCAGCGGCAAACCCCGTAGCCACACCGATGTAGACAACAGCACCGCCCACAAGGCTGTCGTATCCCAATGCCAGCATGATGCTTGCAAACACCGGCACGAGACCATAGGTCTCCTCGAATATACCCAGTGTAGATCCGAGCAGACCGAACAACACCATGCCCACAGGGATCAATAACTCGGTACGACTGCCCATCAGCTTAAGCAGTGCCGCTACCGCAGCATCCAGCGTGCCGTTGGCTTTGAGAACATATACAAAACCATAGGCAAAAACGATAAGAAACAGGATGTCCGCAGCGCTTACATAGCCACGGGACACTGAGAGAAAAATATCAAAAAAGCCAGGGCGATTTCCTTCAACAAAATGGAAGCTGTCAGGAAGCACAATTGTCTTTCCGCTGGCAGGATCGACCACCCGGTCATACTGTCCTCCGGGAATGACATAGGTCAACCCCACAACAATCAGCAAAATAATTGTAAGGATGACATAGGTGTGAGGCAGCTTCCACCCAATAAATGACTTTTTACATTTTTCAATCAGGCTTCTCTGTTTTTTTAACATTTCAGTTTCCCTTCAATAAAAACGTGCTCTGCCTGAGCGTGGATATCAAATGGATGATGGCTCCAGATAACAATGTCGGCATCTTTTCCGCTGACAAGAGCACCTTTGCGATCGTCAATCCCCAGGATCTCTGCAGGGTATGATGTCACGGCGCGCAAAGCCTCGGCATCGTCCATGCCAAAACGCACGGCCATAGCGGCATAGATGGGCAGGTAGTATAACGGCGTCACATCATGATCTGCAGTGATGCAGACCTTAACTCCGGCTCTGTTGAGAACACCGGCAGTCTCAAAAGTCTTATTCCAGACCTCCTGCTTGCCGCATGGGTTGATGCTGGGCCCGACAATAGCCGGAAACCCACTGGCTGCCACATGCTCAGCAACGGCAATTCCATCAGTGCAGTGAACCAGAACCAGTCTGATATCGTACTCCTTTGCAATTCGGATGGCGGTACAGATATCATCGGAGCGATGAGCGTGGATGTGCAGAGGAATTTCCTTCCGCAGCACCATAGCCATGTTTTCTTTGCCCGGATCACATCGAAAATGCCCGCCGCTTTTTTCAGCTTCTTCCTTATTGTAGAGATATTCTCTGGTATCATCCAGACACTTGCGCAGCCGATAGGCAGTTCCCATGCGTGACGCAAAACCGTGCTTGGCAGTCTTTGGATTCTCGCCAAGACTTCCTTTCACAGCGGCCTTGCGTGTAACAATCATCTCATCGGCAACGGTACCCGTCAGTTTGATAATGGAGGAAACACCTCCGATAACGCCATCGCTGCCGGGGCAGACGCAAGCACAGGTAACACCGGCCCTGACAGAGCGCTCCACAGCCCTGTCAAAAGGATACAGACCATCCAGTACCTCCAGCTCCGGGGTAATTGCATCGGAATAGTCACAGCAATCATCGCCCGTTTCTCCCATACCTTCCTCGCTGATACAGATATGGCTGTGAGCATCAATTAAGCCAGGGGTAATATATTTCCCCTCAGCATCCATCACTTCCTCATTATCTGCAGGAACAATATTGGAATTTACCTCGGTTATTTTTGACTCCTCTATGCGAATGTCCAGCTTTTCAAAGTCGTTTGCACGTGTTGTAAACAGAAAACCGTTTTTGATAATCATATATAATACCTCAAATTATAATATTTCTAAGTATGAAAAGTTCTGCCATTAATAGCCGATTGTCACGGCAATCGTCATAAATACAAACTCCATGACAAACATAATTCCAAAAAGCGGGGTAATAAACTTGTACCACTTATTGATCGGTACCCCCATCAGACCGCAGCACAGAGCACATGCGGTAGGCCAGAACATATCGGCAAAGCTGTGTCCCAGCTGATAGGCCAATACGGCGATGGAACGGCTCATTCCAACCAGCTCGGCAGTAGGTGCCAGAATCGGCATGGTTATGGTAGCGGCACTGGTAGATCCATTGATGAAGAGCTTTACAACATTCTCGATGAGAATCATACCGTAAGCTGAAAAGTATGTGCTGCTGTTTTTGAACAGGCTTACAAGTCCGTATACAATCGTATCTGTGATCATTCCCTGTTCCATCAGAATCAGGATACCTCTGGTAAATCCGACAATCAGCATAGAAGAAACCATGCTCTTGGTGGACTCAATAAAAGTCTTGCAGATATTTGTGGCAGAATAGCCGCTGATGATACCGGCAAGCACCATGGCCATCAGGAAGAATGCCGAAATCTCATCCACATACCAGCCCAGATTCAGGATGGCATAAAACAGGAACACTATAACACCAAAGAAAAGCACCAGGCACAGTCCCTGACGTTTGGTCATAGAAGCCGTCTGCAGTTCATCCAGAGACTTTGTCTGAACGGAATCCAGTTCGACGCCGTAAACCACAGACCTGGTAGGATCCTTCTTAACCTTACGGGCATAGTACATAACATAGGAGATGGCAATAATCTCACTGACGATGAAAATAAACCATCGGAATCCCATACCGGAATACAGTTCAACACCGGCGATATCCTGTGCAATCGCAATCGTGTAAGGGTTCGTAGTTCCGGCGGCATAGCCAACGGATACGCCCAGAAAGATGATGGCACCGCCCACAACGGCATCATAACCCAGAGCAACAAACATTCCCACGAAAATTGGGAAGAGTCCGTATACCTCCTCATAAATTCCCATAGTTGAGGCCATCAGACCCAGAATAAGCATTGTAATCGGAATAAGCAGCTGCACGCGATTTCCAATCTTGCGAACCAGAGTACCCAGAGCAGCGTCCATCGTACCGTTTTGGGTCAGAATATAGACAAAACCATAGGCAAAAATGATAAGAAACATAATATCGGCCGCATCTACATATCCGGCCTCCAGAGCCTTGAACAGACCAAAAATACCCGGAGCCTCAACGTCCACATGCGTATAAGAGTCCGGTACAACCACCATCTTGCCCGTGACAGGATCTTCTATACGCTCATAGGAGCCTGCCGGAACAATATGGGTAAGAATCAGCACGATAAACATAATAGTGACAAGAATCACATATGTATGCGGCATTTTAAAATTCTTGATCCTTTCTTTCAGCTTTTGCATAACTACCTCCTTGATTCATGTTTATACGGACAGCATTGTACATCTCTCGCCTGACGACTTAAAATTCCCCCACTCTGCAAACTGTGGTATGCCGCAGCTGCACTGCAAAATGTTTGGTATTACACAAAGTATTCCCCTTTTCTGCCTGTTTCCTGCCATACTTTGCCCGCCATATCAGTATTCCAGACTATACGGTACTGCCTTTTCCCTTATTTAAAACCTTAAAGTATCTTGAATGTCAAGTGTGAAATTGTTATAATCTTAAGGAGCAGTTTTTGAACATTATCAACATTTACCGGAGGCCCGAAAATGAGCAAAAAAAATCTTACTATCGGCGAGATATCCGAGATTCTTAATATTGCCCCCTCAACTCTGCGGTTCTGGGAAAAAGAAAATCTTTTCCATGTCCGCAAAAAAAGCAACCACTATCGAACCTATACCAGTACAGATCTGATCGACATTGCCGACATTTTATATTACCGCAATCTGGGCGTTCCGGTAAAAGACATCCGGGCTTTTTCTTCTCTGAACCTTTCAGAATATGACCAGTTTCTGGAAAATCAGGAGAAGGAGCTTAACAGAAAAATTGAAGAATACCAGCAGATGCTCCAGAGAGCTCAGAGTCTGAAGCGAAACTATTACCGGCTCCTGCGGCTTCTTGTTAATCCGTTTATTCCCGAAAATCCCAGCTTTTCTCATATTATATCCTGGGATTTCCGCGAAAAGGAACGCATACGCCAGTATGTTTCCGCTCCCTCATGCTATGTCTGGTTAAAGGACACCAATACAAATCTCCACGGATGCAAGGGTCTTATTGTCTCTGAAAATGACTCTTATTCCCGGTCCAGCCTTCTGTGGGAAAATACACCGGGCAGCCGCTACATCAGCTTCCCCGTCAAGGCCCTGATCGAAAATGATTACTCCGGTCTTGAGGCTCCAAAGATCGTGGCCGAAGTGCAGCGCCACACTGATACCGGTTTTCTGATTACCCGCCATCTCTTAAACTGTGTGGTAAACGGGGAAAATGTCGAATACCTGCAGGCCTATCTTGAAATTACCGGCCCGTGGGATGATTCATTTGCAAACAGATTAAAGTTGGATTAAGGTTTTGGTCAAAAGTCCGGATACTGATCGGCTTATTTTGTCATATAAAAAAGAGCCTGTTCCAATCCGTGGGCTGTGATTGAAATAAGCTCTTAATACTGTGGCTTCAATTCTGTTTACATATGTCAGTTTTTACAAAATACAGGGAACTTTTCAGATTCCCCTGTTTCATGGTACAAAGAGGACAAAACAGAGATAAAACTCAGCTGTTTTTCGACTTAAATTCCCGCTCCATCTCTCTGCGCGCATCTTTTTTTGCAATATCATCTCTCTTATCGTACAGCTTTTTGCCTCGTGCCAGCCCCAGCTCAACTTTTACCAGGCTTCCTTTAAAATAGACCTGAAGAGGCACAAGTGTATAGCCTTTCTCCTTTATTTTTGACAGAAGACGGCGTATCTCCAGCCTGTGAAGCAGAAGCTTCTTTACCCGAAGAGGATCCTTATTGAAAATATTTCCTTTCTCATAAGGACTGATGTGCATTCCGTACACATACACTTCACCGTTTTCAATCTTTACAAAAGCTTCCTTGATACTGCACTTTCCCATCCGGATGGATTTTACCTCCGTCCCGAAAAGTTCAATTCCCGCTTCATATTTATCGTCAATAAAATAATCGTGGTACGCTTTTTTATTGTTGGCCACGAGTTTTACACTCTCTTTCAAAGCAATCTCCTTCCCGCATGTTTTCGGGCCGCATCCCTCCCGGAGCTGAAAAACGAAAAGCGGCCGCCCGGACTGCTATCAGTATACCATTCCCCTTCCCCGGGCGTCAAGAACAGACGGCCACAGCCGGTTTACATGATAAGCATCCATTTCTTTATTATACATTTCTTTCTACCATCCCGTTTTTTCCGGAATGAAGTCTATCGTCTTTGCAAACCTGTCGCAGCCGGTCACAGTTATCCGGATCGGCTGCCCCAGCCTGTAAGTTTTCCGTGTCATCTGTCCCATAAGCATGTAATGCTCTTCATCAAACAGGTAATAGTCATCCCGGAGTTCATTGATATGCACCAGCCCTTCCACCGTGTTGGGAAGCTCCACGTAAAATCCCCAGTTTGTGATTCCGGAAATAACTCCTTCAAAGCTGTGCCCGATAAACTGTTCCATATACTGGACTTTTTTCAGCTTGTCCGTCTCGCGCTCCGCCTCGTCCGCCCGCCGTTCCAGGGCTGAAGTCTGAACCGCCACATCGGGAAGAGTTTTTTCATAGTGGGCCATGCGCTTTTCCAAAAGCCCTCCTCTGAGACATTCCTTTATAATACGGTGGATCTGAAGATCCGGGTACCGGCGAATCGGCGAAGTGAAGTGGGTGTAATACTTGGCAGCCAGACCGAAATGTCCCGTATTAAACGTAGTGTACCGCGCCTGCTTCATGGAGCGCAGCGTAAGGCGGCTTATGAGGGCCTCCTGAGGCGTTCCCTCCGTCCGGCTTAAAAGCTTCTGCAGCTCCTTGGGATGGACCTCTCCTCCCGGCATGCGCAGGGTATAGCCGAAATTATTAATGAACATTCCCAGTCTTTTCATCTTTTCTTCGTCCGGTTTCTCATGAGTCCGGTAAAGGAAGGGAACCTCCTGCCAGAAATAATCCTCTGCCACAGTCTCGTTTGCCAGAAGCATAAAATCCTCAATGATGCGGGTTGCTGAATTCCGCTCGTAGGGCTTAATCTCCACCGGTTTTCCCTGACTGTCCAGAATAATCTTGCATTCAGGGAAATCAAAGTCAATGGCTCCGCGGCTGTGACGGCGCTCCCGCAGTTTCCGGGCCAGCTCATCCATCAGAAAAAACAGGTCGGAAAATTCACTGTATTCTGCAGCCGCTTCCGGATCCGTTCCCATCACAATTCCATTAACAGCAGTATATGTCATACGGCGATCAACCCGTATTACTGTCTCCGCAATCTCGTGGCCGATGACGCTTCCCTTTTCATCAATCTCCATCAGACAGCTGAGCGCCAGACGATCCTCTCCTGCATTAAGGGAGCATATTCCGTTGGACAGCCGGTGGGGCAGCATGGGAATAACACGATCCGTCAGATAAACACTGGTTCCCCGCTTCAGTGCTTCTCTGTCAAGAGGCGTATTCTCCCTTACATAATGTGTCACATCCGCGATATGCACGCCAAGGCGGTATCCTCCGTTTTCTGTCCGCTCCAGCGTTACTGCATCGTCCAGATCCTTTGCCTCCTCTCCGTCTATCGTAACGGTGGGAAGATCTCTCAGATCCATTCTGCCTCTGAGTTCTTCTTCCGAAACGGTATCGGAGATCTCTGCCGTCTCGTCCAGCACCGCCTGTGGAAACTGTTCCGGAAGGCCATAGGCCCGGACAACAGACTCAATATCCACCCCGGGATCGTTGATATGTCCCAGAATCTCTGACACAACTCCTTCCGGCTTTTTCCCCGGATCTTCTCCGTAATCCCGGATCTTTACCACAACCTTGTGGCCCGTCACGGCACCGCCGTCACAGCCCTGAGGAATAAAAATATCCCGGGACAGGCGGGGATTATCAGGGATGACAAAACCAAAACCCTTGCTTTTTTCGTACAGCCCCACAATTTTTTCATTCGCATGCTCAAGGACACGCACAACTCTTCCTTCCGCCCGCTGTCCCGCGTCCTCCTCCTCAATCACAATCAGAACCCTGTCGCCGTGCATGGCACCGCATATTTTATCCGGCGGGATAAACACATCTTCCTCCCGACCTTCTACCGTAACAAAACCAAATCCTTTTGCCGTTCCGGTAAAGATACCTGTCAGCGAAAATGTCTCCGGAAGTCCCAGTTTTCCCTTTTTGGAGACGCTTATCTTTCCTTCCTCCAGAAGAGACTCCACCACCCTGGCAAGCTCTCCCCGCTTATCCCGCGGAATATCCAGAAGAATTGCCAGCTCCTTTATTTTCATGGGAACGTATGCTTTCTCCCGCATCACATCCAGGATCAGCTGGCGGCGCCGGATAAACTCCTCACGGTCCACAGGGCGGTCGAATTCCTGTGCCTGCCGCTCTTCTTTCTTTTCTCCTGTTCTCTGTTTTGTCAGATTTATTTTTGTTTTTCTTTGTGAATCCATCCGTTTTTTCCTTTTATCTGTCCCGGCATCCGTACCCGACGACCGCTTTGATCGATTGATTATCTTCAACTTTTTGCCCTCCATTCTGCTTTCAGTCTTGTCAAAAGTAACCGCCGCCATACGCCGCACATAAAAATCGGCCGGGCAATATTCGAAAACACAGCATATACCTCAATACAGGCACTGCCCTTTCGAATACCGCCCGGCCATTCTCATACAGCCGCCGTCTCCGTCTGCCGCACAGACAATATGAAAATCCGTGATACGGCGGCGCTGCATATCTTTTCAGAACCGTCAGGACAAGCCTGAAAAGACAGGCATCTCCTTTCGGTCAAACAGCATTAAATTACCTTCAGATTCAACACAAATGCGAGAATAAGCCACAGAATTGCAGCATATTTCGTCATCTTCTCAAGCTTTCCCTCCATGGAACGGCTCTTGTTTCTTCCCCAGTAGCTGTCCGCCATACCACTTATGGAACCGGAAAGACCGGCTGATTTTCCTTCCTGAAGCAAAATAACGGCTGATAAAAATACACAGATAACGATAAAAATGATCGTAAGGATTATCCGTATCATCCTGCACCTCCTAGTCAAACACCGTTATCATATCATAATTTTATCATAAAAACAAGCCTCATATTCCAGATGTATCAATGTTTTTCGCCGCTTCCGCCTCCTTAAGCCACCTGATCTGACGGATAAAAAGCCACATGGCGAGAACTGCCATAATGCCATCTGCCGCCGGACCGGACCAGAGAATTCCGAAAAGCCCAAACTGCCCGGGGAGTACTATCAATAAAACAGGAAATGCCACTCCCTGCTTTACTACTGACAGAATAATGCTCTGCCATGGTTTTCCCTGCGCAGAAAAAAAACCTCCCACAGCACTTAGGAGTCCGCGGGAGTTTGACAGTTGAATAATAAAAAAATACCTCGCAGGCCTTATAAAACCTGCATTTTTTGTGTCAAATTTT
>CALWSF010000067.1 GCA_944384125.1 uncultured Lachnospiraceae bacterium | reverse complement strand
AGATAATAAGGTATTATCCAAAATGTATTATGCATTCTCTTTACCCATATGCTACACTAGCGAAAAAGCGTGGAGGACATAAGAATGAATCTTAAAATTTATGTAAAACCATATTTGGAGTATTGTGAATTCAGAAAGGAACTGGATAGGAACACATTAAAAGCATACAGAATTGATCTGAGGCAGTTTTTTGAGTATGTGAAAGAGAATAATCCAGAAAGAAACAAGCTGGAAGACTACATAACAGAATTGCACCGGAAATATAAACAAAAGACGGTAAAACGAAAAATTGCATCGCTTAAGGCTTATTATAACTATCTGGAAGAACGGGAGATCCTGGACGGTAATCCCTTTAGGAAGATAAAGGTAAGATTTAAGGAGACTGTCAATCTTCCGAGAATTATACCGCGGGAGGAAATTGAACAGCTTCTGAATTATATGTATGCACAGGAGGACAGAAGCAGCGAAAAGGTTTTTAAATACTGGCTGCGGGATATTGCCGTGATTGAAATTTTTTTTGCAACAGGAGCCAGGGTATATGAGGTATCGAATATCAGAGCGGAAGCGGTAAATCTAAATACAGGGCGGATCAGAATTATGGGGAAGGGAGGCAAGGAGAGATATCTTCAGATTGTGGAACCGGAGATACTGGATATTCTGAAGAACTATTACGAAATGAATGCGGAAGAAATTAATAAGAGTGGATTTTTTCTTGTGAACAATCATGGCGGGAGATATTCCGAACAGTCAATCAGGCTGATGCTTAAAAAATACACACGGTTGGCTGGCATTAAAAGAAATATAACACCGCATATGTTCCGGCATTCCTTTGCAACATATCTGATTGAAGAAGGCGTAGATGTAAGCTGCGTGCAGCAGATTCTGGGACACAGCTCCATTAAAACAACACAGATATATATTCATATTGCGGCAAGAAAGCAGGCTGAGATTTTGAGAGAGAGGCACCCAAGGAAACAGATGAGAATAGTCAGAGCAGCATAAACGGAGAAAATGCCTCCGGTTTAAATAGGGAGAGGGTAAAACCGGCGAAATTATCGGTGGTCTTTTTTTTGTACAAATCAGTATTTTTTGTTATAGTTATAAAAAATGTAGCAGACAGCACACTTTCTGTGTAAATGCGCAAAAAAGACAGTTCCGTAAAAACCAGGATGAAAAACCTGAGCTTTCACGAAACTGTCTATCCTTATTTCTTTGTTTATTTTGTTCCGAAGATCCGGTCGCCGGCGTCGCCGAGGCCGGGACAGATATAGGCGTCCTCGTTGAGGCAGCGGTCCACATGCCCTACGTAAATCTGGATATCCGGGTGCGCCTCGTGCAGACGTTTAAGTCCCTCCGGAGCTGCGATGATAGCCATAAACTTGATAGTCCGGCCGCCGTGCTCCTTGATGAAATTGATAGCTTCTACAGCGGAACCGCCGGTAGCCAGCATCGGGTCGGTTACCACAATGGTGCGCTGCTCAATGGGGCTTGGCAGCTTGCAGTAGTATTCATGCGGTTCGTGGGTAACCTCGTCACGGTAGAGTCCTATATGGCCCACCTTTGCGGAGGGAACGAGGGCCAGAATGCCGTTTGTCATGCCAAGGCCTGCCCGGAGGATGGGAACGACCGCCAGCTTCTTTCCGGCCAGCATGGGGGTCATACACTTCTCAATGGGTGTCTCAACTTCCCGATCTTCCAGAGGAAGATCGCGCAGCGCCTCATATCCCATGAGCATGGAGATCTCTTCAATAAGTGCCCGGAATTCATTGGTTCCGGTGGCCTTGTTCCGGAGAATCGAAATTTTGTGCTGGATGAGCGGGTGATCAAGAATGGTAACGTTTTTCATAAGTGTCTGCCTTTCCTTTCTGTTTTTCAGAAATCTGTTTGCTGCGGGAACGCTGCTGCCGTCATGGTTTTATTTATTGTCAGGGCTGTAGTGAATCAGAACGTAGTCTCCGGAGCCTGAGGAAACAGGAAGGCTGGCATATACGACGCCTGCTTTTTCATAGCTGAAGACCTCGGGCCATTCTGAGGAGGTTTCTGCTGAAGCATCGGAATAGCTTCCTGTGAAATCTGCTTTCTGGAGAAGCTTATAATAGTAATCCGTCGTGCGTCCTGAGCCGTTTAACTCGCTGCGGATGGCGGCCTCGTCTCCGGATATATCTGTCAGCTTATAATCGCCGGATGCAATGTAGCCTGCCAGCGTGTAGGCATCTGTCAGATCGCTTAACCCCACATTGGCTGCATTTTCCAGATCAACTGTATTGGCGAAGAAAATCCGTTTTGTTTTTCCTGATTCCTTCTGGGTGCCCCGGTATGTAACAGTAATCCGTTTCAGGTTGACGGACTCTACAGTTGCCTTAATCTCCACATCTCCGGAGTAAACGGAAGCGGCAGCCATGGCATTGGCTTTTAAAAGTGCATTGACCTGACTCTGCTTCTCCTGGTCTGTCATGTTGGAAACTACCGGATACTCAATCACGGCGCTGCCGGAGGTCTCTTTTTCAATGGCGGCTTTAACGGATGTGCCTGTTTCGCTTCCTGACTCGGATTCGGCCGGAGCCGTGCTTTCTTCCGTTTCTGCAAGAGTTTCCTTTTCAACGGCTTCAGTAGTATGTAAAGATGACAGGTCGATGGTTTCTCTTTTTTTACAGCCGCCTAATGCCAGTGCGCACAGTGCGGCCAGAATGAGAAGCTGTCTTTTGTACATGTAAATTCCTCCATTTCGTATATTACAGGGCAGGCCCTGGCCGGAGCCCGGACCTTTTTGCAGTATTGTTTTATCTGTAAACTATTATACATGATAACATCTGATTGTAACAGAAAAACGTATTTAAATTTTCTTAATTTTTTGTACAGAATCGGAATAAGTATGGAATGCCTCTGAAATATAAGCTGCATATATATAATAAAAATAATATATAAGGACTCCTTATAATAAAAAATCAATAAAACTAACTGGTAAACACGTCAGTTTGTGGTACAATAAGAATTAAGGAAACAGATGAAACCGGAAGCGCCGGACACCTGGCCGGATACCGGAGGTTGGACTAAAGGAGACATTTTATGAAAATGATATCGATTTCAGAGGAGCTTAAGAGCAATTCTTACCCGGGACGGGGAATTATTATCGGCCGTACGCCTGACGGAAAAAAGGCTGTTGCCGCTTACTTTATTATGGGAAGAAGTGAGAACAGCCGCAACCGTATCTTTGTTGAGGACGGACAGGGCATCCGCACACAGGCGTTTGATCCCGCAAAGCTTGCGGATCCCAGCCTGATTATCTATGCTCCGGTGCGTGTTCTGGGAAATAAGACGATTGTGACCAACGGCGATCAGACAGATACAATCTATGAGGGTATGGACAAGCAGATGACTTTTGAGCAGTGCCTGCGCTGCCGGGAATATGAGCCGGACGCTCCCAACTTTACTCCCCGGATTTCCGGAATCATGCACATTGAGGATGGCGGATATAATTATGCCATGTCTATTTTAAAGAAGAGTGAGGGAGACACGGCTTCCTGCTGCCGCTATACTTTTGCTTATGAGAATCCCACAGCGGGAGAGGGACACTTCATTCACACCTATATGGGAGACGGAAATCCCCTTCCCAGCTTTGAGGGCGAGCCGAAGAGAATTGAGATCGGAGCTTCCATTGATGCCTTTACGGATCTTCTCTGGGAGAGTTTAAATGAGGATAACAAGGTTTCTCTTTTTGTCCGCTACATTGATATTGCCACAAAAGAGACGGAAACCAGAATTGTAAATAAGAACAGATAATCCTGAGCCAAAAAGCAGGTTTATAGGATGAGCAGATTCTGTGGCTGAGCGGTTTGCCGGCAGAATCTGCAAGAATAAATACCAGGGATTGAGGAGGATAAGACTGATGAAGGAACTGGAACTGAAATATGGCTGCAACCCAAACCAGAAGCCGTCCCGGATTTTTATGGAGGGAGAGGGCGAGCTTCCGATCCGGGTACTCTGCGGCCGTCCCGGATACATTAACTTTCTGGATGCGTTTAATGGCTGGCAGCTTGTAAAGGAACTTAAAGAGGCTACGGGGCTTCCTGCCGCTGCATCTTTTAAACATGTATCTCCGGCCGGAGCGGCGGTGGGCCTTCCTCTTGATGACACGCTTAAGAAGATCTACTGGGTAGATGATATGGGCGATCTTTCACCGCTGGCGTGTGCCTATGCAAGAGCGAGAGGCGCGGATCGCATGTCATCCTTCGGAGATTTCATTTCTCTTTCCGATGTATGCGATGCGGATACTGCGCGGATTATCAAGCGCGAGGTTTCCGACGGTGTGATTGCACCCGGCTACACGGACGAGGCTCTGGAGATTCTCAAATCCAAAAAGAACGGGAATTATAATGTGATAGAGATTGATCCTGACTATGTTCCCGCTGCTGTGGAGAGGAAGCAGGTATTCGGCATTACTTTCGAGCAGGGCAGAAATGATCTGAAGATTAACCGTGAGCTTCTGGAGAATATCGTGACAGAAAACAGGGAGCTTCCGGATTCTGCGAAGATCGATATGATGGTATCTCTTATTACGCTTAAATACACCCAGTCCAATTCCGTCTGCTATGTAAAGGACGGACAGGCCATCGGTGTGGGGGCCGGACAGCAGTCCCGCGTTCACTGTACAAGACTGGCAGGACAGAAAGCGGACAACTGGTTCCTCCGCCAGGCTCCGCAGGTTCTGAATCTCTCCTTTGTGGACGGAATCAAGAGAGCGGATCGGGACAATGCCATCGATGTTTACATCGGCGAGGAATATATGGATGTTCTGGCTGAGGGCGAGTGGCAGAAAATTTTCAAGGTTAAGCCGCCTGTATTTACAAGAGAGGAGAAGAGGGCATGGCTTGATAAGATGCAGGGAGTAACACTGGGCTCCGATGCGTTCTTCCCCTTCGGCGACAATATTGAGCGCGCTCACAAGAGCGGTGTGAAGTATATTGCCCAGCCCGGCGGCTCTGTCCGCGATGACAATGTAATCGAGACCTGCAATAAGTACGGAATGGTAATGGCATTTACCGGAATCCGTCTGTTCCATCATTAATCTGGAAATATCATGCAGGAGTGAAGTGTCGGAGACCATTTTTATATCGGTCTCCGACGCAGTATTATCCGGACGTGTGTACGGTGCTTTATCATGCCTTCCTGTTTTGAAATTAAAAAATAGTTGCAATTTTTTAGAAAATTTGATAGTATAGTAATGCTGATAAGCGGCCGGCTTGTCGGAATGGCAGACGAGGTGGACTCAAAATCCATTGGTGGCGACACCGTGCGGGTTCAAGTCCCGCAGCCGGCACTCCTTGGCAGGGGCAAAGCCTGGAATCCAGATGAGGGATCCCGGGCTTTTTTCATTCGCGTCCGGAAAGATTTTGGTGCGTGGGTGGTTCACAAAAGGAATACAATATTGTATGATAGGACATAAATAGATTTGAGCAGGGAGGTGGAGACGGTGACGTGTCAGGAGGCGGAGCGGCTTGTGACGCCGTATATCAGGGATGAGCTTTCAGGCGATGAGCTGGAGGCATTTCTGGCACACCTGGAAAACTGCCGGAACTGCCAGGAAGAGCTGGAGATTTATTTTATGGTGGACGTGGGACTTAAACAGCTGGATTCCGGCTCCGGAACCTTTGATATTATTGGAACTCTGCAGAAAAGAATTGAAGAGTCCTATGCAAAAGTGAGAAGAATGTGGGCTTTCCGGACGATTCGCTATGCTGTCGCCACACTTTGCGCCATGGCGGTTGCCGTGACAGTTCTTCTTCAGCTGCGGATATGGTTTTTCTGACGGATTGTTATAAGATATTTGCAGATATCCGGAAAATAAGAACAGGAGACGAGACAGATGAGCAAGCTTGTGCTGATAGATGGCCACAGTATACTGAACCGGGCATTTTACGGTGTCCCGGAACTGACCAATTCAAAGGGGCTTCACACCAACGCGGTGTATGGCTTTCTGAATATTATGTTCCGTGTGATTGAGGATGAAAAAGCAGATTATCTGGCAGTGGCTTTTGACCTGAAAGAGCCGACATTCCGCCATAAGATGTTTTCTGATTATAAGGGAACGAGAAAGCCCATGCCGGAGGAGCTTCATGAGCAGGTTCCGGTAATGAAGGAGGTTCTCACATCCATGGGGATTCCCATTCTCACGAAACCGGGCTTTGAGGCTGACGATATACTGGGGACCATTGCGTCCCGGTGTGCCGCAAAGGGCGTGGATGTCTCCGTGGTATCGGGGGATCGGGATCTCCTGCAGCTTGCGGATGAAAAAGTGAAGATACGCATGCCCCGTACCTCGCGGGGAGGGACGGAGATCCGTGATTATTATCCGGAGGATGTAAAGCGCGAATATCAGGTAACTCCCCGGGAGTTTATTGATGTCAAGGCGTTAATGGGCGATGCGTCTGATAATATTCCCGGGGTTCCGTCCATCGGGGAGAAGACGGCAACTGCAATCATCACTGCCTATGGTTCCATTGAAAATGCCTGGGAGCATATCGATGAGATTCGGCCGCCCAGAGCCCAGAAGGCTCTGCGTGAACACTATGATATGGCGCAGATGAGCAAGAAACTGGCCACAATCTGTACCGACTGCGGGATTGAATTTTCTCTGGAGGATGCAGCCATAGGAAATCTCTATACGCCGGAAGCATATCAGTATATGAAGGATCTGGAATTTAAGTCCATACTTCAGAAATTCGGAGAGGATGCCATTTCTTCATCAGATATTGAAAAATCTTTCCGGACTGTTTCTGAACTGGCGGAATTTGAGCAGATCCTGAAAGCCGCTGAGACTGCAGAGGCAGTGGGGGCACAGCTTGTCATGGAAAATTCACGCCCGGCAGCGCTTGCGCTGTGTACCGGAGAAAAACAGATTTACTGTATCCCGGCAGCCGGTTTCATTACAGGAGAGTATCTGGCAGGAGCCCTGGAGGAACTGTTTCATAAGGTATCCCGTATCAGCGTACTGGATTTGAAGATGCAGCTTCCGTGGCTTAAAAGCCGCAGCTGTAAAATTGTGGATGGTATTTACAGCCTTGACGGCAGCGAAAAGGTTCTGGATGCGGGAGTGGCCGGATATCTTTTAAATCCTCTGAAGGATACGTATGCCTATGATGATCTGGCGAGAGATTATCTGGGACTCACGGTTCCGTCACGCAGTGACCTGCTGGGAAAGACGGGAATCAGCGAGGCTTTTGAGACGATGGCTGAGAATGCGCGTATCTGTGTCTGCTATATGGCCTATGTGGCATGGAAATGCCGCGATGTACTGATTGAGAAGCTTGAGGAGACGGGGATGCGCCGTCTGTTCTTTGATATCGAGATGCCGGTTATTTACAGCCTTTACCACATGGAGGAGGCCGGAATCGCAGTTCGCCGGGAAGAACTTAAATCCTACGGCGAAAAGCTGGGAGCGCAGATAGAACGTCTGGAAAAAGAAGTGTTTGAGGAGACGGGGGTTCAGTTTAACTTAAATTCTCCCAAACAGCTGGGAGAAGTCCTTTTTGATAAGATGAAGCTTCCCGGGGGAAAGAAGACAAAGACAGGCTATTCCACGGCGGCCGATGTTCTGGAAAAACTGGCGGCCGACTACCCTGTTGTCAGGAAGATTCTGGATTACCGCCAGGTGGCAAAGCTTAAATCCACCTATGCGGACGGACTGGGAGCCTTTATCCGGGAGGACGGCAGGATACACGGGACGTTTAATCAGACGATCACGGCGACCGGGCGCATCAGCAGCACAGAGCCGAATCTTCAGAATATTCCGGTGCGCATGGAGCTTGGGCGCGAGATAAGAAAGCTCTTTGTGCCCCGGGAGGGGTGTGTGCTGGTGGATGCGGACTACTCTCAGATTGAACTGCGTGTCCTCGCCCACATGTCCGGGGATCATCATCTCATAGAGGCTTATCAGAAGGCGGAGGATATCCATGCCATCACGGCTTCAGAGGTGTTTCATGTGCCTCTTTCAGAGGTTACGCCCCTTCTGCGCCGCAGTGCAAAGGCTGTTAATTTCGGGATTGTGTACGGTATCAGCGCCTTCGGTCTGGGAGAGGATCTTCATATTTCCAGAAAAGAGGCGACGGATTATATCAACCGGTATTTTGAGACGTATCCGGAAGTAAAGATTTTCCTGGACAGGCTGGTGGAGCAGGGAAAGGAAATGGGATATGTTGAGACCATGTTCGGCCGCAGACGCCCCATACCGGAACTGAAATCGGCTAATTTCATGCAGCGCTCTTTCGGCGAGCGGGTTGCTATGAATTCTCCGATTCAGGGAACGGCAGCCGATATTATCAAGATTGCCATGATACGGGTAGAGAGACGTCTCAGAGAGGAAAATCTCCGTTCCCGTCTTGTCCTTCAGGTTCACGATGAGCTTCTTATTGAGGCGTGGGAGGACGAAGTGGAGCAGGTAAAGACGATTCTTTTGGAAGAAATGAAGAATGCAGTCAGCCTTAAAGTCGGGCTGGAGGTAGATATGAAGACGGGCGCGTCCTGGTTTGAGACCAAGTAAGGGCGGCCCGGGAAAAAGGTGCCGGTGTGCACGGCCGGGGAGAAGACGAAATGAAAGTAATCAGTATTACAGGCGGAGTCGGCTCGGGAAAGAGCGAGGTGCTCCGTCTTCTGAAGGATGAATTTGGAGCCGGGATTATCATGGCCGACGAGGTGGCCCATCAGCTGATGGAGCCGGGAATGGAGGGTTTTAATAAAGTTCTGGAGCTTCTCGGCCCTTCCATTCTCAGTGAGGACGGGAGCATTGACAGAAAGAAAATGGCGGCCCGTATCTTTAAGGATAAGGCGGCTGTGGCGGCTGTAAACGGCATTATCCACCCCCTTGTGTGGGATGAAATAAAGAGGCGGCTTTCTGATTCAAATCGGGAGCTGATGGTTGTGGAGGCAGCTCTGTTTGATGAAGAGCATAACGCCATGTTTGATGAAATCTGGTATATTTATACATCAGAGGAAAACAGAATCAGCCGTCTGATGGCAAGCCGGGGCTATACGGAGGAAAAATGCCGGGAGATTATGAAAAACCAGGCGGCAGAGGCACAGTACCGCCGTTTTGCCACGCGGGTTATTGACAATAACGGTTCCACGGAGGAACTCCGGGAACAGCTTGAAAAAATACTGGACAGCGCGTTTTCTGATACGTAAGGTATACAGAGGAAAGACAGATATATCATTTTCAGAGGGAACATATACGGAGAGGTTAATACAGCATGCGGATGGTTAGTATCGCCAGCGGAAGCAGCGGAAACTGCATTTACATAGGGAGTGAGAGGACTCACATTCTGGTGGATGCAGGGATCAGCAATAAAAGGATTGAGCAGAGTCTGAATGAGATTGGTGTGAAGGGATCGGAGCTTGACGGAATTCTGATTACCCATGAGCATTCCGATCATATAAGAGGTCTGGGAGTTCTGTCCAGGAAATATGGGCTTCCCATTTACAGTACAAAGGAGACACTGGAGGAGATAGGAGGGACGAAGAGTCTGGGAGAGATCCCTTCAGAGCTTTTCTGTCCCGTCTGTCACGATGTGGATTTTTTTATCGGGGATCTGGAGATTAAGCCTTTCAGGATTGACCATGATGCGGCCAATCCGGTGGCATACCGGATTCAGAATGACAGAAAATCGGTGGCGGTGGCCACGGATATGGGGCATTATTCCCAGTATATTATTGATCGTCTTCAGGGGCTTGACGCCATATTGCTGGAGGCAAACCACGACGTGAAGATGCTGGAGGCGGGTCCTTACCCCTACTACCTGAAACGCCGTATTCTGGGCGATTACGGACACCTGTCCAATGAGAATGCAGGGCGGCTTTTAAGCTGCATTCTGCACGATCATATGAAACATATATTTCTGGGTCATCTCAGCAAGGAAAATAATTATGAGGAGCTGGCCTACGAGACGGTTCGTCTGGAAATATCAGAGGGAGAGACTCCCTACCGGGCCGATGATTTTCACATAGCAGTAGCAAAGCGCGATCAGATGTCGCAGATTGTTACCATATAAGGAGGAAAAATACATGAGCAAAATTATTATTACAATTGTGGGAAAGGATCGGGTCGGCATTGTGGCGAAGACCTGCAATTATCTGGCAGACAACAACATGAATATTCTGGATATTACCCAGACGATTCTGCAGGAATATTTCAATATGATGATGATTGTGGATATTTCCGGTTCTGAAAAGTCCTTTGACGATATGGCCCGTGAACTGGCGCAGGTAGGACAGGAGATAGGAGTTACAATCCTGTGTCAGAGAGAAGAGATTTTTACCAGCATGCACCGCATCTGATGGCAGAGCAGGAAAGGACAGATAGATTATGATTAATATGTATGAGGTTCTTGAGACCAACAACATGATATCCCACGAGAAGCTGGATGTGCGAACCATTACCATGGGCATCAGCCTTCTCGACTGTGTCGATTCTGATCTGGCACGGATGAATGAGAAGATATATAAAAAGATCACGTCCTATGCAAAGGATCTGGTTTCCACCGGAGATGCCATCGGACGCGAATTTGGAGTTCCAATCGTAAACAAGAGAATTTCTGTTACTCCCATAGCGCTGGTAGGGGGAAATGCCTGCCATACATCTGAAGATTTTGTGGAAGTGGCAAAAACTCTTGATCGGGCGGCCACAGAGGTTGGCGTCAATTTTATCGGCGGATATTCCGCTCTTGTATCCAAAGGAATGACACCGGCGGATGAGCTTCTGATCCGCTCCATCCCGAAGGCACTGGCTTCCACAGAGAGAGTCTGCAGCTCTATCAACGTAGGTTCCACCAAGACCGGTCTTAACATGGATGCGGTTCGTCTGATGGGAGAGATTGTTCTTGCAACGGCGGAGGCGACAAAGGAGAGAGATTCTTTAGGATGCGCCAAGCTGGTGGTATTCTGCAACGCGCCGGATGACAATCCTTTCATGGCGGGCGCGTTCCACGGTGTGACGGAG
>CALWSF010000066.1 GCA_944384125.1 uncultured Lachnospiraceae bacterium | reverse complement strand
CGGCAACTCTATCTTTTCCCCGGAAATTATATAAAGATATCCTCTGTTTCCCTTTCCTACCCGTTCCAGACGCCCTGAAGCATATAAATTTTTTATTGCCGCATATACCGTTACCTTTGGAGTGTGTGGACACATATCCGTTATCTCTTTTGATGATATGGGGGATTTTGCATTCTTAATGATATTCAGTATGGAATCACGCATTCGATCCATTTTTCTGCAACTCCTTCAAAAACTCAATTAATTCTGTCTTACTATTGGGGTATTTATTATACCGATCATGATAGGACCACTTCGCCCCTTTAACCTGCGGCCCTCCTATTAAGTGATAATAAGGGCAGGTAATTTCCGTTTTTTTATCAAACCCGTACTGGCTGATGTATTCTTCTACAATCAGCTTTGCCCCATTGTCAAAATCATATTTATAATACTTCACTCCGATATGAGTATCTTCATACCAAAGTCCCCATGATAGATAATCCTCCAGCCAGGCTTTTCTTTCCTCGTTGTTCACTAACCGTGGCAGCTCTGGAAGCTCCTGCTCCCCCTCTGCGCTCTCCTCTGCATTTTCCAAATCACATATCATTCCGGCGAGGGCGCCTACCAGTAGTTTTTTCTTTTTAACCATGTTTGGAGGCAAAGGATCTACCTTATTCACTTTTAAAATCTCTTCCAGATCATTTTGTTCTTTCCGCAGCATTTCCCTCAGCAGCTCCAGATCATTACATTCTTCCTTCTGGCTGGCTTCCGAAGCCTCTTCTATCTCCTGCTGCTCTGGCTCTTCGCGTTCTTCCTGCTGTACCACTAAATTTTTGTGGCTTTTTTCCCACTGCTCCCAGCACTTACCACACTCTTTTCTCCCAGCTTCCTGCTGCTCCGGTTCGGTTCCCCATTCCTGGCGGATACAATAAGATATCCCCGGAGGACAATCATCCTGTTGCGACGTCGCAATAGATTTTACCGTTTCCTGCGCTTTTTCCATCGCTATAACATTCCACATACTCTGAATAGCAGCGCATAAATAAAACCACTCGCAATTCCCTAAGAATTTACCTCCCCCGTCCCAAAACTGGATATAATCATCAAATAGATTTACGTGTGCTACTCCGTCATCATCTGGTGCCATAAAATGCCAGGATGTACTCGCCTCTCTAAATTTTGCTTTAAATTCCATTTCCGATGCGCAGACATCTGTTACACGGTTTGGAAAATCCTCAAGCATCCAGTCATGATATGACTCAATCAATGTTCTTGCAGCCGCTTTGCAATAACAATCTCGAACTACAGTATCCATCTCTTCCAGCTCCGGAACAATTGGCTCGTCCGGGCGCTCAATAAAATCTGATATCTGCATGGTAACCTTTTCAGGCTGTTCCGCTGGCTCTTGCGCTTCCGTTTTTTCCTCATCCGTCGTTTCCAGGAAATCATTTATTTCCATCTGCCCTGGAATCGGATAATAGGGTATATCAGGCTTGCGAATCTGCCGAATCTCTTTTACTGTCATATCCGGAGTGACCTGCTCCATCTGCTCATCATCCAGCGATAACATTTCCTGCAGCTGGGATTTACTGAATCCCTCATAACGAGCATCCAGCTCCGGACTATTTCCATCACGGGAAAATCTATCATTTCTAGCCATATACCGGGATGCTGTAGACATACTGAAACCAAAACGGTCAGAGGCATATTCCCAGATAGATTCATAACCTGCTGATTCGTACAGATGGTTATCCCGTATCTTTTTCAGGTAATATCCGACTGCAATAACACTTTTAACCGCGTTTCCCAGTCCATCTCTAATATTTTTCTCAGCATCCGCCAGTGTGACTGTCTCCTGCTCCCCCAACATTATCTCCTGTCCCATTTTCTCCACCATCCCTTTCCATCATGCTCCAGACTATCTTGTCATAGTCGTATCCATGCTCTTCCAGATTATGGAACCGATTCGTACTCTGCTTCTGTTTTCCCTTCCTCCGGCTCTGCAGGAACAGAGTTTCAAATTTTTCCCGGAATTTTTTCGTACTGCGGATATTTGCCCTCCAGAAGTCATCTGTAAGCGCATATGTAAGTGCCTCCCAGATATCGGATTCTGTTCTTTTATCCAACCGCTTCATTTTCTCGATCTCATCTGCCCATTTCTCCCTGTCTTTTAATGACTTTGGGACTCTGGCTCCAGGCATCTGCTGCAGCACAGATTTTATAAGCATATCTACACAGCGTATCTCAAAGCATCCGTCTACATACCGCGATGCTTCTGGCATGGTTGCGGACGTTTCATCGTTCGCAACGAAGATCTCTTTAGAGATCTTATTATTACTTTCCTTTCCTTTACTTTGTCCGTTTCTGTCGTCATTTTTGCCGTTTCTGTCGTCAGAATCATCCAAAATGACAACATTCCCCTTGATTTCGCGTGCACTTAATAAAAGGTATGCTTTTTCCATTTTTACAACTTTACGTTTATACACAATATCCAGATACCGTTTCTGGATGCCGCGGGATGTCAGAATCCCAAATTTTTCGTAAAGTTCACGGTTAAAGATACCCCGTCTGACTGCGGAATTTACGACTCCGGATACCATATGATTCCGATCTTCGGTACAGGGAATTCCCTGCTGCCGGGCAAACAAAAGGGCAATGTCACTGTTCCATTCGCAGTAATAACCATGCTCCCGGTATATACGCTGCAGGAGCTTTATAATAATCGCAAAGCCCTTCAGGCCAAATTCCGCCTCTATTAATTCAAATTTTTCGTCAAGCTGGCACTGCAAGGGGAAGAACTCGATTCCTTCTTTTCCCATATCGTTCTCTCCCGTTATCGCAGCTGTACCGCCAGAGGAAGGCTGCCCCGCCAAAGGAAGTACACTTTTAAACCCGCCAAATCAACCGGAGCCGTGCCGGCGGAAGAGGAAGGCCGCTTATCACAGAATCGCCCAAGGAAGGCGTACCCGCCAGGGGAAACTCTTTAAATAAGATCGCCCAAGGAAGACGTATCCGCCAGGGGAAACCTTTTCTCAGTCCGCCAAATCAACCGGCAATACCGGCGGAAGAGGAAGACTGTCAATGTATCGCCAGGGGAAGGCGTGCCCGCCCAAGGAAATACGATTTAATTTCCCGGGAGCTCGGTCTTCTCCCGGGAACGCCAATGGCAATTTTTCGGTAATATATTTTTTATTCAACCACAAAGAGCAGTTACACGTTATCCAATTACAATGATCTGTTCCCTCAGGTCATCCGGAAACTTTTCCAGTGCAGTCCGGATATATGATTTAATCCGTTCAATCGCTTCATTCTTCCATATTCCGTTCTGTGCCTCCACCAGTTTAAAGGTGGGCTCATTCTCATTTCCAATTCGAAACACAAAGTCGCTGGAAGGCTGCTCAATCTCCTGAAATGTCCGGTATGGCGTTAACCTGACCGGATTCGGAACAATTACATCAGCCTTGGTTGCCACACCCACCGTCATGGTTGCTACCTGCGATATTCCATCATCGGAATATGCCTGGCTGTTTTTCTTGTCGATATTCCCTGCTGCCTTTAAAATCAAATCAAGATCATCCGTTTTCTGGAAGTTGGCCTGCAGTTCTATCATAAACCGCTCCTGATCATACCAACTGTCAAATCGGAATTCCGAAGTTTCCGCTGATACAATCATGAGAGATTCCCGTTCGCGTTCGGCATCCAGTCCAGATTTCAAAACAACGGTTTTAGGATCTTCTACATGCACAATCATCTGCCGTTCCGGGAATTCGCTGCTGCAGCGCTCCATGTATTCCACCAATGAAGAAAGTGTCTTTGTCTTCATCGCACATGCTTTTTTAGAAGTGTCATATCGCTCCAGTTTACGATTCGCATAAGTTTTTCCGCAAATTTCAATCACTTCTGTCTTTTCAGAATTTGCCCCCATATCTGCTAAATACTTTAATGCCTCTTTTAAACCTTCCATCTTATCTCTCCTTTTCTATGCTCTTTGCTTTCGCAAATCAATGGGTTTCCCTGTTTCGTATATTTCTCCGGTTTCCGGATCAAACCCTGCTTCGGCTCCAACTCTTTCAGGCTCCGTAACCTCCTGTGCGGCCGGTATAACCTCATAAGCTGCCACCTGCGGCCGTCCGTTCCGATGCTCCGTCATTTCAATTCGGCCCGTCCTGGCATCCTGGCCAATTAAAAACGTAGTCTTTGCTTTGGCCGGACCGGCCAGCTTGGTTTTAATGCCATATGTAACCTCAATGGCTCCAGATTCGTTTGGTTTAAATTTGATTCCGACTGTAATTTCACGCGCTGCATCCAACTCCATATTTGGATCTACGATATTCCGGCCAATTACCCCCAGCGCATTCCGAAATTTGGCGGCCAAATCGCCATTTCCAATTGAATCAAATGTGATCGCCATCTTCCCCTCCTTCCTGGCATCGGTACTTCTCGATGCCGTACACTTTATACATGCTCATAAACCGGCTCCAACCAATATTATGGGCAATGGTATGATGATTGCGGCACAGAGCTGCAATCTGGTTGTTGCTGTCATCGTAATACCGCCGGTCATTCCCCATGCCTATGGCATCCACATGATGGATATCGGCCGACCGTCCACAAATGCAGCACCTACGGTACCGGATGCACTGGATTAAATATGTATCAATATCATCCATCCGCATCAGGCCGGACTCGTTTAATATAACTCCCTCTTTCAGGGCATACTCCATTAGTGTATTGATGTATTCCCTGGCTTTTGTAATAGAGCAGTTTGCCAAGGAAAAATATTCGAAGTCTCCGGTGCGCATCATATGCTCCACCTTCATGATTTGCTTCATCGCCTCCACGGGATATCCGGTATACTCGCCAATATCCCGCAGCATCGCATAGGCTTTCCGCTGCTGCAGGGGCGTAATCCGGCGGCCATCCTCAATTCCCAAAGCCACATGGCGGACTCCGCGGCGGCGGATGATGCGTGCCACCGGATCGTCTATCACAATCTGCAGAACAGCCTTGTCTTGTCCTGCTGCCGAATCTGCAGATATCCGGCTTATTTCTGCTGTATAATTTTCCATCTCTACCACCTATAATCCGTTGATACATTATCCTCTTTCAATGACATATAACTTACAGATTCTATCAATCCTGACAGCCTATCAATCCACTCATCTGCCATTTTCGTACTTACAAATCTTGGGCCAGAGTTATATAAGCATTTACATTTTGCCTCAAAACCTCCTCCGGCTTTTGAGACAAATCCAACTATCTGATACAAATTTACCAAAACACTTCCATCCCTAAAGGAATTCGCCTCAGCCAGAAAGCATCCCTGATACACCAGACATAGTGTGTGCCTCCCATTTTTCTCTTTTTTTGTTTGTATGACTTTTAAAAGAGTCCCATCATATCCTGCGGCCATAATGGCATGTCCTTTGTTTTTTACACAATCAAATCCGCCACAATTCCATACAGCGAATCCCTCCTTGATCAACTCAACCGGATAATAGCGAAATGGAGACGACGACTTTCTATATTCTGCATCCAGTTTTGCAAGTTTCAGAAGCCCGTCTATCAGCGCCATACGAAGTGCCTGCTCCTGCCCGTCCGGAATCACTATATCCGACTGAATGCTGGATAATAAAATCTCTATCTTCTCTTCCTGATTCATAATTCTCCTTTTGGCAATCACACTGTTCACAAGGATCCAGATGCGCCCCGCATTTAGGGCATGTGTTAAAATAACTCATTCTCTACACCTCTCAAAACATCCCTACGGCCGATACTACTGCCAATAAAGCTCCCGTCATCATAGCCGCCACACAGCTCAATACTAAAGCCGCCTGCTCCCAAAACCGTCTATCTTCCCGCTCCATCCGCAATTCCCGGCGCAGGCGGAGTTCATAATATCGATTTTCTCTCACTCTTTCACACCTCCTGTCTTTCTTTATTCGGGAATCTCCTGCGTAATCATTCCCACCACCCGCTGCATTCCCGGGAATCCCGGCCCCAAATGAACATATAGACCTCCGACCCTCAAACTATCCTCAAAACTGCAAAATTTCTTTTTTCTCTTGCCCCTGCTACCGTCAGGATATTCGCGAATGACACTATAAACATATTGTTGAATCATGCTGCGACCTCCCCTTCTTCAATTCACACTTATTTCTTTAATAATTAAAAAGTACGCCTTCTCTCACAGCATCCCAGTAACTGATACTACTGCTAATAAAATTCCTGTCATCATAGCCGCCACACAGCTCACAGCCAATGTCGCCTGCTCCCAGAATCGTCTGTCCTCCCGTTCTTTACAAAGCTCCCGGAAAAGCCGAACCGCTTCTGTGCGTGCAATATTATCTCTCCGCATTTTTCTCCCCTTTATAGATTTGAGCATCCATTCATGTTATAATTTCTCTATCTAACAGAAAGGTAGCCTAAAAATATGAGTATTCAATGTTTCTGTCTTCTATGGAATCTCAAAAAACTATCAAATAACAGTGACGAAACCATGTGCTTAATAGATGGGCATACTCAAATTTGCCTGCTGCATGATTTATCAAAATATTATGACTATCAAAAATATGAACGTGAAATAAACGCTATCCTTTCCGCTCTTTCTGATAAAAAATGCATTTGCTTTGAATCAAATAAATGCTATTTTCATATGACACATTATGGCATTCATCCCATCCAGTTTTTTATCGAAGAAGCTATTCATTTTATGGTTCGTTCTATCTTAGTCCCTATCATTGTCTCAATTATTACAACCATCATTATGAATAGATTTTTGAAATAACTATTGTTGCAATGATTGAAGAAATAATCGGCGCTACCCATGACAGTATTTCTTCATTCTTTTTGAAAAAATCGCATAAGCTGAATGCAAACCAAAGTAGAATCACAGCTATTATTTCTCCAATATTACTTATCCACTCTTTGATTTTATAAAACGCCTTATGTCTATTCGTCATTTTATTGCCTTTCTGCCCCCCTATCTCTTTGTCTCCCAGCGGAGTTTCAATGCTCACACCCAGGTATTTGCCTCTTTCTGATAGAGTGCTCCCTTTTCTTTCTCAGCAAAATACCTCTTACAGCATCAAAAATTCTTTTATTTCTCCGCTCGTCAGACTCCTCCCTAATACGATACTCGCCGCCTGGATCGGCGTCAGTTTAATCGTCCTGGACAGTGCCCATAATTCTCCAAGAGTAAAATTCTCCGGCCTGTCATGTCGGTTTTGCACCGTCCGTTTCGTTACTCCCATCTTTGTAGCAAGTAAATCCTCATTTACAGCATGAAGTTCCATATTTCCGGTAATACATGCCCGAACTATCCGACTGGCCTCCTCCGTCTGTGTTGGCTTCAGCTTCGGCATTCCATCACTCTCCTTTCTTTATTCAGGAATTTCCTGCGTAATCATTCGCACTACGCGCTGCATACCAGGAAATCCCTTCCCCAAATGGACATATAAACCTCCGACTACCAAACTATTTTTAAAACTGTAAAATTTCTTTTCTCTCTTGCCCCTACTACCGTCAGGATATTCGCGGATGACACTATAAACATATTGTTGAATCATACTGCAATCTCCCCTTTTTCAACTTACTCCCTACTTCAGCAACTCCTCAACGGTCATGCTCTATGCTCTTTTTCTTCTACTTCAAATAACTCATCTAGCGTAAGCTTTGTGCCAAGAAGCCTTCTTATGGTTTGGGCTTCTGGAAGAGTAAAATCTGTATCTCCATTAATTTTATTTCTTAAAGTTTTTTCAGATATTCCCATTTCTGAAGCCAACTGTAAAATGGTTCTATTACATTTCACCATTTCTGCTCTTAAAATCCTGTGCATTGGTAAACTCCTTTCTAACCGTCAACGGTTGCTGCAGCTATATAATACATCCTTCAACGGTAAATGTCAACCGTTTGCGGTAAAATAATTATAAACAACGGTAAAAACAATTGACTTAATTGATAATTAGCGGTAAAATATTTCCATGATGGAGGATTACTATGGGACTTGAAAAAATTAATGAATATAAAAAAAGAAGCGGACTCACTACTGAAGAATTATCAAAATTATCTGGTGTACCCGTTGGAACACTAAATAAAATATTAAGTGGGGCGACAAAGGATCCTAAATTGGAAACTTTAAAAGCCATTGCAAGAGTGTTGGGACTTACGTTAAATGACTTTGATGATATTCCATATTCTCCTACTATTGCCGCCCATTTTGATGGTAATGATTTTACAGAGGATGAATTAGACGATATCCGTGCCTATGCCGAATTCGTTAAGAACAGACGTAATAAATAGTAGGAGCTGATAACAGTGACTGACAAAGAACAACTTGAACAAGAAGCTTGCGATAACGGAATTACCATTGATTATGTAAATTTTAACAGTGAACGCTTATGTGGTCTTTATATAGATGGATCCATTGCGATAAAAGAAGGGATGGTTTCATCCAAAACCGCTGATACAATTGCCGAAGAATTAGGCCATCATTATACTAGCGTTGGAAATATTTTGAAACAGGATACTGTAAACGCCCGTAAGCAGGAACGAACAGCCCGCCTCTGGTCTTACAATAAAAGAATAGGGCTAATTGGGATTTTGAATGCTTTCCAAAATCACTGCACCAACCGTTATGAAATTGCTGAATATTTGGGAATATCAGAGAATACTTTAACGGATGCTCTGGAATGCTATAGACAGATTTATGGGACAGGTGTGATGGTAAACAACCATTTTATCCAGTTTGAACCTGTGCTTCAGGTGTACGAATATTTTTCTATGAGATAGAGATAGAACTAAGTCAGAAACACATATGCGGGGATATCCAAAAGAATTGATTGAATTGAGGATAAAATAAAAAACTACAAATAAGGAAGCTCCATATGGACCAAGAACGATATCTTATTTTTGATGAATCAGGGAATTTGGGAGCACAGGGACGTTATTTTGTCATTGCCTGTATTGATACCTTTGATTATAAAGCCCTTCACAATATTATGCATAAGAAATTGGGGATAGCTCGAAAGTTATTTCCAGAACTTTCATCCTTACATGCAAATGAAATAAAAGCAAAAGATGCTTATCCCTGCATCAAGTACCATTTGTTAGAATGTATTGCTCGAAAAAATATAAACATCGGATACATAGTTGCTGATTTACAACATGTACGTCCAAAACTCCTGGAAGAAAAAAATATATTCTATAACTACTTGATGCGATTAATTATCGAAAAATTTATATCTGAAAAAGATAACGGGAATACAATCAATATTATTTGCGATAATCATACAACCAAAGTTGCATCAGCAAATTCATTTTCTGATTATATAAAGTTATATCTTTTGTATGAAAGAGAGTTATGCATTAAATTGAACATAAAATATCTTGATTCTGATGCTTCAAACGCATATATTGTTCAGGCAGCAGATTACATTGCAAACGCTTTATATACAAAATATGAATATGGTAATACAATTTATTCTGATTTGTTTGACAACCAAATAATGTATACCAGCCATTTTCCTTGGAAAAATTTTGGGAAATGATTCAAAATTTATACACCCATACACTATAAGAGAAAATTTTATAAATAAACTTGATTTTTTCTTGTTCTACTGGTATAGTGTAGGTACAAAGGAATATAATGTTTGTAGATGGGTGTGTAAGCCTATATAAGCGTGTGAATGTTTGAAACATAAGTTGCCTGTGTGGTAACCGCTTATATAGCAACATCCATTTTTATTTTATAAAAAGGACGTGATCCCATGTCATTACTAAGAGAACACCGCTACGCCTCCGAAGATTACTGGAACATCCCGGAAGAACACTAGGCGGAGCAGATCGACGGCCAGCTTTATGACATGGCACCGCCGAGCCGGATGCATCAGAAATTTAAAAATATATTAGATAACATAAAAAAATAAGCTAACCCCAGGGGCAAAGGAATTCTAAGTCTTACGACCTACTCCTATTCAGGAACCCAGCCTTATCCTTCACGAGTTAACTTATTTGTAGTATAATAATATGCCTTAATTTTGTCAAGATACCAGAAGCTATTAAAAAAACATGAAAAACCGCCCCTGGCGGCAACCAGGAACGGCTTTCACATAAATTTTCTCTTGCCGGATGTGCTCCAGAAGATATATGTATCAGGATTACAGTATATCATTCTTGAAGCGCCCTTGCAAGAGGCGTATTTTTTATACCCTGATTTTTGGAGGATGATATTATGGCAAAAGCAAAAAAATTGAAATCTGGAAATTGGAGATGTCTGGTATATGACTATACAGACTCTGATGGAAAAAGACATTATGAATCTTTCACAGCCAGAACAAAAAAAGAAGCGGAATATATGGCAGCTGAATTTGCTCTTACCAAAAAGCAAATATACCGATCTGACAAAACCTTTGGACAGGCTTTAGAAAAATACATCTTAATGCGGGAGAATGTATCGTCTCCAAGAACTATAGTAAATTACAGAAGAATACAGCATACCGATTTAAAGCCTTTGTTAGATATAAAGATATCTGATATAAACCAGGATATCATACAAAAATTTGTGAATGATAATGCTGTCACTCACTCGCCCAAAACTGTACGGGATAATCACGGCTTAATATCTGCCGTACTGAAGCAAGAGCGTCCGGATTTCGCTCTTAATACAGTATTACCAAAGCGCATTCGGTCTGACATCTACATCCCTTCTGATAATGATGTATCCACTATCATCAAACTGGCGCGAAATACTGAACTAGAACTGCCGATTATGCTTGCGGCATTTGGCCCAATGCGACGCGGGGAGATATGTGCACTGAGAGCTGACTGCATCAACGGCAATACAGTACATGTCCGAAGAAACATGGTTCTCGGCCCAGACAGGCAATGGATCATAAAATCCCCTAAAACTTATTCTGGAGACAGGTATATAGAATTTCCTGATTTTGTTGCTGAACTTCTTGCGCAAAAAACGGGAACCATAACAGACCTGAATCCAGACGCTCTAACATGTAGATTCAGAAGATTGATAAAGAGATCCGGAGTGCCTCATTTTCGCTTCCATGATCTCCGCCATTACTGCGCATCTATTCAGCATGCATTGGGAATTCCGGATGCCTATATCATGCAACGCGGCGGATGGCAAAATGATGGGATTCTAAAAGCCGTCTATAGACATACTATGGACCAACAGGAACAGGCAATGAACATGATAGCAAATTCCCATTTCACAGAAATGATGCAACACGAAATGCAACACAAAAAAATAAAACCCTAGTGTTTACTAGGGTTTTAAAGAGGCGACAACCAGATTCGAACTGGTGATCAGGGTGTTGCAGACCCACGCCTTACCACTTGGCTATGTCGCCTGAATGACCCCAACGAGATTCGAACTCGTGTTACCGCCGTGAAAGGGCGATGTCTTAACCGCTTGACCATGGGGCCCGATAATTTATTATATGCTTTTTAATACGAATTATTCATAAACTCCCCGAGTAGGACTCGAACCTACGACAGCGCGGTTAACAGCCGCGTGCTCTACCGACTGAGCTATCGAGGAATATATCTGAGGCATATACCCTCAAAACCACATATTGAAATTCATCCGTTCTTCTTTCCTATCCTTCAACCTCTTGGTTAAGCCCTCGACCGATTAGTAACAGTCAGCTTCATACATTACTGCACTTCCACCTCTGCCCTATC
>CALWSF010000065.1 GCA_944384125.1 uncultured Lachnospiraceae bacterium | reverse complement strand
AAAAAATAAATAATCCATCCCATTGAATTTCAAAAAAACACCTGCATAACACTTAAGTTGACGACATTGCCCGTAAACGGGTCTATGTACTCTACTAATGTCATCTGATCATATTCCAGATCTTCTTTGATCTGATTCTGGATGTATGCTTTGATTGCTGCAGTATTCTTCCCCACGGTATCCACGTAATACCCTCGGCACCAGAAATGACGATTTCCGTATTTATACTTTAAATTTGCATGCTTTTCGAATATCATTAATGAACTTTTTCCTTTTAAATATCCTACTATTTCTGATACTGAATATTTGGGCGGGATTCTTACCAGCATGTGAATATGATCCGGCATACATTCCGCTTCGATGATTTCAATTCCTTTCCTTCTGCATAATGTACCTAATATCTGTCCTACATCTGCTTTTATATCCTTATAAATTACCTGGCGGCGATATTTTGGTGCAAAAACGATATGATACTTGCATTCCCACTTTGTATGGGCTAAACTGTTTATGTCCATTTTGAGGACCTCCTGTGCTATTTTATTTGTGGTTTGCAGACCCACTTTTAAGTTTAGCACAGGAGTTCATACTTATATCTAAAGATCTTTCCTCCCCCTGCATAGCAGGGGGTTTATTTTTACTGTGATACAAAAAGAGCATATCCCAGATCATTTCTGATCTGGAATATGCCCCAAACCCGGCAGACAAATGTTATTCTTTATCTTTGAGTTCTTCCTGTGTTTCCTGCTCAGCCTCCTGGCAGATCGTCTCCTCCCCGGCCGGCTTTTCCGTTTTCTCTGCTGTGTCTGACACCTGGGATACAGATTCCTCTGTTTCCTGAACTGTCTGTGTCTCTGCAGGAACATGTTCTTCTGTCCCGGAAACTCCTTCTTTACCTGGCTCTGCCTCCTCCGCCTTCGGAGCTTTCTCCTCCGGTTCGGGAATTCCCTTCACTTCACGGAATATCTTCATGAATTCCTTGCCGGTAATTGTCTCCTTTTCAATCAGGAAATCGGCAATTTTATCAAGTGCATCCCTGTTTTCCGTCAGAAGGCGTTTTGCCTCTTCATAGGAATCTTTCAGGATCTTCATAACCTCCTGGTCAATCTCGGCCGCTGTCATATCACTGCAGTTGAGTACTGTTCTGCCATTCAGATACTGATTTTCACGGCTTTCCAGGCCCATAAGGCCAAATTTCTTTGACATACCGTACTGTGTGATCATAGCACGGGCAATCCTTGTCGCCTTCTCAATATCATTTGCAGCTCCGGTTGTAACCGTATCAAATACTATTTCCTCCGCAGCACGTCCGGCCAGATATCCTACCAGCATGGCCCGGATTTCCTTTTCTGTATTTAAAAACTTTTCTTCCTCAGGAACCTGCATTACATATCCCAGAGCTCCCATTGTTCTTGGAACAATGGTAATCTTCTGAACCGGCTCCGCATCCTTCTGCAGAGCGCTGACAAGAGCATGCCCTACTTCATGGTAGGAAACTATCCTTCGCTCTTCTTTGCTGAGAATGCGATCCTTCTTTTCCTTTCCCACCAGCACAAGTTCCACAGATTCAAACAGATCCTTCTGAGAAACTGCATTCCTTCCGTTTTTAACAGCCGTGATCGCAGCTTCATTCATCATGTTTGCCAGATCCGCACCAACAGCACCGGAAGTAGCAAGAGCAATTTCTTCAAAGTTGACCGTCTCATCCAGCTTGACATCCTTGGAATGCACCTTCAGTATCTGGATACGTCCCTTCAGATCCGGCTTATCAACAATGATTCTCCGGTCAAACCGGCCGGGACGCAGCAGCGCCGGATCCAGAATCTCCGGACGGTTAGTCGCCGCCATAACCAGAAGTCCCTTGGATGAATCGAATCCGTCCATCTCTGAAAGAAGCTGATTAAGCGTCTGCTCCCTCTCGTCATTTCCTCCCAGACGCGAATCCCTGCTCTTTCCGATTGCATCCACCTCGTCAATAAAAATAATACAGGGTGCCGACTGCTGTGCCTGTTTAAAGAGATCACGCACACGTGATGCACCAACACCCACAAACATCTCAACAAAATCTGATCCTGACAGAGAATAGAAAGGAACTTTTGCCTCTCCGGCAACCGCCTTTGCCAGAAGCGTCTTTCCCGTTCCGGGAGGGCCTACAAGAAGAGCACCCTTCGGCAGCTTTGCTCCGATTTTCGTATATTTTCCCGGGTTGTGAAGGAAATCCACGATCTCGGTCAGAGATTCCTTTGCCTCATCCTCTCCGGCAACATCTTTAAATGTAACTCCTGTCTCTTTCTGAACGTAAACTTTGGCGTTGCTCTTTCCGACACCCATGATGCCGCCTCCGCCGCCCATTCTTTTCATCATAAAGTTAAACAGCAGCAGCATAGCCGCTATGGGGAGCACCCACTCCAGCAGAAGAACCAGAAGACTTCCCGTAGCATCAACCTGGGCCTGCTCGTACTTCGTCACGCCTGCCTCGTCCAGTTTTTTCTGCAGATCGGGATCATTCATGGGAACCGTATAATACTCAATTCCGATAAGACCATATTTATCCTGACTTCCCGTATATTTTCCAGAATCAGATTTAGGCGTAATCTGAATCTTGTTTCCGCTGACCACAACAGACTCTACCTCGCCATCCTTCAGCATCTGATTGAATTCACTGTAAGGAATTATCACTGTCCTGCTGTTCTGCCAGAGATTATGCATCATACCGACACAGAACAGTGTAAATATCATGGTAATGAAAAGCACGAGATAATTCTGTCCGCCTCTGCGATTCTTTCCGTTTTTATTCTGATTGTTATTGTTGTCCATATATGTCTGTTCTCCATTCTGAATCCGGAATCAGACGTCCGCGTGCAGCTCCGGATGCTTCGTGATAAGTATTCGCTCCCGACAGTTTTCTGTTCTCAACAGATACATCTGCAGAAAGCGTATTCTATACCATTATAGTGTCACATTTCCTATAAATCAAGAACCGAAAATATTAAAATGCTATAAAAAAACTGAAATAATATGATATACTGAAAAAAGGACAAACAGAGACAGGTCTGAGAATAAACACAGGGAGAGATTAATCAATGCTTCAGCATCTGATACATTCCATACAGCCCGTTTATGACAGGAATTCCCGAATTCTGATTCTGGGATCATTTCCCTCCGTCAAATCAAGGGAATCACTCTTTTTTTACGGACATCCTCAAAACAGATTCTGGCCGCTTCTGGCGCAGCTGCTTGATGAACCGGTCCCCGGTTCTGTTGAGAATAAAAAAAGTTTTCTTCTGCGAAACCGGATTGCTGTCTGGGACGTAATTGCAAGCTGCGACATAGAAGGTTCCAGTGACAGCTCCATACGCAACGCTGTACCCAACGATCTTCGCCCCATTCTGAAAACGGCTGATATCCGCGCCATATTCACAAATGGGGGCGTATCCGCAAAACTCTATGATAAGTACTGTCTGCCGCAAACCGGAATACAGGCAGTCAGGCTGCCCTCAACCAGCCCGGCCAATGCCGGTTTTTCCATGGAACGTCTGAAAAATTCCTGGTCTTTAATCCGGCAGTTCCTGTAAATATTTCTACAGCACATTTTTGTGTTCCGGAAAACAGCCGGTGCCATTTCAGGAAAACACTGTCTGAATCAGAAACATATATAAAAATGTACCGGCACCAATGCTTAAAAGAGAATTTCTTTTCCAGACATGGAGAACCACTACTGCAGCCGATGCCGTAAATTCCGGAACGCCAAAAGGCCATGCAAAAGGCGTAACTCCCTTCAGGCAGTAGACAACAAGAAGGCCCATGGTTGAATAGGGAAGCACACGCCCCAGATATTCCACATATCCCGGAATTTTTTTCCCTGAGGGAACAGAAGAAACGGAAGAAAACGTGTGATTACCGTTCCTGCCGCCATGGCTGCCGTAATCCACAGAATCTGACTATTGTTCATGTGCATGCTTCTCCTTTCGGTATCCGGCTGTCACAACACCAAGTATAGCTGCCATGGCAGGAATAATAAATGCATCCTGGCCAAAGATTACCAGACAGATAACAGAACACAGTACTCCCGCCGCTGCCGGCCACCGGCAGGAGCAGGTAAGCCACTGCTCTGTAAAAATCATTACAAACAGTGCCGTAAGGGCAAAATCCAGCCCCGCTGTATTGAATTCAATTATACTTCCGGCTGCCACCCCGACAAGCGTACCGGCCACCCAATAACACTGATCAAGAAATGTAATCCAGAAATACACACGTCCTTTCTGCACATTCCCGGATATTTTTTCGCTGCAGACAATGGAAAACGTCTCATCTGTAAGACCAAATATCAGATAGGGCTTCTCCTTTCCCGTATTGCGGTATTTTCCCAGCATGGAAATTCCGTAAAACAGATGGCGCGCATTAACCATCAGTGCCATCAAAAAAGCTGCCACCGGACTTACCGCCGACAACAGCAGATTAATCCCAACATATTGAAGACTTCCGGCATAAACAATAACACTGGTCGCAACTGCCCATCCCACTCCATATCCGTTTACACTCATCAGGACACCGTAGGCCGTCCCCAGAAACAGATAACCGACCATCACGGGAATGGTTTTCGGGAACACATATCCCGGTATACTTCTGTCATTCGGTATACCATCTTCTTTTCTTTCACTCATTATTTCATTCATAATCTCTCTTCGGTTTCACTTGCGAATCCGTCCCTTTTCCTGATATACTGTTCTGGCACTGCCTGTCCGCGCCAGCCAGCATCTGCCGTTCTCAGGCAGCAGTTCAATTCTATTCGCAAAACACTTACCTGTCAATAGGAGGAAGGAAATGAAATCCCACCGTTTTTCATATGAATCCTGCCGCTTTTGCCCCAGAAACTGCAAAGTCAACCGCCGGATATCAACCGGCTACTGCCAGAGCCCGGCCGGTGCCCATGCTGCCCGTGCCGCCCTGCACTTCTGGGAAGAACCCTGCATAAGCGGACTGAATGGCAGCGGCACTGTCTTTTTTTCCGGCTGTACTCTCCGCTGCTGCTTTTGCCAGAATTACACTATCAGCAGCGAAGGATTCGGAACAGCCGTAACAGCCGGGCGCCTCTCTCAAATATATCAGGAGCTGGAAGCACAGGGGGCTCACAACATTAATCTGGTAACACCCACACAGTACCTTCCGGATGTACTGGAATCCCTGCAGCTGGCCCGACCGTATCTCTCCATTCCCGTTGTTTACAACTGCGGCGGATATGAAACAGAAGACACTGTTGATGCGCTTTCCCCTTTCATTGACATATGGCTTCCGGATCTGAAATACCGTTCCGAGCAGTTGTCACAGCGCTATTCCGGCGCACAGGATTATTTTATTTATGCATCTGCAGCTGTCAGGCGAATGATCGAGCTTTCAGGTCCCCCCGTATTTGAAACATTTTCTGATGGAACAAAAAGCTGCCGCATTATGAAGAAGGGTGTTATCATACGCCATATGGTACTCCCCGGACACAGAGAAGATTCCATACGCCTCCTTAACTGGATGCACAGTTCTCTTCCCGCCGGCCATTTTCTTATCAGTCTTCTCAGTCAGTACACCCCCTGTTATCAGAGCAGCCGCTATCCGGAGATCAATCGCCGCATTACCACTTACGAATATGAAAAAGTTGTGGAAGCCGCCATATCTCTGGGACTTACCGACGGATTTATGCAAAAAAGAAGCAGTGCACGGGAAGAATATACTCCATCCTTTGCACTGCAGGGAATTGTCCCTTCTGAAATTCCGACATAAAACAGATATAACTTACGGGACGTTAAAACCCGTTAATAATTATCGAAAGAGAAAGGGTATCGATAAATTATACATTTTATCGATACCCTTTCAAACTACTTCGTCCATTGGTTTGTACCTCACTTACATTTACCAGTGACATCTATTATTAAATTTTTTCTCCAACAACCCTTTCTCGTCTCATCAAACACCTTTATTTCCTTACTTCCTTCTTATCTATTCTCTTCTCCGAATCTGTTCTTTTTAATAATACTTTCTCGTCATATTACTAAACCGAATTCTGTTCATCGATATTTATATAGACTTTTGTTTGATTAACTGTTCAGGTTGTTGTTTTCCTATGTCCGATTAATCTAATTAATCAGACGAGTTTAACTGTTTCGGTGGAATCAACCTCCTTTATATTAATTTCTTTTTCTTTCCTTTTGATGTCTTTATTATATCCCCTCACGCGCATTTTGTCAATACTTTATTTTAAAATTTCAAAAATTATTTTTCTATTATTTGTATAAACTTTTATATTCAGTATATATTTGCGTATTTGTTTGATATTTTCTGTTTTTTTATTGAACTTCCAATATTATTTATGTATTTTTTTCTTGAAAATCAACGTCTCTTTCGCTATAATTATTACCAGCCCATACATTCTAAACGGCAAAATCTTCTGCCTCATCAGTGGCTTTTCTAAAAATTAATTCTTTAACTTCAACAATATTCCCTTATATTTTTATTTCTGCAATCTTAAAGCAGCGTACAACATCAGCCAAAACACATAACGCAATGACTGGGTCATATTGTCTTTAATCTATTCATTTCTCTATCCATATCTGCATGCAGCTGCCCTGGCAGTTGACATAATACATCTCAGGAGGTACCTGTCTATGGTATACGAAACTTTTCTTGAAACAATTCACACAATGGTTCAAAACCGTCTTGGAAACCGGGCCCGGGTATCACTTCAGCGCGTTCTGAAAAACAATGGCCTTTTGCTTGATGGCCTTACAATCTCATCTCCGGCTTCCACACTGTCTCCGACTGTCTACCTGAACGCCTATTATGATGAGGCAGAAAAAGGTCTTCCCCTTACTTCCATTACCGAACAGATCCTGCTTCTGTATGAGGAAGCACCCATTGTTCCCAGTGAACTGGGGGAAGAACTCCGTCACTTTGAATCTGTCAGCGGCCGGATTGCCTACAAACTCATCAATGCCGGCGACAATGCAATCCTTCTGTCCTCCGTCCCTCATTACCGCTATTTTGACCTCGCTGTCGTTTTTTATCTGATCGTAAGCGAAAGCCAGGAGGGACAGATGACAGCCCTTATACACCATGAACACCTGAAGCTCTGGGATATAACGCCGGAGCAGCTTATTCAGCTGGCTGAGGCAAATACGCCCAGGCTGCTTCCCTGCCGGATTACCCCCATTGAGGAAGCCATCTCGCAGATGAGCGAATGGGAACCGGAAGTTCCTGTACCTTTCCCTCCTGTCAATCTCCACGTTCTGACAAATGACAAAGGTATTAACGGTGCTTCCTGCCTTCTCTATCCGGATGTTCTGAAAACATTTTCAGCATCAGTTGATGATGATCTGATCATTCTCCCTTCCAGTATCCATGAAGTACTCCTGACTCCAAAAAGCAAAGCGCTGCCCATTGATGAACTCAATGAAATGGTTCGGACAATCAATGCGGCAGATGTTTCTGCTGAAGATCGTCTGTCTGATCATGTATACTGCTACAGTCGGGAGCAGAACTGCCTTTATCTCCCGACGCCCGCCACACTGACCGGGTCAGGACAAGACGGAACAGGGAATCCACAATAAAAATGGCCATAGCCATCGCACCGGCTATCTGAAATGTCTGAACCAGGTAATAAGTCGACAGCTCCGTTGTCCCCTGGATCAGATAATAAACACATCTGTAAATGGAAGCGCCGGGAACCGTAGGAAGAATTCCGGCTACCAGAAAAACGGTTACCGGCGCTTTCAGGCCTCTGGCAAACAGATGACTCAGAACAGCAGCTGCCAGACTGGAGGCAAAAGCCGCTGCAATCAGCGACATATCAGCACTGAGAACGAGAAGATATGCCAGCCATCCGGCCCCCCCGGCCAGACCTGCATATAATAGATATTTTTTAGGAGCATCAAGAATAATGGAAAATCCAAACACCGCAAGAAAAGCGGCTGCACTCTGTACCGCAAGTTCTCTCATACCGCACCTCCCATCATCCGGACAAGCATCATTGCCGCACCGACTCCCGACGCCACCGCCAGCGCAACAACAACAGCCTCTGCCATCCGTGCCACACCGGAGCTGTAGTCTCCGTTCAGCGTATCGCGAATTGCCGAGGTAAAAGTTACCCCCGGAACAAGAGGCATGATACCGCTGATAATCACTGCATCCATATTAAGCCCCGGAAAAATATATTCTCTGAAAGCGGAGGCTGTCAGTGCCAGCACAAAAGAACCGGCTGCATTCTGGCAGAAATCATTAAGACGCAGCATGGAGGTTCCGTAAACAGCCAGAGCCAGAAAACCGCCTGCAAAAGCGGCAGCCGCGCACTCCCGGATTCCGCCCGAAAAAAGCACGGCAAAAAAACAGGTAACCATCACATAGCCGACAAACTTTTCCCGGAAACGGTACTGATTTTCCTTTGCTGCGTCATTAATCTGTTTTCTCGCTTCGTCCATCGTGATCTGTCCGCCGCAGAATCTCCGTGAAATATCATTTACCCTTGCAATCCTGTTCAGATTCGTGGATCGTTTGCTGACACGCCTTACAACTGTGATTGCCGGAACGCAAGGATCAGAAAGCGTAGCCACAATACCTGTCGTCAGAACAAAAACATCCCTGTTCTCCAGCCCCGATTTTTCCAGAATCCGTCCGATTGTATCCTCTACACGGTATACCTCCGCTCCGCTGATCAGCATGATTTCTCCGGCCTGAACTGCCATCTCCATCAACGCCTCATAATCCATCTGGTATTCTCCCTGTCATCAGTAAAATTAAACGATACGCTTTTATTGTAGCAATCCATCTCTCTCATGACAAGCCGCAAAATACAATCGCAGAAGAGCTGTTTTTAAAACCGTATGCAAAGCTGATAGACCAGAACAGAAGCCCCCCAGGCAACAGCAAGATGCACAAACAGAGCAGAAAAAAAACTGCGAACAGAGTGCGTCTCTCTCCAGATTACCCCCATTGCCGCCATACAGGGCGGATATAACAGGCAGAATACTGCCATTGACAGGGCACTGGCTGCTCCAAAACCATCGCTTATAAGCGCCGTCAAAAGTTCCCGGGAGTCACACAGTCCCCCTGTTCCATAAAGTACATAAACACCGGATACTATCATCTCTTTCGCCGCCAGCCCCGTCAAAAGCGCTGCCGCAATCCGCCATCTGTCAAGCCCTGCCGGAGCAAGCAGAGGAGACAGAAAACGCCCCAGAACCGCAGCATAACTCTCCTGAATTTCTGCTCCGAAACCTGATGGCCCGAAATTTAACAGTACCCACAAAAGAAGAGAGCCGGCAAAAATCACTGTTCCGGCTTTAAATATGTAATCCTCCATTCTCTGCCTCACATTTTTACAAACCGTCCGGATATCCGGAAGCCTTAACGGCGGAATTTCCAGCAACAGCCAGTCTTCCCTGCTTTCTCTGCAGATGCAGGAGGAAAAACGTCCCAGAACTGCAGCCACCCCTGCTCCCAGCATATACAGTGAAAACACTGTTATCGCGGAACGCTCAGGAAAAAACACGCCTGCAAGCATCACATAGACAGGCAGCCTGGCGGAGCATGACATATAGGGCGCCATCAGAATGACCCTGCGGCGCGCCCGGCATGTTTCCATTATTCTTGCTGCCATGACAGCAGGAACTGTACATCCAAACCCCAGAAGAAGCGGCAGGCATCCGCGCCCCGACAGTCCTGCAAAGCGCAAAGCACCGTTCATAACATATGCTGTCCGGGACATGTAACCGCTGTCTTCCAGCACTGCAAGCAACACAAACAAAACCGCCAGAACCGGGATAAATGCCAGCACACTGCCCACACCTGTTCCCACTCCGTCAATCAGCAGAGATATCAGCCATGTATAAACGCCCGCCTCGCACAGCCCTGAACGGAGAATATCCAGAAATCCTGAAAATGCTGTCCCCAAAAGCCCCCGGAAAATGTTTCCTGCTCCGAACGCAGCAAAAAATACGATCGCCATGACACATGCAAAAAACAGAACTCCCCAGACAGGATGAAGAGTTAATTCATCAAGAAGCTTTTCTCTCCTGCTTTCTTCTTTATTCCTCGTGACACATTTTAAAATAATGTCCTCTATGTCCGTATTGGGATTTTTTCCGCGCGGATGGGAGCTGACAGAAACAGCCGACTCAGAAAGCTCCCCAAGCCCCCTTTTCTCTCTGGGCCATACAGCAATGACCGGAATATTCCCCAGCTCTTCTGACAGCTTTTTTATATCAATGAATATGCCGGCTGATTCAGCTGCATCCATACGGTTAAGTGCCACAACAACCGGAATTTTTTCTTTCAGAAGCTCCTGCGTCAGATAAAGACTTCTTTCCGGAACAGACGCATCGATCACGTTTACAGCTACATCTGCCCTTCCTGAATGTATCCACTCTTTTGTTTCCTGCTCTTCCGACATGCTGAAATCAAGGCTGTATATCCCGGGCAGATCCGCAAACTCTATGACCCTGTCTCCAAAATATGCGGCTGCTGTCCCGCAGTCTACCGTAACTCCCGGCCAGTTTCCCACCTTCCGCTCTTCTCCTGTCAGAGCATTAAAAAGAGTTGTCTTCCCACAGTTGGGATTTCCAATCAGAGCAACAGAAAGAGGGGGCATCATATCCCCCTCAAATGCCATTTCTTCTCTTTTGCCTGCCCGTTTCTTTTGCGGGTATTCCATGATCATCCGACTCCTCCTCCCTGATCCGGATTCCTTCCGCAATCTTTCTTCCCAGAGCCATCCTTGTCCCTTTTATACTGATGATCATTGCACCTTTTTTTCTCCGGCTGAGAATAACCGTCGTCGCATGCTCCCTAATCCCCAGCGCCCGCAGCCGGGCCGCCAGTTCCTCTTTCGTCACAATACTGTGAATCCGGTAGCTTTTTCCGGTCTCCCCTTCATAAAGCGTCATTTCTGTCTTTGCAGCAATCCTCCTTTTATTCAGTCATCCTCCATCTCAAGACGTATTTTCTTTACCTCAACCATCCGATCACGAAGCTGCGCCGCTTCCTCAAAATTCAGCTCCGCAGCAGCCTGGTGCATCTTCTTTGTGAGTTCTTTTATCAGTTTATCCAGTTCTTCACGATCCATGGATTCCGGATCTTTGGTAACCCGGTTTGTCACTCCCTCAGCCGCCTGAGAAATCACAATCAGTTCACGAACCGCTTTCTTTATTGTGGTCGGAGTGATATGGTGCTCCTCATTGTATGCCTGCTGGATGGAACGCCTGCGCTCCGTTTCCTCAATGGCCGCCCGCATTGAATCCGTTATGGTGTCGGCATACATAATAACATGCCCCTCTGAATTTCTCGCTGCACGCCCAACTGTCTGAATAAGAGACGTTTCTGAACGCAGAAAGCCCTCTTTGTCCGCATCCAGAATCGCCACCAGAGATATTTCCGGAATATCAAGTCCCTCACGAAGCAGGTTGATTCCGACAAGAACATCAAACACATTAAGCCGCATATCACGTATTATCTCTGCCCGTTCCAGCGTATCAATATCAGAATGCAGATATTTGACACGGATTCCCGCATCGCGCATGTAATCCGTCAGATCCTCCGCCATTCTTTTTGTCAGAGTGGTAATGAGAACCTTGAAGCCCCTGGCCACTTCCCGGTTAACTTCCGATACAAGATCATCAATCTGTCCCTCTACGGGGCGCACCTCAATGGGCGGATCCAGAAGGCCCGTGGGCCGGATAATCTGCTCAGCCCGCAAAAGCTCATGCTCCGCTTCATAGGATGATGGTGTGGCAGAAACACACAGAATCTGATCAATCTTGCTCTCAAACTCTTCAAAATTAAGAGGGCGGTTGTCGAGAGCTGACGGAAGGCGAAAACCGTATTCTACCAGCGTTTTCTTTCTGGAGCGGTCTCCCGCATACATTCCCCGCACCTGAGGCAGAGTAATATGCGACTCGTCCACAATAACAAGAAATTCATCCGGAAAGTAATCCATCAGTGTGCAGGGAGGTTCTCCCGGCTTTGATCCAATCAGATGGCGCGAGTAATTTTCGATACCGGAGCAGAAGCCTGTCTCCCGCATCATCTCCACATCAAAATTGGTTCTCTCCGCGATTCTCTGCGCCTCCAGAAGCTTATCCTCACTTTTAAAATATGCCACCTGCTCCCGCATCTCTTCCAGAATATTCTGAGCTGCCAGCTCCATTTTTTCCTTGGGAATAACGTAATGGGAAGCCGGGAAAATAGCTATATGCCCAAGCTGTGCTTTAATTTCTCCGGTCAGAGTATCAATTTCCGTAATGCGATCCACTTCATCTCCAAAAAATTCCACCCGATACGCATCTCCTCCGGAGTATGCAGGATAAATCTCCAGCACATCCCCGCGTACACGGAACGAACCTCGCTTAAAATCCATATCATTTCTCGTATACTGGATGTCAATGAGCTTGTGAATAACCTCATCCCGATCCTTTATCATCCCCGGTCTGAGAGAGATAACCATCTTTTTATAGTCAATGGGACTTCCCAGGCCGTAAATACACGACACAGACGCCACAATAATCACATCATTCCTCTCAGACAGAGCTGCTGTCGCCGAATGGCGCAGCTTGTCAATCTCATCATTGATGGATGAATCCTTTTCAATATATGTGTCTGTAGACGGAACATATGCCTCCGGCTGATAATAATCGTAGTAGGATACAAAATATTCCACTGCATTCTCCGGGAAGAACTCCTTAAACTCGCTGTAGAGCTGGGCTGCAAGGGTTTTATTGTG
>CALWSF010000064.1 GCA_944384125.1 uncultured Lachnospiraceae bacterium | reverse complement strand
AGTAGGAACTCTTGCGATTTTTCACTTTGATGTGTGACGTGGGGAATTTATAAATCCTTTGATTGATTTCTTCTTCATATGATACACCACACCGATATTCGGGATTGGCAGCTGAACTGATTCGGCTCCGCTTGAAAATGAATATCACGAGTATCATATAAAGTAACAGGCAGGTATCGCCCAGCAACACCTGCCTACACCACCGCCCCGCTATACGATTGCAACGCTTGAAGAGGATATGTCCCGTATTGCAAAATATGTTGTTGACCCAGAGGCCAAGAAACTGCTAATCGAAAAGGACAGGGAACGCACAGGCGAAAATGGCTCTATCGGCACAACCGCTACCCGTGAAAGCATCATCCGTACGCTGATCAAGAACGATTTTCTGCGCGAAGATGGCAAGAAACTGATTTCCACACCAAAGGGACGCGCCCTCTATAATGCCATGCCCGACGAGTTCCGGCTTGCAGATACCACCGCCAAATGGTGGGCCGTGCAGGAAGATATCAAGGAAGGCCGGGCAAAGCCTGACGATCTGATCCTCTCAGTATTCGAGTCTGTGAAACGCTTTCTGTCCGCCCCCATTCCCAAGGTTACTTACGAAGGACAGAACGCAGCTACACATACGCCTGTGGGAGTATGTCCAGTTTGCGGCGGGACAGTGGTGACAATCGCAAAAGGGTTTGTTTGTCAGAATTATAAGAAAGAAGAGGATGCCTGCCACTGCTACCTCCCTGCAAACAACCCGAAATTCCTGCCCCTTTCCAAACACACGATCACTGAGAAGGAAGCAAAAGCGCTGTTTTCCGGGCAAAGCATTATCGTGAAGAAGGCGCCACGGAAAGACGGGAAAGGCACGTATAACGCGCAGCTCCAGCTTGATGTTGACCAGCCTACACGCCGTCTCAAGTGGAAATTAAGCATTGCCCAGAAGGAAACACTTGGTGCATGCCCTGTTTGTGGCGGCAAGGTCATTGAGGGGCGTACCGGTTACGGCTGCATGAATTACAAGGCGGATCCACCCTGCAAGTTCTATGTCCCCCGAGTGAACACGAAGTTCTCGCCACTGCAAAACCACCGAGTCACGGCAGCAGAAATGAAGAAACTGCTCGCTGGAAAGCCGATTACGGTGAAGAATATTCCGAAAAAGAATGGTGCTGGCACATATGACGCCAAACTCACATTAAGATGGGATGGCAAATACCCGGCATGGGATATGAGTTTCCTGCCAAGTAAAAAAGCGGCCTCGAAATGAGGCTGCTTTTTTAGCAAAAATCCGATTGTCGGCGGATATTTTATCCGACGATTGGCGAGCAATTATATCCCGCCTGCTGGAGGTAGAACTCGCTCTCCGCCATTCTTTGGACACAGCCGTATATTCCAAAACGATCAAGCAAAGAGGAGATTGTATGACGACACCCGTACGCACATGAAATTTGATAAACGATTATCAGCATAGTGCTGTATCTTTGGCGCTCTGCCAACAAGAAGAAATTACTATGGGAATTGTATACGACCCTTTTCATGAAGAAATGTTTACAGCAATTAAAGGAAAGGGAGCTTTCTTGAATGGACACCCCATACACGTATCTAACTCAGAAAAACTATCCGACACAATAATTGGAGTGGGAACATCCAAAAGAGAACTGGCTGACGAAAACTTTGCTCGCTTCCGCAGGGTATTTGGCCCATGTCAAGATGTTCGTAGGATTGGTTCTGGCGCACTGGAACTGGCATATACCGCTTGCGGCAGGCAAGGAGGATATTTCGAGATATACTTAAATCCATGGGATTATGCCGCTGGTATGCTTTTAGTTCAAGAAGCAGGTGGAAAAGCAACTGATTTTATGGGAAAAACTCTTGAGCCGAAAAAAGGCAGCAGTGTGGTAGCGACAAATGGACACATTCATATAGAACTATTAGAACTTTTGTAAAATTATATTATCAATTCTGAGAGCAATCGCACAAATCGGTTGCTCTTTTTTGCTTCGAAAGGAAAATTTTTTACAACATACTTTAATCATCGCAGAATTGTCCCAACGAGCTGCTGGAAGCCAGGGCGAAGAAATTCCTACAGCGACTGACTCACAGCTTGCAAAGCAATTCGGGCAGCCGGAAGCCCCAAAGAAGAAGATCACGCGACACATGAAGAAATCTCAGAAATGCCGAAAGTAGACCCGCACGGAATACTACTGACCACTGCAACCTATTACACTCGCCTATCGAGTGGTTTTAGGCGACAAATAATCCGCTGGGTATATCTCGCCCAGCGGATCTTGAAAATTATCGAATTTTTATCTTTCGAGCCGTAAGATCCCGTACTTTAGTGCGGGGAGCGCGTCACGAGAGCCATTCATTGGTTGCTAATGAACTACCCAGCACAGAATTGCGTTCTGTAGCAGAGATAGTTAGTTCTCCTTCTTCAGAAACTGAAACGCCTGCCCCATATCGGAAATGGACGCCCATAACACCCACAGCCCCGCCTGTGCTTACAAGATGGTGTGAACTCAATTCCTGGCTAATACTCCAAGTGTCCGTATCCAGTTCATATAGATATGCATAGTCCGCATAAGAGGCGCCCTCTGTAGTTGACCAAAGGCCAATCATATAAATGCGATTTGTGCTGGATTCCGTGACAAGTCCAAACCCCTGAAAGTCCTTATCGAGCGCAAAACTGCCAACTTGTTGAAATACCGCTGACTCAATGCCACCTTCGGCAGGTGCTTGATAAACATGGTAAACACTATTGGCACCGTCCAAATGGGCAGCCACTAAGACATAATATATATCGCCATGCTCGTTTTCATAGGAGGTAATCCCCAAAGCACCTACTTTATGGTTTACTTGCAGATCAAAGGACTCTACACGTCGGAGTTCGCCGACGGCCAAGGCACGAAGGTCGTACATGGCAATAGTTGCGCTCGTCTCTTGCTCGTTCGGAACTATCAAGTAGTCGCCAATGATCTGAATACCGCCAGGGTGTTGCCAATTTTTCAAGTAGGTCTTGTAGCCTAATTTCTCATTGTCATCTTTCGGGCCGATTACAATGTGACCATAATCTGCTGTTCCAACGCTATGTGTTAAAATCACATAGGATTCCTGATCTGTTGTCTCATATTGGGCATAGCCCTGAATATGGTTCACAATTGGATCATAGCTTCCAGGAAATCCGCTAAGATTCACTTGGGTTCCCTGAATTGGGAGAGACGCAAAGGAATCTTGCACATTTGATAGCATCTGGGCATATTGTCGTGAGTCCTCCACAGCTGCAATTGCACAGAGGGTTACCTCATTCACATCATTTCCGCCACGTTGGAATGATGCAAATACTGTATTTCCGTGTGCGTCATTGCCGATAACAAGCATCCGCTCAGGGCCATCGCTGTCTAAGGTATGCTGACCTTTCAATTGTCCGAACCACCAGTTGTTGCTGAACAAGGTACTGCCCTGCGCAAAAACAACATCTGGAAACGTCACAGATAATCCGCCAGGATATTCAGTAGTTGAAACCTCAAGGACGAGATCTCCCATAAATGCAAAGTTGAGTTCTCCCGCTGTATGGTCGAAAGTCGTCCGGTCGCCATTTAAGCTATCATCGTTATATCCGGAAAATCGTTGATTAAACCAGTCCGCGACCTCTTCGGAACCGCTGCGACCAACTTGAAAATGGAATTCATTGCCTTCCAATGCGACTGTCTTCCCAATATAGTTTTTTTGATCTGGGTCTTGGCCGGGGGTAATGCAGAAATCTGAAATTTGAAAAGTTCCCCCTAGGATCTTATTGCCAGAGGTTGCGGATAAAACAACCGCATTATCACGGTATGTCATATTAAGCGCGTCATCGGCTGCAAAGGCGCTTTGTCCAGATAACACAATCATGCATATGCTACAAATAAGCCATTTTAATGATCTCAACTGCGTGCAACTCCTTCCATTATGAACATTCGGTCTCGTGCTGGAGAATTATGTACCCAACATTCCATCCATGCAATAGCGTCTTCAACAAAGGAGCGATACCCTTTCCCCTATCCAGTACTGGAAATGCTACTTCGCTGCGGATTACTGCGGCCCGTCAGTCAGAAAACTTCTCCAAGTTTTGAGCAGTGTTCCGATCAAAAAGGTGGACAACATTACCTTGGAAAGTGAAGTTCAATGTGTCCCCGATAGAGGGTATGGAATGACCGGTCGCATGGAGATCTAACATTTGGAGAATAACAATAGAGTCAGTTCCACAAGCGCTCACATGCAAGTGTACAGCGGAACCCATCATTTCTGCCACGTCCACAGTACCATGCACCGCCTGAGCAGCATCGGAAGCCATTGAAATGTGCTCCGGACGGACACCTAAAGTAATGGGCTGCGGGGCGACTTGGTTTTTCTCCAGATTAGCCTGCTTCTCATCCGACAACTCTACCCGGACATTTTCCAGTACCACGGCATAGCGGTCGTTCTCTTTCACCAATTCTGCGTTGTAAAAGTTCATCTGCGGCATTCCGATGAAGCCGGCTACAAACAGATTTGCAGGATGATCAAAGACTTCTTGCGGCGTGCCGATCTGCTGGATGACGCCGTCTTTCATGATAACGATCCGGTCACCAAGCGTCATGGCCTCTGTCTGGTCATGGGTGACGTAGACGAAGGTGGTGTTGATGCGGTGGCGCAGCTTGATGATCTCCGCTCGCATTTGGTTGCGGAGCTTAGCGTCCAGGTTACTCAGGGGCTCGTCCATCAGTAGCACTTTGGGCTCTCGAACAATAGCTCGGCCGATAGCTACTCGCTGTCTCTGTCCGCCGGACAGAGCTTTGGGTTTGCGATCCAGATACTCCGTGATACCCAAGATCTCCGCGGCCTGATTTACCCGGCGGTCAATTTCATCTTTGGCAACTTTCCGCAGCTTCAGTGGGAAGGCTATATTCTCCCGCACTGTCATGTGAGGATATAGTGCGTAGTTCTGAAATACCATGGAAATATCCCGGTCTTTAGACGCCACGTCGTTCATAGGTTTGCCATCGATGTACAGTTCGCCGCCGCTGATGTCTTCCAGACCGGCAATCATTCTCAGTGTGGTGGACTTGCCGCAGCCGGAAGGACCTACTAGCACGATAAACTCTTTGTCCGCAATGTCAAGATTAAAGTCCTGGACTGCCAGCACGCCCTCATTGGTAATCTGGAGGTTTGTCTTTTTCTCCTCAACCCCCTTCTTCTTTTTCTTGGGTTCCAGGTGAGGATAGACTTTTTTAATATTTCTTAAAATTACTTCTGCCATGTTACTGGGCTTTGGGAGCAGCGCCTCCGCGTCTTCCCCCTCACGTCCGGTGAAAGTCCGGTACGCATTTGCGACAGGTCTCCACACTGCCGCACCGCAAGCCAAGCGGATATTCCTCCTTTTTTACCTCAATTCGTCAGTTTGTGGAGTGCCGAATCGAGTGAAAATTTCAAAATACGATGAATAAATATTCGTTGTAAAATTAAGGCAGGTAAGATCCATGTAATGTTCCATCAACGTCCACCGTAAACACCAGAGCTTGGTGAGAGGGAGGCGTTGTACCGTCCGGCTTTGGGGGACAGTCGGAAAAGTACAGCGTAGCGCCGCTGTCTGCCATCATCTGCAAAATACCCGGCTCTGCACTGTTGTAACGTCGGTCACTGGAGCCGCAGCACACTACCGCCTTTGGAGCAATCTGCTGGATCTGGTTCCGGGAGATTCCGTCCTGCTGACCATGATGGCCCACCTTGAACAAATCTGCCCGAAGATCCTCTCCCGTGAGATCACCGTATCCCATGTAGTTGGTGTCTCCCGGCAGCAGGAGCCGGACTCCCCGGTATTCTATACGCAGGATCAGACTGCAATTGTTCATGACATCGTCCAACTGATCCAACCGCCGCCAGAAAGCAATCTCTTCCGTTTCCTGATACAATTCCCGGCAGAGCTTTTCCAGATGCTTCGCCCGGATGGTTGACGGCCCCAGCACCCGGATCGTCAGATCCTTGCACGGGTTCAGCACGACACCTGCCGCCAAGGTCCTTTTACAGCATTCCTCTGTTTTTAAGCGGCGGCAAATGATTTGATAATCGTTGAGTGCTTGAAGGAACTTCCTCCGGGATATGGCCTGCCCTGCAGTCGGGATTGTCAGCGGGCGCATATGCTTCCAGAAATCCCCCGGCAAAGTCTGCCAAAAGGCTCTGGGTGTCAGATGCTCCACCACCGGCAACAGGCCGCACAGATGGTCCTCATGGATGTGTGTGACAGCCATTGCATCAATGTGATCCACACCATGCCGGGCAAGATAGGCGCCCAACGGGATACGGCCTGTGTCGCTGGTCTGGTATTCCCCCGCCTCACCGCTGCCGCCATCGATCACCATCACAAATGTGCTGCCAGGGAAAGACGGATCCGGACATTCCAGCACCATGGCCTCCCCATAGCCCACGTTGACAAAGGTCAGTCTCAGTCCCTCCATAGGCGTCAACCCATTGCCCGTTTGATGTAGAAGCTGGAGAGAATCAGCACCAGGATCGTCATAACAATGGCGCCTGCGCTACCAAAGCCGAAGTCCAGAGACCTGATCCCGTAAGTATAGAGGAACTGCGTGATCGTTGTGGTAGTACCTGCCGGTCCACCGCCGGTAAGTACATTCACTTTCTCAAACAGGCGGAAGGTATCAATGGTACGCAGCAGAGCGCACAACGCTAAGCTACTTTTGATGTTAGGCAGGGTTACATACCAGAACTGTTGAAAGAAGCCAGCGCCGTCAATCCGCGCCGCCTCATACTGATTTTCCGAAACAGATTGCAAAGAGGCGTATAGCAGCAGGAACACAAACGGCACATTCTGCCACACGTCAATTACCAAAATCGTGGCGAAAGCTGTCTTAGTGTCCATAAACCAGTTGAAGACTGGCAGCCCCAAGGCTTCCAGGAATTGATTGACTATTCCATAGTTGGACGAGAGCATCAGCCGCCAGCTCAAAGCCACCGTGACAGCAGGTAACAGATAAGGCAGAAGCAACAATGTCCGCATGATCTTCTGCCCGCGCCGCAGGGAATTTATAAATACTGCAATCAGGAGGCCCAACCCCATCTCCAAAATCACTGCCAAAACAGTAAAAATGATGGTATTCCAAACTGCCTGCTGGAAATATCCGTTATTGAAAAGTTTGGTATAGTTATTGAAAAGGATAAAAGAGGCCTGATCCGTGCCTTTCAGATAATTGTAATCAGTAAAGCTGTAAATAAATGTGAAGATCATGGGGTACGCCGTCATGACCAGCAGTAAGATCATGGTGGGCGTCAGCATACTAATTCCAAACCGGGTCGTTGTTACGCTTGCGCTATTCAATTTTCTGATTTCATATCTCTTCATACAATAGCCTCACAAATTCAGGAGGGTTCGCCCAGCATCTTCGGAGCGTAAAGATGAACGAACCGGGACGCCGTGACGGCGCCCCGGCCGCATGAATATTCGCTGGGGTGGTATTACTACGGTCTGCAGGGAATAGTTAGCCAGCCATCAGCTGCTCCAGCTGCTCCTGGGCGTTAGCCAGAGCCTCATCCATAGTCTTAGTACCTTGGATGATGCTGTCCATCTCCGTACCCAGAATGTTGGTAAACTGAGTCCACTCTTCGATCACAGGACGGTATACGCCGGTTTCCAACGCGCCGCAGACGGTTTCCAGATGCGGATAGGTCTCCAGGACAGTTGGGTCAGTCAGGCAGCTATAGCGGCACGGAACACCGTCATGTTCAATGGAAGCCAGCTGCACCTCAGGGTTCATGATGTACTCCAGCAGTTCCAAAGCCAGATCCTTATTGGGGGCGTTTTCAGGAATGCCGATGCACCATACGCCCTCAAGAGCCACAGCGTCAACAGCTTGAGAGTCATCCGTCAACTTGGTGGGGATGGTGGTGTAGTCAGCCGTGCCATCAGCGGTGGGAGTATACCAGCCGGGCCAGATCTGAGCCATAGCAGTCTCGCCGGAGGTAACAGAAGCCACGATGTCGTCCTTATCCAGAGTGCCACCTACATTGTAAAGTGCCAGATAGTCCTCCATAGCCGCTTTGAACTCAGGAGTATCAACAGTGGGGTTGTTATTCTCGTCCACAACCCAGCCGCCATGAATTACCAAGTGGGGCAAGAAGTCAGAGAGGATGTTGTCAGCACTGCCACCGCGGATCAAGAAACCATTCTTGTTGGGATCCGCCGCCCGGGTTTTTTGAGCGATATCCTGGATGTCAGCGAAGGAGTCAATGTCTTCGGGAGCATATCCTGCGGCTTCCAGCAGCTCCTTATTGTACATCATGACCGTCACGTTGCCATAATAGGGAGCGAGATAGATATCGTCGCCTACTTTGCAGATCTCGGTGGTAGCAGGGATAATGTCATCGTCGAAGCTATAGCCCATCTCGCTCAAATTTGCCAGAACGCCGTTGGCGGTGAACTCAGCCATCCAGGAGCCGTCCACCATGCACAGGTCATAGGTGCCGGTCTCATTTTCGGCGTCCAAGGCAATACCGGTATGCAGATCATCAAAGGACAGGAGCTGCACCTCGATGTCTACATTATGCTCTTCCTCGAAGTCGGGCAGCATGGCTTCCAGAGACTCGCCATAAGCACCGCCTCGCAGAATCAGGGTCATCTTGGTAGGTTCGCCGGATCCGGTATCTTCACCGGTGCCGCCAGCTGCATCGTTACCCCCGCCGCAAGCCGCCAGAGATAGGGTCATGGACAGTGCCAGGACCAACGTCAGTAGTCTTTTCATTTCTTTTTTCCTCCTACATTTTCGCTTTTCATAGTTTTGGAACATGATTGCGTATATTTTGTTACTCTTTGACAGCACCGCTTGAAAGACCACTGATCAAGTAGTTCTGTGCAAAGATCACAAACAGGGTAATGGGTATGACGGAGACCACACCGCCAGCGGCCACCAAGCCGAAGTTAGTCAGATTATCCTCTGTATTTAGGACAGACAATGCCAGAGGCACCGTATAGTTGGATGGACTGCGGGTGAAGATCACGGTATAGGTGTACTCATTCCAGGCATACATGAAGGACAGCATTGCAACCGCTGCAATGCCTGGCGCCACCAGAGGCAGTACGATCCGCACAAAAAGTTGCCACTCTGTGGCTCCATCCACCTTGGCGCTTTCCTCCACCTCTTCCGGCAGGTCTTGAAAAAAACTGATAAGGAACCAAATAATCAATGGTACGTTGATTAGTACACAAGCTAACGTCACGGGTATTTTGGTATTTAGTAGCCCAATCTTGCTGAACATGGTGTACAGGGGAATGGTGAACGCTACCGGCGGCAGAACGCGGACCAGTAGCACCCAGTAGGTCATGGGCTTTTTTAGTCCAAACCGGAACCTGCGTCTAGCCAAGATGTACGCAGCACAGATCCCCACGAACAACGACAGCACTAGAGAACTAAGGGTAGTCTGCAAGCTGTTGATTGTTGCCTCGCCAAATCCCTTATCAGCAAACAGGCTGACAAAATGTTCAATGGTCAGGGAATCCGGAATCAGTGCGATGTGCCCCTGCATTTCTTCCGTAGGGCGGATGGCCATAGCTATGAGCCAGTAGATGGGAAACAAGGCAACCATCAGCAGCACTACGCAGCCAATAGCTTTCCCCACCGTTCCTATTCGTTTTTTCGCTTTCATATTCTCTTGCCCTCCTATTTCTGCCACCATGGCGGGCGGCATTTTCTTGTGGAATCGCTGTACCGCTGTTGCTCAGGCGGAGCCCCGGATCTGTAGCTCCGTAGGAACTACCGTAACCTGTGGCACCCCTTTTTCTCCAGATAGCAGTTCTTTCATTATCCTCACGCTTAGTTCCCCCATCTCACAACAGTCGATGTGAACGGAGGTCAACTCCGGCTCTAACATCCGACATACGGAGCTATCATCGAGTCCTGTTACTGCCAAGTCTTCGGGAATACGCAGGCCCAGACGTCGGGCTGCTTTCATGGCTCCAACCGCTACTACATCGTTGGTGCTGAAAATGGCTGTGGGGCGATCCTCCCGAGATAACAGCTCCCGACAGGCCTCCGCAGCGCCCTCCACTGTAGGGTCACACAACTTTATATAGCAAGTGTCAACAGGCAGACCATGCGCTTGGACGATTTCTGAAAACGCCCGATACCGCTCATTTAAGATATAGGGGGAAAAGCGCCCTGCCAGCATAGCAATGTTGCGATGACCCTGATTGATAAGATATTCCAGCGCCTGACGGACTCCACCGTATTCGTCGGATACCACACAAGGGACACCCAGCCCTGGAATGAGGTTGTTTACCAGCACCACAGACACCTTTCGGCTCTGGAACTCCGATATCATATCTGGTCGAGCATTTCCTCCCAGAATCACGCCCTCTACTTGCTTGTTTTTCGAAGTGCCAGCCGCCGACTTCCAATCTGCTGCTGTAGAAATAACAAGTTCATAATCCAGCCGGTTCGTCGCGCGCATAATACCGTTGCAGATTCCGGCATAGAATTCGTCCAAGATTGTTGCGCCCTCCTTGCAAATGAGAAAGGCAATCTTGTTTGTCCGCTGAAGTGCCATAGCTTGGGCGATGGCATTAGGTGAATAGTGGAGAACTCCTGCTGCTTCAAAGACTCTTTGTCTGGTTTTTTCCCGCACTAGCTCGGGATTGGAAAATGCACGGGAAACTGTTGCAATAGATAAGCCAGTTAGTCGCGCTACATCATAGATAGTCGGGTTCATATATTTTCTTAACCCCACAAAACTTAAGCGTTTTCTTTTATTGTCCAGTGAAACCAACAATATAAGAATTACCCTTGTTGTTCATAATAGATTTGCCACTACGAACTTAGCATAAATCATCCATATTTTCAATAAAAATCTGGCGTTTTACTGTACATTTTACACAATTCTTAAAAGGTTTTTACATTTTTGGTATTTTTGGTTTTGTAAACGCTTTTATTTTTCGCTCTGTAAAATTTCTTGCTTCGGTTCGAAGAATGCGACATTTATCCCCTAATTGGCAGTAGCCCCACCCGATTTAATCAGGTAGGGCTATTGTCCGTTAATACACTATTAAATTATCCGCTTCGAAATAATCTTGAGCAGATTTCTTGGCAACGTAGACAGATCAGTGATGTCTAGGAAACCTTCGCCATAAATCCGACGGATATTCTCCTTGGACGAGCCAATAGCTGCTGCAAAGGTCTGTACGCCTTTCCGTTTGGCCGCAGCCACAATGTTCCGGATATCCTGCTCTGCCAATTCCCCGCCGTAATCCTGAGAGTTGGGCAATCCATCAGAAATGATGATCAGGATCTTATACTCCTCGGGCCGTTTGGCAAGGATTTCAGAGACAGCGTTGAGGGCCATACCATCGCGGTTAGAGCCATCTGCTTTCATCATGACAAGCCGCGCCTTATCCTTGTTACTTACCCGCTCGAACAAAGCGTGGAGGTACAGTGCAGTGCCTTCTACCCTATCCTTGCTGGCGTTGTGCGTGTTATGCCCAACTACCAGAGTCGGGATACCGATAGAAGTAGCGAAATCATCCAACAGGACTGCTGCTTTCTGGGCTTGATCGAGGCGGGCGCCATGCATAGAGCCGGATTGATCTACGAGGATCGCAATAGCCATGTCGGGAAGGTCTTGAGGTAGCTTGATCTTGCTGAAGAACTTCCCGTCCGGCCGGTATCCGTCCTTGGACTCAACGGTCCGTCCGAAGGGACGATGGCGTTCCACACTACCGCTTCTCAGTTCCTCCAAGAGGGGGACAATGCGCCGCTGAGCCTGTATGGAGTACGGTTTTACTACTTTCAGGACGCGCTCATACTTACTTATGTCTGAAGCCGTTGGTTCATGCGTACGGCGGACAAAGATCGGGCGGCCACGATGCGGGGATGTCTGGCTTGCAAGATTGAGGTCGTTTGTATACTCATTTTTCAAAGCGGTCTCGACCGCCTGTTCCATCCCGTCTTCTGCGGCTTGCTTGGCGATCTGGGCGCTCATCTCGCTAAATACAGCTTCTGCGCTTACCTCGTCATTGCTCTCAGATTCTGCTTTGTCCGGAGAATTCATCCGTCCATGCGAGGTAATCGTCTCACTATATGACGAGTCAGCTTGATCGTTTTCGTCCTCATCCGCCACCCCTTGGTCATTATCCATCTGATCAGCGCCAACATTCTTGGCAGCTTCTTTCAGCTTTCTCCCTCCTGTGCCTTTTTTAACACAGGTGACAGATCGGGTCAACGATCATCCATGCACTGCAATACAACAAAAGCCGACTGGATTATTAACCAGCCGGCTTTTTGCATGTATATACAATGGATTTTCCGCCATAAATCATGCATCCAGTTAAAACATGGTAAGGTCGTCAAGGTTTGTCAAGAGAATCACGACCGATTTTCAGACGAAAACCCTAGTTTTTCCTCGGCTTCCCGCAGACCTTTCTCGGCCTCATACAAAGCCATAGAAGGCGTTAATCCCCGTTTAGTTACCATCTTGACTAGGATTTTGCTTAGCATGGAAGCATTCGTCCGCTCCAGCAGCTCCATTGCCCGATTCAATGTCTGCCCTGCAAATCCTACTTTTTCCAGTTTTTCACGTGCTTTATCTAAACCGTTCATTTTTAACCCTCCTGATTTCGCCAGTTTCCATACGAGCGACTGACTATCTTCTTTACTTTTTTTCTTGCAATTATGTTTTCAGACAGAGAGAAAATCATTCTCTTTTTTCTAAATTATAATCTTTGCGCTGAAAAATCGAAAAGTAGCAATGTGTAAATTGTTTGAAAAATTCAAGCGTGTTGGGCGATGTCAGGCGACGTGCTCCCAGAACCAACGCATGGTTTCTTACGGCGCAAAAGATAAAGGCCGACTGGTTTTATCCAGTCGGCCTTTTGTGTAATTATAGATTTGCCGCTCTACTTACTGTGCGATATTCTCGCAGAAACGCATCAGAATGGTAGCCACTTCTGCACGGGTTGCATTGCCCTTAGGGTTGATCGTTGTGTTGGTGTTGCCCGTGATCAAACCCTCAACATTTGCCCACTGCATCGCAGTAATTGCGTATTCGCTGATCTGGGGAGCATCCGTGTAGCTGCTCAAATCGTTGCTTGCCGTTACGTCGTAGCCCTTGTATTGTGCATAACGGTACAGGATAGCAGCCATCTGTTCGCGGGTGATTGACTGATCCGGGGCAAAGGTAGTTTCCGTAATACCCGTGACGATGCTGTTTGCCTG
>CALWSF010000063.1 GCA_944384125.1 uncultured Lachnospiraceae bacterium | reverse complement strand
GATTCCCGAGTGGCCAAAGGGGGCAGACTGTAAATCTGTTGCGACACGCTTCGGTGGTTCGAATCCACCTCCATCCACTGGCCTTTGGCCGTTGCAGATATGCATGCCGGCGTGGCGGAACTGGCAGACGCACAGGACTTAAAATCCTGCGAGGGTTAAACTTCGTACCGGTTCGATTCCGGTCGCCGGCATCAAAAAGCTTTCCGAATTCTTCGGAGAGCTTTTTTTGTGCGAATTTTACGGCGAAAAGGGTTTGCATGGTATGTACTGGTCGTAAAAGCCATTTTTTACATATTTTTGACAGATATTTTTCTCAAAAAGCGTTTTTTACAGGTGTATGATCTGATATGATACCTGAACCGGGGGAGATGTTTTCCTGCGTGATATTTGAAAGGGGAGAGATATTTGGCGAAAATAACATATAAAGATATAAAAAAATCAAAAGAAATCAACGCATATCTGGAACGGGGAAATGCGACGCTTGGAGTGCTGGGATATACGGATCACTCAGCGGCTCACACGGCCAAAGTGGCAGATACGGCAGCCAGAATTCTGGAAAGGCTGGGGTATGATGCACATACGGTGGAGTTGGCAAGAATAGCCGGTTATATGCATGATATAGGAAACTGTGTCAATCGAAATGATCATGCTCATTCGGGGGCTTTGCTGGCCAGCCGGATCTTAACAGGAATGGGTATGGAGTTTGATGATGTGGCTCTGATAATGAATGCGATTGGCATGCATGATGAACATACAGGTGTGGCGGTTGATCCGATATCAGCGGCTCTTATTCTGGCTGATAAGACGGATGTAAGGCGGAACAGGGTGCGCAACACAAATCCGGCCTCTTTTGATAAGCATGACAGGGTTAATTATGCAGTAATTTCAGCGTCACTGAATATACAGAAAGAGAAAAAGGTAATCAAACTGGAACTTCAGCTGGATGAAAAAATCTGTTCCATGATGGATTATTTTGAGATATTTCTTCAGCGCATGCTGATGTGCCGCCGTGCAGCTTCGGTTTTGGGGATGACTTTTAAACTGAGTGCAAACGGGAATAAAATCTGCTGACAAATCTGCGGCGTTCTGCCGGGCCTGCCGGAAATCTTTCTGGTGGGAAATCACAATTTCTGAAAAATATATTTCCAGTCATAGTTTTTACCTCTGACAGCATAAAATAGATAGCAAAGGAGTGAGAGCATGTCTAGCTACCAGAGGTTAATTTCATATATTTATGCGTACGAGGGAGGAATAAAGGGGAAAAATATTGGTTTTGCCAAACTGGAAACCAGAGGAACGCAGTGCCGCATTATGGTAAGTGTGAAAAAAATATTCGTGGGCGGCAATCCTATCGGAGTTTACCTTCTGACCGGAGGGGAAGAAATCCGTATTGGAACACTTTTTGCCCGGGGTGGAGCGGGGGAATTTCGGACGGTTGTAAATGCCCGGAATGTAGAAAATTCCGGCCGGACTCTGGAAGAGTGCTGTGGTCTGAGTGTTCATGATACGGAAAGTGCCTGGAGGGCTTACACGACTATATGGGAAGATGCGGTTGCACATGCTGCGGAGGTGGAGCTGGCAAATGTTACTTCTAAAAATGTGCAGGAAAAAGAACGGGATGAAGAAAAAAAAGAGGGGGAGGCCATAAAAAATACGGATACGGAGAATGAAAGTGATATCGTATCGGGATGCGGTAATTCTGCTCTTCCGATTTCTTCGGAAATTGAAAGAGAGCTGGAGAAAGAAGAACTGGAATCCCTGGGAATTTTGAGAATCCGTGATCGCCTGAGCAGAAATGCGATGGAGCCTGGTGTGAGGGAAGCGGTGTTGGAAGAGGGGGCCCGGGGAGAAACTGTGTCGGAACAGGCCCCATGTCTGCAGCCTGAGATGCCGGTACAGGAGCCGCCGCAGCCGGAGACGCCGGTACAGGAGCCGCCGCAGCCTGAGATGCCGGTACAGGATCCGCAGCCGGAAATGCCGGTACAGGATCCGCAGCCGTCGGAGATGCCGGTACAGGATCCGCAGCCGTCGGAGATGCCGGTGCAGGAGCCACAGCCGGAAATGCCGGTACGGCAGCCATGGCTTCAGAGAGGTGCAGCGCAGGAGAAATGTACAAATGATGCCCTCGCAGATGAGGGGGTAACAGAAAATGTATTACATCAGGAGCAGATAAAAAGTGATACATTGGATAATTTGTCAGGAGAAGGTATTCGCCATCAGCTTTTAAGGGCGGACTGGGGACAGAAGCAGAAAAACGGTACGAAGGTTTCTGGACAGGAGGCATTGCCGTCATCTGCGATTCCTTCTCCGTCGCGGGATGTATCTGATGTGGCCGGCGAGCGGGAACTGTGGGAAAGCATGAGGAAGCGCTACCCCAAAATTCTGGCTTTTGACTATGCCGACGGATGTGAAATTCTGGCAATTAAGCCACAGGATATCGGACTTTTACCCAGGGAAAACTGGGTATATGGAAATAACAGTTTTCTCTTGCATGGATATTACAATTACAGATATCTCATTCTTGCAAGACTGAATCAGCCTGGGGGCAGCGGACGATATCTTCTGGGAGTCCCGGGACACTACCAGAGTAATGAGAAATACATGGCGGCAATGTTCGGTTTCTCCGATTTTGTACTCTCTAAAAAGCAGCCGCCCAAAGACAGCCGTTTTGGATACTGGTATACGGATATCCAGGTTACGCCCTGAGGCAAATGAAGCGGCAACATTGCAGAAAAGGGAAAATCAGTCAACTCCTCTCAGCTTTACTCCGGGGACATAGGGAGCGATAAGAGCAGCAAAATGCAGAAGTTCATCGCGGGAAAAAGGCTCCAGACCGGGACGCGGTAAGTCCTCGGGTGTTTTGTAATTCTGGATATAATATGCGTCGGCTCCTGCGATCCAGGGACCGATTTCCATAAAATCCTGTTCGGTGTGAAGTCCTTTGACGGCTGTGGTTCGAAACTCATAGGGAACGGCGCCGCTCAGGAGAAAATGGATACTTTTTTCGACTGGTGCAGGATTAAAATCGGAAAGTCCGGCTGCAGCAGAATAGTGTTCCCTGCCGGCTTTTATATCCATTGCGACATAGTCCAGTAAATTTTCTCTGCACAGATGGATAAGTACATCCGGTTGGAAGCCATTGGTATCCAGCTTTATTTTGAATCCCAGACTGCGGATTTCCCGGATAAAATTTTCCAGATCCCTTTCCAGCGTAGGTTCGCCGCCGGTTATGCAGACTCCTTCAAGAATATTTTTTCTTTTTTTCAGAAAGGAGAGAATTTCGGAAACGGAAAATTCCGATGAACAGGGAGGGGAAATAAGTTCTCTGTTATGGCAGTATGGGCATCGGAAATTGCAGCCTCCCAGAAAAACAGTGGCTGCCAGGCGACCCGGATAGTCCAGAAGAGTTGTTTTTTGAAGACCAGCTATAAGCATTGCGTTATCCTTTCTAAGTTTTATGGTAAGATTGTATGTTTTGCATTTGCAGAGCAGAGCCGGATGATGTAAAAATCAGAGCGGGCAGGTATCGGGGAACTGTGTATTTATTATATTATCATTTTCTGATTGCCGCAACTTGCCAAAAAACCGGCAAAAAAGTATACTGGTAATGACTCTGACTGGATGTTCGGGGCAAAGGAGAATACATATGAAAATGACGGCAGATGAAAAATACATGAAGGCTGCAATTCGCGAGGCAAAGAAAGCGTGGGCAATAGGGGAGGTACCCATTGGCTGCGTAATTGTCCATGAGGGCCGGATTATCGGAAGAGGATATAACAGAAGGATGGTGGACAGGAATGTCCTGGCGCATGCGGAAATAACAGCTATCCGCAAGGCCTGCCGCAAAATAGGGGACTGGAGGCTGGAAAATTGTGAGATGTATGTAACGCTGGAGCCGTGTCCCATGTGTGCGGGGGCGATCGTCCAGGCCCGGATTCCCAGAGTATGTATCGGTTCCATGAACCCGAAAGCGGGGTGTGCCGGTTCAGTTTTAAATATATTAGAAGAAAAGGGGTTTAATCATCAGGTAAAGGTAGAGACAGGACTTCTTGGAGAGGAATGTTCCCGGATGCTTAAGGATTTTTTTAAAGCCCTGCGCCGACAGAAAAAGGAAAGAAGCTCAGGAGAAGCTGACGGGGAGGAAAAATAAATGCGTGCCGGTCAGATATCTGCAATGTGAAGGATACCTGCCCGGCACGCATAATTATTTTTGAATGATGAATATTGTGAATTATTTTATGACTTTAATCCAGCCTTCGGGAGCTTTGATGTGTCCCATCTGAATGCCGGTAAGAGTGTCATAGAGCTTCTGGATAACGGGACCCATCTTCTCCATACCGCTGGGGAAGCAGATTTCCTTGCCGTGATCTACGATCTTTCCTACCGGAGAGATAACGGCAGCTGTACCGCACAGACCGCACTCTGCAAAATCCTTTACCTCATCTAACAGTATTTCGCGTTCTTCGGTTTCCATGCCCAGATAATCGCGGGCAACCTGAAGAATGGAGCGGCGTGTGATAGATGGAAGAATACTCGGAGACTTGGGGGTAATAAGTTTTCCGTCCCGGGTAATGAAAATTACATTTGCGCCGCCGGTTTCTTCTATTTTTGTTCTGGTTTTGGGATCAAGATAAATATTTTCGTCAAAGCCTTTTTCATGTGCATCCACAATGGCATGAAGACTCATAGCGTAATTAAGTCCGGCCTTTATATGACCTGTGCCGTGGGGGGCTGCCCGGTCAAAATCGCTGACGCGGATGGTAATAGGCTTTGCCCCGCCTTTGAAATAGGGGCCTACAGGCGTGGTAAAAATACGGAACTGATATTCCTTTGCGGGCTTTACGCCGATAACTGAATCAAATCCGAACATGTAGGGACGTATATAGAGGCTGGCCCCGGAACCATAGGGCGGTACGTAGGCAGCGTTCGCTTCAACTACTTTTGCAACTGCCTCTACAAAGCGCTCCTTCGGGAAGGGGGGCATTTCGAGACCCTTTGCTGAATTTTCCATGCGCTCGCCGTTGAGATCCGGGCGAAACGTCACAATATGGCCATCTTCTGTTGTATATGCTTTAAGTCCTTCAAAACATGTCTGCGCATACTGCAGAACGCATGCGCATTCGTTTAATGTAATATTTGGATCGGACGTCAGAACGCCCTCATCCCAGGCGCCGTTTCTGTACATAGATACGTAACGGTAATCTGTCGGCATATAGCCGAAGCCGATGTTGCCCCAGTCAATATTTTTTTTCTCCATAGTGCTGCTCCAATCTTAACCTATAAGCTGATGTTGACGAGTTACAGTAGTAAATCAATATTATTCTTTATTATAATAACTTCTCTTTCAGGTTGCAATATTCTGGAAAGAAAAAAGGATAAAAACTCCTGTGGAATAAGTCTTTAAGGAAGAAATGACATTATGGAAGTTTTTGGAAAATGCGGCAGTGTACGGAGCTTGACAAATCCGGGGCTGCCATGTATACTAAACGAGCCGGGATTTGTGGAAAAACAGTTTTCCGGCAGCAGAACAAGTTATAAATCTTCCGCACAGCCGGGGAGTTAGCGGTGCCCTGTACCTGCAATCCGCTATAGCAGGGGTGATGTTCTGCCGAGGGCGTTTTTGCTGTGAAGCTGCCCCTTGCAAGTGGCGTTGAAGCTTGGGTCTTGCGCAATAGAAATCTGTGAACCGTGTCAGGGCAGGAATGCAGCAGCACTAAGCGGAAACTTCTGTGTGCCGCAAGGCAGCCTGGGCCGAGTTAACTGCCAGGGTAACGTTTATGGCATGCGTTCGAAGCAGGACGTGCGGATTTAAAATATAATGGCGTATTGATGAGGATGTTCGGGATGGATTGTATCTGCCCCGGGCTTTTTGTTTTTCAGGAGAGCGGATTTCTGGCGGCGGAGTGTGAAGGGGCTGTTTGGTGTATTGTAAGGATTTTTTTTCTTGCCCCTGACAAATGATTGTATTATAATTACAAAATGGGTATCGTATAATCTGATATTGAAAGTCTGATAACATGGAAAGCAGTGTTGAAGAGAGGATGTGTCAATTATGAGACGAATTGGTATTCTGACCAGCGGCGGAGACTGCCAGAGTTTGAATGCAACCATGCGCGGCGTGGCGAAGGCTTTGTATAAAATATATGATGATGTGGAGATAGTGGGCTTCGAAGACGGGTATAAGGGATTGATGTATGCGGATTACCGGGTTATGAAGCCCACAGATTTTTCCGGGATTTTAACGCGGGGCGGCACGATCCTGGGGACATCAAGACAGCCTTTTAAGCTGATGAGAACTCCGGATGAAAATGGTCTGGACAAGGTGGCGGCCATGAAGCACACCTATTATAAGCTGAAGCTGGAATGTCTTGTGGTTCTGGGCGGAAACGGCAGCCAGAAAACGGCGAATCTTCTTCGTGAGGAAGGACTGAACATCGTGTCTCTTCCAAAGACAATAGATAATGATCTCTGGGGGAGTGATCTGACTTTCGGTTTTCACAGTGCTCTTGATGTGGCGACCAATGCTATTGACTGCATCCATACAACAGCGGCTTCTCATGGCCGTGTATTTATTGTGGAGATTATGGGACACAAGGTTGGCTGGCTGGCTCTGTATGCCGGTATTGCCGGTGGGGCAGATATCATTCTTCTGCCGGAAATCCCTTATGACATTAATGTGGTTGTAGATGCGATTCGTGGAAGAATCAAAAACGGAAAGAATTTTACAATTCTTGCTGTGGCAGAGGGAGCTGTTTCCAAGGAGGATGCGGCACTGTCCAAAAAAGAACTGAAGGAAAAGAAGAAAAAAGGTCCTTCGTACCCATCGGTTGCATATGAACTGGGAGCCCAGATTCAGGAAAAGACAGGACAGGAGATTCGTGTGACTGTACCCGGCCATATGCAGAGGGGAGGGGAACCCTGCCCGTATGACAGAGTAATTGCAACACGGCTCGGAGCGGAGGCTGCAGAGCTGATACGCAAAAAAGAGTATGGTTATATGGTTGCGCTGAATAAAGGAAAAATTGAGAAGGTGCCGCTCGAAGATATTGCGGGCAAGCTCAAAACCGTTGATCCCCAGAGCGATATTGTCCGTGAGGCAAAAGCGGTGGGAATCAGTTTCGGAGATGAGTAAAGGCAGCCTGGAAAGCGGCCGGCTGTAAGCGCGGCAGAAAAGGAAAGGGAGTACTATGTCGTATACAGCTTTATACAGAAAATGGAGACCTTCCGTATTTGATGAAGTCAAAGGTCAGGACTCCATTGTCAAAACGCTGAAAAACCAGGTGGTGTCCGGGCGGATCGGTCATGCATATCTGTTTTGCGGAACCCGGGGAACGGGAAAGACAAGTGTGGCCAAAATTTTTGCCAGGGCGGTTAACTGTGAGCATCCCATAGACGGAAGCCCGTGCGGACAGTGCGAAATGTGCCGCCAGATAGGGGAAGGGGCTTCTCTTAATGTAGTAGAGATAGATGCCGCATCCAACAACGGTGTGGAAAATATCCGTGATATCAGAGAACAGGTACAGTATCCGCCGACAGCGGGGCGTTATCGTGTTTATATTATCGATGAGGTGCATATGCTGTCCATTGGTGCGTTCAATGCACTTCTGAAGACTCTTGAGGAACCTCCTTCATATGTGATTTTTATTCTGGCGACCACGGAGGTCCATAAAATCCCTATTACGATTCTGTCGCGGTGCCAGAGATATGATTTTAAGCGAATTTCCATAGACACAATATCGGAGCGTCTGCATGAACTGACACAGGCTGAGGGAATGGATGCGGAAGATAAGGCTCTTCGGTATGTGGCAAAGGCTGCAGACGGTTCCATGCGGGATGCTCTCAGTCTTCTGGATCAGTGTGCAGCATTTCATTTTGAAGAAAAACTTACCTTTGAAAATGTTCTGGATGTTCTGGGGGCTGTTGATAATCAGGTATTCAGCGGTCTTTACCGGGCGGTCCTTTCAGGAGATACGGCTGCATGTATACGTACGGTGGAAGAGCTCATTATTCAGGGGCGGGATCTGACACAGCTGGTAAATGATTTTGTCTGGTATATGAGGAATCTCCTGATTGTAAAAACAGCTCCTGATGCTGAGGACATGCTGGATATGTCTGCTGAAAACGCTGCTCTTCTGAAGGAGGAAGCAGAGATGACAAAGGCGGAAACGCTGATGCGTTATATCCGGGTTTTTTCTGAGCTTTCCGGCCAGATGCGCTATGCGGGGCAGAAACGGATTCTGGTGGAAATTGCCCTTGTCAAACTGACAAATCCGTCCATGGAGCAGAATATGGATTCTGTGGTTCAGCGCCTTGATATAGTGGAAAAGAAGCTGGAGGAGATGCCGCAGACACTGGAGAGTCTGGCAGCTGCGATTCCCTCACGGCCGGCTGGCGATTCAGAAGGAAGCAGGGCGTCGAAAGAAAGTGAAGCAGAGCCGGTATTTCTGCCCAGAGCAGAGTACGAGGATTTAATATATATACAGGAAAACTGGAATAAGATTATCAGAGCGATGAGCGGAGCCGTTCGTGTTGCTCTGAAAGAAACCGGAGTGGAACCTGCAGGAGAGGGATGTCTGTGCATTGTGTGCAGGACACCGGTAAATTTTTCGATTATAAATCGTGACAACGTTTTGTGTGAACTTCAGCAGGCAGTAGAAAAGCTTTGCGGCAAAACCCTCAGCTTTAAGGTTCGTCTGGTGGAATCGGGGGCGGAGCGCCCCAGTAAATATGTCAGTGAGGAAGAGCTCAATGTAATCCATACAGAGATACTGACAGAAGATTAAAGAGCTTATATATTTTTATTTCGCTGCTCAACGATATGATGAAGATGAAATTCAGAACAGAGAAGCGGGCGGTGTAAATAAATTTTTTATCAATATAAATATCAATATAAAATTAACAGGAGGGTAATACCATGGCAAAGCGCGGTGGTTTTCCGGGAGGAATGCCTGGAAATATGAATAATCTGATGAAGCAGGCACAGAGAATGCAGCGTCAGATGGAGGAGAAAACGAAAGAGCTGGAAGAAAAAGAATATACAGCTTCAGCGGGCGGCGGAGCTGTTACAGTGTCTGTTTCGGGAAAGAAAGAGGTAATTTCTGTCAAACTTTCAGAAGAAGTTGTGGATCCTGATGATATTGAGATGCTGCAGGATCTGATTGTGGCTGCGACGAATGAGGCATTCCGTCAGGCTGAGGCTGAAAGCAGTGAGGCATTTGCCAAACTTACCGGTGGACTCGGCGGTCTGGGCGGAGGTTTCCCGTTCTAGGATATGGATTATTACAGCAGTCAGATTACGAAGTTAATAGAAGAATTGTCAAAGCTTCCTGGTATCGGCAGCAAGTCAGCGCAGCGTCTGGCGTTCCATATTATTAATATGCCCAGAGAACAGGTGGAGAGACTTTCCACCTCAATCATGGATGCCAAGGAAAATGTGCGCTACTGTAAAGAATGCTGTACTTTAACCGACAGGGAGCTGTGCCCTATATGTGCCAGCAGTCAGCGGGATCACAAGACTATAATGGTGGTTGAAAATACACGTGATCTGGCGGCTTATGAAAAGACAGGGCGCTATGAGGGCGTTTACCATGTGCTTCACGGAGCCATATCGCCTATGCTGGGGATTGGACCGGGAGATATCCGCCTGAAAGAGCTGATGAACCGTCTGCAGAGGCAGGAGGTTGAAGAGGTTATAATCGCCACAAATTCCAGCCTGGAGGGAGAAACGACAGCCATGTATATCAGCAAACTGATAAAGCCTGCGGGAATCCGGGTAACGCGGATTGCCAGCGGAGTTCCGGTGGGCGGAGATCTGGAATATATAGATGAGGTTACACTGCTTCGGGCGCTGGACGGGCGGACGGAGCTTTAAAGAGGACAGTCTGCAAAAGCAGGCAATAGGAGATGCGGAAGAGATGGATAAGTACGAGTTTAACATAAAGGTTGAACAGATTAAGAAGCTGGTAAATAAAGGGGATTATGAGACGGCAATGAAAATTGCTGACACAATCGACTGGAGGCGTGTGCGCAGCACAAGTCTTCTGACGATGGTAGCTCAGGTTTATGAGAGAAATGAGGAGTATCAGGATGCAAAAGACATTCTGCTTCTTGCATTTGAACGGGCACCCATAGGGAAGGGATTGCTGTTTAAACTGACGGATTTGGCACTCAGAGAGGGAAATATTAAGGAGGCGGAAGCGTATTACAGAGAGTTCTGCGATCTGGCGGGAGAAGACCCCAGAGAAAATCTTCTTCGTTTTCTTATTCTGGAAGCCAAAGAGGCCCCTATTGAACAGCAGATCAATTCTCTGGAGAGATATTGTGAAGAAGAGCTTGATGAAAAATGGCTTTATCATCTGGCAGAGCTTTATCAGCAGGCTGGCCGGGAAGACGACTGTGTCAAAATATGTGATAAAATCATGCTGATGTTCGGTCTTGGCAAATATGTGGATAAAGCGATGGAGCTGAAACTGCAGTATGCACCTCTGACAAAGTATCAGATGGATCTTGTTGAGAATCGTGAGAAGTATGAAGAAAAGCTCCGTGCTGTTGAAGAAAAATATGAAAACGGCGTCTATCGGGGGGCGGCCGAAGATGAGGATTACTATGATTCGGACGATACTGAGGATGAAACGGATATCAGTGTAAGGAAGAAAATTGCGGCAGGGTCAGATCCGGATGAGCCTTTGGATATGGAGAAAGCAGAGCAGATTTCGGATGATCCTGAAAGATCTCTGGATGAGGATGTAGTGGCAAGTATTCATGAGGCTAATGCGGAGCAGGCGCTTGCGCGGGAGGTTTCCCGAATGGAGCCGTATGCAGAGGACGAAAGTTCTTCCATTGGAGAGACAAGGGTTCTTGAGAATATACGGGATATTCATGGTGCTTCTGAAGAGACAGCTGCTGCGGGAGAAAGGGAGCCTGCTGAGGAATCAGTTCATGAATTTGAAGAAGAGGAAGAAACTATAGTTGAAGACTGGGATTTGGAACCGGAAGAGCAGGAAGGTCTTAATCATTTGATGATAGAGGCTGAAGAACCGGAAAAAGGGCTGGCGCTTGCCCTTGAATCCCTGAAAAAGATACATCGGGAGATGGGGACCAAAAATCCTGTTGCCAAAATCAGCGGGGAAAATTTGAGCCGACGCGGAATCTTCTCAGTTGCGGACAGACTTACAGGAAAAGATCTGGTAATCGAACGCGCAGCGGATCTTGATCCGTCTGCGGTTGATGAATTGTATCAGCTGATGGAAAAAAATGGATCCGATATGGTTGTAGTGCTCATTGATACGCCGGCCCGTCTGGAGCGGATGCACAGTGCATATCCGTTACTGGCAGGCAAATTCCAGTATATTGGCTGTGAGAAAAAAACGGCAGAAAATGATATTGACGCACGGGAAAAAGAGCTTTTAAGACGCCAGGCGGAAATGGAGGCTGAGGCGGCCAGAAAGCGGCTGGCCGAGCGTGAGGAGGAGATCCGCCGCCAGGCAGCCCGTGATGCAGAGGATGCAAGACGCCGTCAGGCTGAAAAAGAAGAGGATGAGCGTCGTCAGGCTGAAATCCGGCGCCGTGAGGAGGAACTCCGCCAGGAAGAAGCACGTCGTCAGGAAGAGGAGCGTCTTCGTGCTGAGGAGGCATACCGCCAGGAGGAAATTCGCCGTCAGGCCGAGTATGAGGCGGAAAATGCAGCCCGTTTTCATGCTGAACGTGAAGCTGATGAGGCAAAGCGCCAGGAAGAGTATGAGGAAGAAATGAGAAGGCGCGATTCCTGGGAAGAGGCTGATGAAGAACAGTTTGATGAGTCATCTGAAAATCAGGATAATTACGAGACGGATGAATATGCCCGGGAAGAAGAGAAGGAAGCGGGGCAGCTGGATGTTGAGGAGTTTGTGCAGTATGCATGTAAATATGCATCGGAGATCGACTGCAGTATTTCCGGAAAAAGCATGCTGGCTTTGTATGAACGTGCTGAAATGATGGAAGAAGATGGCGTACCGCTGACTAAAATTGCGGCCGAGGATTTGATTGAAGAGGCTGCTGATAAGGCAGAAAAGAAATCGTTTGGAGGGCTTTTCTCCTCTAAATATGATAAGGATGGGCTCCTGATTCTGAAAGAAAAACATTTTTTTGATTAAATTTTCGGGCAGAACAGTCTTTCTCAGCTGTGATATGTCAAAAACGAAATGGTATTTATAGTCTGCAAGAAAGGAGGAAAGTATGGCGGAAAACTGGTTGTCCATCGTGGTTGGAATTTATCTGGCCGGGATGGTGATTTATGGACACTACAGGGGATTTATCCGGCTGGCTGTATCAGCATCTGCGCTGATAATAACGTTGGTGCTTGTACAGATTGCGTCGCCGTATGTTACCAACATTCTTAAAGACAACACAAAGATATATGAGAGTTTTGAGAACGGTATGCTGGAAGCAATGGGGTTGGATGCCGTATTGGACTCTCAGGAACCCTCCGGGCAGCGGGCGGCTATTGAAAGCCTGGATTTGCCGGAACAGTTTAAAAGTGCTCTGCTGGAAAATAATAACAGCGAAGTTTATGAAATGCTGGGAGTTGAGACTTTTACCCGTTATGTGGGACGCTACCTGGCAGACAGGATTATCAATATAATTAGTTTTTTAATATTATTTGTCGTGATTTTTGCCGTCCTTCGAATAATTACCATATGGCTGGATCTTGTGGCGCGTCTCCCTATTTTGTCTGGTATGAATAAAATAGCGGGGGCTGTGCTGGGGGGTATTGAAGGTTTGCTTTTTGTGTGGATCGCAGCTTTGTTTGTGACGGTATTTGCTGCGACATCAGGAGGCAGAGAACTGCTTCATCAGATTGAAAGCAGTGTATGGCTGTCATTCCTGTACGACCATAATCTTCTGAATGGAATTGTGATTGCTTTTCTCGGGAGTGCATTTTAAAATGAATATTTAAAAATTAAAATGGTAAAATAACAAGAAAGCAGACGTTTAAGTCTGCTTTCTTGTTAATAAAAAATCAGAATATTCAGAGTGTGCGGCCCAGAGTTGTGCTGCGCAGTCTTTTTAGAGTGGAAAAAATGGAAAATTGTAAACCACTAAATATAGATATATAAAAGGGAAAAAGGCATATTTTGTAGATGAAGAAAATTGTTTGAAAAACTAGAAAAATTTGCTTGACAAAATAATCCAAAACGTGTTATATTGTAGTTCCAGCAGCGATGCTGAGAACCATGAAAGCCAGCGATAATACAGTTTCGTGAAACTGATATTGCGGGTAGTGAATGGGTTTTTCGACGCTTATAGGTGTTGAAAAATAAAAATAAAAAAGTTTTAAAAAAGTTGTTGACAAAGCGAACTCGATGTGATAAGATATGAGAGTTGCTGCTGAGGAAAGCAACGAGGAACCTTGAAAACTGAACAGTATGTAAAACCCTG
>CALWSF010000062.1 GCA_944384125.1 uncultured Lachnospiraceae bacterium | reverse complement strand
AAATTTCAGGGGCAGTTGTGACTCAAGCGAGTCACAACTGCCCCTGTTTTGGACTATCTATTTCCCGACAGCCCCCTCAGACGGCATAATACATTTTTCGGCAAAAAATAAAAGCCCTTGCATCTCAAGGGCCTTCCCGTAAGCTCCCTGCCGGATTCGAACCGGCGACCTACGCATTACGAATGCGTCGCTCTACCAGCTGAGCCAAGGAAGCGTTTAAAAAATGCTCTGGAAAATTCCAAAGCAGTTTTTAAATGACCTGTCCGGGAATCGAACCCGGGTTTACGCCGTGAGAGGGCGTCGTCTTAGCCGCTTGACCAACAGGCCATATTTCATAAATCGAGGCGACGTGATTCGAACACGCGACCTCTGCGTCCCGAACGCAGCGCTCTACCAAACTGAGCCACGCCTCGATTACGTTACGTAGTATAATATAAATTACCGGGAATGTCAACCTTTTTTGGAAAATAATTTTTAAAAATTTTTATTCAATTAAAACAATTTGCCGGCTGCCATTTTCCTGCCCGGACCGCGTCCGTGCAAATCCCGTTTTTTTCCTTATTTCATCAGCTTCTGAATTGTTTTGCAGAGCTCGTCAACCGCCTCCTCGCCTCTTCCGGCTTCTATGTCGTTTACCACACACGTCTTAATGTGGTTTGACAGAAGCACTCTGGAAAAGCTGTTTAAGGCAGCCTGAATCGCGGAAACCTGGTTCAGAATGTCAACGCAGTAACGCTCATCCTCAACCATGGCCCTGACCCCGCGCACCTGGCCCTCAATCCGGTTAAGCCGTGTCAGGAGATCCCTTTCCTCTGTAAGATTTCTGTGTTTCCGGCGCCCGGAATCAGGAGGAGTGCAGGGTTCTCCCGCCTCCAAAGCCGCTTCCATGTCTGTTTTTTTACCGGCAGGATCCTCCCCCGCTCTCCCTGTGCATCTGCAGCAACCCATTTTTTCTCCTCCATCTTCCAAAGCGCAGCAGTAAAACCTGCATTTACTGAACAGACACTACTTTGTAGTCCTGATCTTCCACAGCTTTTTTAAGTGTGTCATTCTCCACATCGCCGTTCAGAGTCACAACAGCCGTTCCCTTCTCGTGGCTCACATCGGCCGCCGCTACTCCCGGCAGGGCTTCCAGACACTTCTTCACTCTCGCCTCGCAGTGTCCGCACATCATTCCCTCAATCGTCATTGTTTTTTTCATCGTTTTTTCCTCCATTCTGTTAACTGTATTATTTAAACCGGCAGCCTCCGTATTCTCCCGGTGCTGTCTCTTTTTCCTGCCGGCCGCCTTATCCTTTGATGTATCGTACGGCTTAAAGAAATTCAGCCGCAGGGCGTTGGTTACCACGCAGAAGCTTGAAAGGCTCATGGCCGCCGCTCCGAACATGGGATTTAACTTCCACCCGAATACAGGATACCACACTCCGGCCGCCAGGGGAATCCCTATTACATTATAAAAGAATGCCCAGAACAGATTTTCATGAATATTTCGCAGCGCGGCACGGCTCAGCCTGATGGCCGCCGGAACATCAATGAGACGGCTCTTCATCAGAACCACATCAGCCGCATCGATGGCAATATCAGTGCCGGCTCCGATAGCTATTCCGATATCCGCTCTGGTAAGAGCAGGGGCGTCATTGATGCCGTCTCCCACCATCGCAACCTTTCCTTTCTCCCTGAGCCTGCGGATCACACTCTCCTTGCCGTCCGGCAGAACACCGGCCACAACCTCATCCACACCCGCCTCGCGCCCAATCGCCCGGGCCGTGCGCTCATTATCTCCTGTGAGCATTACCACATGGATGCCCATATTCTGAAGCTCTCTTACGGCCTGCGGACTGTCTTCCTTGATGGTGTCAGCCACGGCAATTACACCCAGAAGCTTTTCATCCTTTGCAAAATAAAGCGGTGTCTTTCCCTCTTCTGCCAGGGCCTCAAACTGCTCTGCCGCTCCCGCAGGCATGGAAATTTTTGCACTCATAAAAGCATAGCTTCCGCCTTCTAAAAGAGCGCCGTCCGCCTCGGCCCTGAGTCCGTTTCCAGGCAGGGCTTCAAACTTCTCCGCCTCCGGAGCCGTGATGCCTCTCTCCTGCGCATCCGCAAGAATTGCCTTCGCAAGGGGATGTTCGCTTTTTTTCTCCAGCGCCAGAGCCATGGATAGAAGCATATCTTCACTTACTCCCTCAGCCGGAAGAATGTCGGTAACTTTCGGAGCGCCGCTTGTGATGGTTCCCGTTTTATCCAGCGCCACAATATCAATCTTTCCCGTCTCCTCAAGAGAAACAGCTGTCTTAAAGAGAATTCCGTTTTTCGCCCCCATTCCGTTTCCGACCATAATCGCCACGGGAGTAGCAAGCCCCAGCGCACAGGGACAGCTGATAACAAGGACAGAAATTCCCCGGGCCAGGGCAAATCCGAAGGTTTCTCCTGAAAGAAGCCACACAATCGTCGTCACAAACGCAACTGCAATAACAGCCGGCACAAAAACTCCGGACACCCGATCCGCCACCTTGGCGATCGGCGCCTTGGTTGCCGCCGCATCACTGACCATACGGATAATCTGGGACAGTGACGTATCCTCCCCCACCCGGGTGGCCTCGCACCGTATATAGCCGGACTGATTTACCGTAGCCGCAGACACCGGGTCGCCGCAGGATTTGTCCACCGGAATACTCTCTCCTGTAAGAGCTGATTCATTGACTGCGCTGTTTCCCTCCAGAACGATGCCGTCCACCGGAATATTTTCTCCCGGACGCACCACGAAAACATCTCCCCGGCGAACCTGCTCAATGGGAACCTCCGTTTCTTTTCCGTCCCGAAGGAGCACCGCAGTCTTCGGCGCCAGCTTCATAAGACTTTTAAGCGCATCCGTTGTCTTTCCCTTGGAACGCGCCTCCAGCATCTTTCCCACTGTGATAAGGGCCAGGATCATCGCTGCCGACTCAAAGTAAAACTCGTGCATATAAGACATGACTGCAGCCATATCGCCCCGCATCTGCGCATCCGTCATGGCAAAAAGCGCATAGGTGCTGTACAGAAAAGAAGCTCCTGAACCGAGCGCAACAAGCGTATCCATATTCGGCGCTCTGTGAATCAGCCCTTTAAAACCGTTTATGAAAAATTTCTGATTGATTATCATCACAATCGCAGACAGGAGAAGCTGAAGAAGCCCCATCGCCACATGATTGCCTTCTATAAATGCAGGAACCGGCCAGCCCCACATCATATGCCCCATGGAAATGTACATAAGGACTGCCAGAAATCCTATGGATGCTGTAAGACGCCGCATAAGCACCGGAGTATCCCGATCTTTAAGTGCATCCTCCGCCTGAGAAGTCTGCCCTTCCTTTTTCTCTCCTTTAAGCGACGCCCCGTATCCGGCCTCTTCCACAGCTTTTACTATCTCCCGGGGAGATACGTCTCCCTCCACTCCCATGGAGTTTGTCAGGAGACTGACTGAGCAGGCTGTCACACCCGGAACCCTGGAAACGGCCTTTTCCACGCGGGCACTGCACGCCGCACAGCTCATCCCCGTAACATCATACTGCTTCATAATGCACCTCCTGTCTCCACTGCCGCCTTCTCTTTCCCGCAAAGGAACAGACAGCCGGCAGAACACTTTTTCTGCATTATATACCCCCATAGGGTATATGTCAATATGATCTTGGCCGGGGATTTTCTCATTTTCACAGAACTGTCCTTCTTCGGGACATCAAAAAACCGGAAACGGGTCAGAAAATTCCTTCCCGTTTCCGGCAGATATCGGGTGGCCTGCGAAGAAGCCCCTGTAAAATATATTTTATAATTATGCCTCACAGAATCCGTCCGTTGCCGCCATGCAGTACGGACAAGCTGTCATCCGAACAGCACGCCCAGAACGCCATAGGACAGAACTGACATGATCACTGTTGCAATCACAATACCCATAAGGATTGCCACAAAAGCCTTTCTGAAACGCATCCGAAGCAGAGCCGCGATAAGAGCACCCGTCCAGGCACCTGTACCCGGAAGGGGTATTCCCACAAAAAGCACCAGACCCCAGAACTCATACTTCTCTATCTGATCTTTCTTGCTCATCGCCTTGTTCTCAAGCCACAGCGCAATCTTTCGGAAACAGGATACCGATTTCATCCACTCCAGAATATGCGTAATAAGAAGAAGTATAAACGGAATCGGCAGAATGTTTCCAAAAACACAGAGCGGAATTGCCCTCAGGATCGGAACATTCAAAAGCGCAGGGGAAGCGGCCAGAAGTCCGCCTCGAAGCTCCAGGATCGGAATCATCGAGATAATGAATATGATTGCCTCTTTTGACACCACCCCCGACAGATTTGTTGTAAACCACTGTACTAATGTATCCATCCGCTGTCTTTACTCCTCATTCTCACTGTCTTTTTCCGAGTAGGCACACTCACTGTCCGCTCCGTCAGGCATTCCCGTATCAGACATGGAAGCGCCGCACCTGCTGCAGAACATGGCATCCTTTTCTACCTTTGCACCGCACTCCGCACAGACTCTCGTTCCCTCAAGTTCGGCTATCTCATCCTCCAGGGCAGCTATCTTAACGAGCCCCGCCTGGATTGTCCTGAACTCCCCGGGGAAATCCTCCTCCAGAGATGCCTCGTGCCTGTCATAGTATGCCTTTCCAAGAGTAATATATGCCTTATTTACCTTTTCTTTTTCCGCAGACAATTTTGATTTGAGCTGAAGCACTCCGGTAATATCTTTTACTTTGCTGGCTGCTTCCTTGCTCTTGTCGCTTAAAACCTTTCCCAGCTCATCAAAAAATGCCATTCTTTTTCCTCCTCTTCAGGATATTTTTCTAAACTATTTTATCCTGTGGAGGCAAGAAAGTCAATATGCACGCGCCTCGTCCGCTTTCATGCCATCCTCTGTAAGCCCAAACATCTCTTTCACAAAACCCGGCACTCTGTCAAAATCAAAGGACAGGCTGTATGTCTCATATTCCACATACTCCCCGTCTGCATTCAGTTCACGGCCACCGTACTGCTCTTCTTCTGCCATTTCACTTGCCACAGTCATCTCCTGATTATTTTCGTCTTCTTCTTCCGTGACCGGCACATAGGCGGTAATCCGCACTCCGTCATACTGAGGATTCAGCAGATTGCTCTGATTCAGTTCATAAGAAACTGACGCGTTAAGAATTTCCTCAATCTGTGCTTTGTCTGTCACAACAACAGACTCCGGATACATATCTTCTGTCTCCATATCGTCTGAGACATAATTCTGCCGATATTCCAGCACAATCTTATGGGTGTTTTCCGATGTCAGGAGACTTCCCGCTTCAATGCCACACTCTTCAAGAATTCCTATTGTTTCATCAAAAGAGGGATGTATAGGAAAATAGAGATAATGATTAAAGCTGTCAAAATCGCCGTTTTCTTTTCTGAGCATATCGATCAGCTCCTGATGCTCCTTTGTTTTAAACTGCAGAGCGGCGATCGGGCTTTCTGTCCGGCGCGTCGCCGACGTGAGTTCCCCGAGCTCTTTCTGGTATGCTTCCAGAAGCGCTTTTTTCTGTGCCTCATCCCTCAGATCTACATGCCGGTAATCACTCTGTTCCTGATAATTTACTCCGGCAATATCGCCTGCCTCATAAGACAGCACGGGATAAACGGCCTTCTTGTACTCCGGCAGATCATACGCCTTATCAAGGTTCTCTGCCACAGCACTCAGATTCATATAATACTGACGGTAGACCGTCTTTCCGCTTTTTAAATGATACGCCAGAATGGTATATCCGTAAATATCCTCTCCGTTTTCCTCATCAAATCTGTGATAAAAGCTCCGGCTTCTCTGCCCCGCCGTATCAGAAACGCCCTGCTTCGCAACTGCCAGAACCGGCTTCATATCAAATATCCGCATTTCATCTGCCACATCCCGCCCGTTTCTGTACTTCCAGTTGACATACCGGTAATTACCCATATAATCACGATACACAGACGGCTCAGCACCATATACATCCAGCGCATTCTGATCCAGATTGCTGCAGTAGATTCCCACAGAATCCAGTCTATCTTCTCCTGGCAGATATGAGTCATATCCGCTTAAGTCAAACCGGAAAAAGGCCAGTATTGCAAGAGCAAAAAGGCCGCAGCCCGCCATCTGCCATCCGTGGGCAAAAAGGCGTTTAAAGTCAAAGCTGTAAATAATTTCAATTACACAGCTGCTGATAACAAGCCCGCAGAAAAGGCCGAACACCGACCACCCATCACTCCGCATCATAGAATGGAATACCAGACTTCCCAGAAGAGAAATGGGTATTACCAGAAGAATCTTTATAATTGGCTGACTTACCGGAAAAGCCATGGCACGGCCGGCCGATTCTGACGGGCGCCTGCGGTAAAGAAGCAGAGCCATTTCCAGAATAATCACAGCAAAAATCAGTGCCCATAAAGCTCTGGACGCCGGGTGTTCAGATGAAGCCGAAGTGATATACCACGCCACAGGCGAGCTTCTCTCCACCCATCGTTCCGGATTTCCGTCTGCCAAAAAGGTCACAAAATATTCTGCAAAATATGCCTTTTTCAGCAAAACGACCGCAGGTCCCCACAGGAAAAATACAGATATTCCCAGCAGGCCGACAAGTGTATTTCCTGTGAGAATCACAGCTGCAATCGAGACCGCGTAAATAAGACAGTAGAATGCCATGTGAAATCCATAGGAGCATAAAACCTGTCCCCAGGAAAAATCGCCGCTCCCCTTTAGCTGTATCATAAGAGCAGCTATGCTCATGGATACCAGAAAAGGAACTGCCACATTTATAATTCCGTTCAGACACACAACTGCAAACATCACTTCCCGTTTTACAGGGATACTGTGATAAAAATCCGTTTTTTTCCTGGAATGAAGATAGGAAAAACCTGATACGGCGCAGAGAACCGCAAAAATAATCAGAATTACTATCAGAAATCCGTTCTTCATAGAGCAGAAATGAAGAAAATCTGCTGTCAGCCTTTCCCTTGCAAGCTCCAGCTCCGCCTGCGAAGCCGCAGAAGTTCCAAGAAATTCTTCTGACAGCCTGCTGCTGATATTGAGAGCCGTGTATACGGGAAACGCAAAGAAAAATACGAGCGAAATCAGCGCAATGCTCCACAGACGCTGTTTTTCATTTTCCTTCATCAGTTTAAAAAATAAGCTTTTTGACGTCATAACCGGCCACCTCCGTCTCACTTATAAAAATTTCCTCCAGAGAAAGGGGAATCATTTCAAAAAATACCGGATGATGCGCCTGCATTACGGCAGCAATTTCCTCTTTCTTCCCCCGAACTGTAAGAGTCAGAAGGCTTCCGCGCCTTTCCGTCTTTATAATTTCAAGCCCCACCAGTGATTCCGGATCTGTTCCCGGCTCCAGCACACACTGAATTTTATGAATATTCAGCTTCATATCGTCCAGATCTTTGGATAAAAGAATTCCGCCTCTGTGAAGAAGCCCCACATGGTCGCAGATATCCTCCAGCTCTCTCAGGTTATGAGATGCAATAATCGGGGTAAGCTTCCGTTCAGTCATATCATTGGCAAAAAGACTCTTTACCGTCTGTCTCATGACAGGATCAAGACCGTCAAATGTCTCGTCACAGAAAATATATTCCGTATTGGCACATATTCCCAGAAGTACAGAAAGCTGCTTTTTCATTCCCTTTGAGAATGTATTAATCTTCCGGTTTTCCTCCAGCTCAAAATTTTTCAGCAGGCTAAAAAACCGCTTTTCATCAAACCGTGGATAAACATTCCTGTAAAACAGCACCATATCCTTTGGAGTGGCATTGCTGAAAAAAAACGCCTCGTCCGAAATATAAAAAAACCGGGATTTAATCTTCACATTTTCATAGACATCCTCTCCGTCCAGACGTATATGTCCCTCATCAGGCCTGAGGATCCCCGCTGCCATCCGCAGGAAAGTACTTTTTCCGGCTCCGTTTGTCCCTATAAGCCCGAATACACACCCTTCCTTTATCACAGCATCTATGTGATTTACGGCTACAATATCATGAAACCGTTTTGTCAGTCCGATCGCTTCTATCATCTTCCTCTCCTCCTTCCACGTTTCCATAATACCGGATAACCCTTTCCTGAAATTCCAGCATAGTAATTCCGACTCCTCTGGCGTCCTCCGTCAGCACGTGAAGCCGTTCAAATATCTCACGGCGCTTCTGTTCCTTTATAAGATGATTTTCCGCAACAAAGCTCCCGCGCCCCTTTACCGAATAAATATAGCCCTGTCGCTCCAGCTCTGCATAGGCACGCTGAATCGTATTGGGGTTAATTGAAAGCTCTGTCGCCAGGCTGCGGACTGATGGAAGCTGACTGTCCTGCTCAAGGATCCCCCGGACAATCAGATCAGCCAGTTTTTCCACCACCTGTTCGTAAATAGGTCTCCGATCCTTATAGTCAATAAGAATCATAGGCATCTTCCTTTCTGTCCCATTTGAACTAAGTGTATTAATTCATTTAGTACACTTAGTATAAAAAAAGAACAGCCGATTGTCAACCGACTGTTCTTTACAAATTTCTTAATATCTGTCCAGGCTCTGATTACTCAGCTGCTGCCTCAGTTGTCTCCTCAGCTGCTGCCTCGGTCTCCTCTGCTGCTGCCTCGGTCTCCTCTGCTGCCTCAGTCTCCTCAGCTACTGCCTCGGTCTCCTCTGCTGCCTCAGTCTCCTCAACTGCCTCAGTTGTCTCCTCTGCTGCCTCAGTTGTCTCCTCAACTGCTTCAGTCTCTGCCTCTGTTACAGCCTCTGTTGCTGCCTCTGTTGTTGCGCTGGCATCTGTACCGCCGCAAGCTGTAAGAGCAGATGCTGCTACCATTGCGCTCATCATTAAAACTGCTGCTGTCTTAGTAAAATTTTTTTTCATAATTCCATCTCCTCAATTTGTGATGCGATTTATCTTCGCTACGTGAGTAATAATAAGAACAATTTGTGTCTAAAATGTGAACAGAATATTAACATTGCCTAAAAAATTATCCCCTGATATTTCGTAAAAAGAAAGAAATCGTAAGAATATCCCTGAAGACGCCTTATATTTGCTGCATATTTCTGTTTTCATTTCCTTAAATTTTCATTCAGCAAACGGCCCGGAATCACTCTTTTTTTACTTTGATATATCTTTTTCCCGGCCTGTTTTTGTGCTCTTAAAATATTTTTTTCAAAATCTGTTGTATCAGTTCAGCCGTGCGAAGATTTGAACAGGAAAATACGCTGAAAGCGTGTTTTCATAAGGATTTTCCTGTCCAAATCTTCATAGGGCAGACGCCAGGCGCTTCTTGTTCGCTGTAAGCGGGCAAGAAGATGCATGGCTGAACTGTTACAATCTGTTCATAATTGCATCATCTCATTTTCCGCTTTTCCCATCTGCCTGTTGCTGAAACTCCGTCATCCGACTCCGGAAATGCAGGGGAAGATGACTTCTCTGGCAGACAGGATTTTTCCTCTCCGGTACAGCTATACTGCTGAAAAATGCGCGCCACAGTACGGCATATTCTCCCCGATCCGTTTTTCCCGCCAATTCTGACAGGGGACGTGTCTCCTCTCCCGACACAAAATACCACTCCCGCCCTCCTGTGTGAACACCGGCCCTTTTTCTCTTCTCATCATAGATAATAAAACGCTCCTCCGGCATGCGATCACAGAAATGCGGCATCAGCAGAGCCGTCACATCATTTTTAGGATTAATAGGCGCAAACAGAATACCGCCGGCCAGCTCCTCAAACCGGACAAATTCCATAAGAAGATGAGCCTCATCCGCCACAGCCCGGTTCATGGCAAAAGCCCCGTGAACCTCCGGTATCTGCAGATAGCCCGTCACACCGGATCCGATATGAAATCCGTATATAAGAAAGCGGTATATCACATCGGCTCTTCCCGGTTCCGGACTCAGCGCGCACCGGTAAATCCAGCTGTAAGCCAGCTCCGATATCTTTTCCCGAACCGCCTTTACTACCTTCTCTGCCTTCCATGAACAGGCCTCAACTTCCCGGCACTGGGAAAAAAGTGTATAGTTGTACTCTCCCTGTACAGCCAGGCTCACATTTTTATGTCCCAGCCGACTCATCCACGCATCATATACACCGCTGAAAATTCCCTCCGGGCTGTTCTCACACAAAAAAACCATCATTTTTTTACCGCCTCCAGATGAAAGTCGTCAAACAGGGACAGCTGCCGGTACAGACCGCTGCCTCCAAGTTCCAGATTCTTTTTCCTTTCAGCCCCGATAAGGCGATCCGCAATTGCATCCTCATCTATGGGAACAGACTCCATCATCCGGCCTGAACACATGATAAAGTACACGGCCCGTTTCAGAACCACCCCTATCTTTTTCAGATCCTCAAACCGCAGCGCCGTCTGCCTCCTGGCAGAAACGATCCGCATCGCTGATTTGACTCCTATCCCCGGTACGCGCAGAAGAACCTCATAGGGCGCCCGGTTTATCTCAACAGGAAAAAGCGCCAGATTCCGAAGAGCCCAGTCACACTTCGGATCCAGATAAATATTAAAATTAGGCCTCCTCTCGTCCAGAAGCTCTCCTGCCTGAAATCCGTAATAACGCATCAGCCAGTCAGCCTGATAAAGCCGGTGCTCCCGCAGAAGGGGCGGGCCCCCCGGCAGTTCCGGAAGCAGACTGTCATCATTGACCCGGATAAAAGCAGAATAAAAAACCCTTTTCAGACCAAAATTCTGATACAGTGCCTCCGCTACTCTCATCATATGGTAATCACTTTCCGATGTGGCACCCACGATCAGCTGCGTGCTCTGCCCGGCCGGCACAAAATAAGACCGGCGGTTTGAAATCCGTCCCATACCAAATCCCCCATAAACGGATTTCCCCGGAATCACTCCCTGACGGCTCACAGCTCTCTCAGGAAAATTCTTCCGGGTATTTCCCCGCACTCCAGGCAATGAAGCTCTGCCCTCTTTTTCCTGAGAAAAAAACGGAATACCTTCTTTCAGAACGGAAGATGCTCCCGGGGGAAGCTGCCGTCCCTCCTTCTCCATCTGCCTCACGATTCCCAGCTGAATCTGCCGCATGGGGGTAAGAATCTTTTCCCTCGTCTTGCCTGGCGCCAGTCTTTTAAGCCCGTCTGCCGTGGGAAGCTCCAGATTCACACTCATCCGGTCAGCCAGAAATCCTGTCATCTCTATCAGAGCCGGATCAGCTCCGGGAATGGCTTTGACATGAATATATCCGTTAAAACAATATTTATTCCGAAGCAGGTAAAGCGTTCTGTAGAGCTGCTCCATCGTATAATCAGGGGTGTCAAGCACGCCAGAGCTCAGAAACAGTCCCTCAATATAATTTCTTCTGTAAAATTCTATGGTCAGCCGGCATATCTCATCCGGCGTAAATGCTGTCCGCACCGTGTCATTGCTCCTGCGGTTTATACAGTAGCGGCAGTCATATATGCACTGATTGGTAAAGAGAATTTTAAGAAGCGAAATACATCTGCCGTCTGCGGCGAAGCTGTGGCAGATACCGTCAGGACGGCTGTTTCCCAGACTCCCTTCCTTCCCACTGCGTCCCACACCGCTGGAAGTGCACGCCACATCATACCTGGCTGCCCCCGTCAGTATCTTTAATTTTTCTTCTGTTGAAAGATTTTCCTGTATCAGCATGGCAGTTTATCTCCCTCATCTGTTCTGCAAATTATGTAAAGGCCGCCGGCAGACTCTTTTATTTTGTCCTCTGCCGTTATATCGAACATATGTTCTATTTTTATTCTATCACGGCCTTTCCTCATTTTCAAGAATGAAATCTGTCTTTCCCGCTGACACTTTCTGGAAAATATCAGAAAAGGCTCCGGATGGTTTCTCCGAATCAGGGAACATCCTCCTTCTTCGTGTAAACCATCCGAAGCCTCAGACTCTCTCAATTTGTTGTCTTTTACATTTAACCGGATAACACCTGTTTTCCCATTCCTTTTCCTGAGTCTTCTGCCCTTTTTCCGCTTTCTCTTCCCGCCCTTTTCTTTTTTATTCTCCCTCATTCTTTAAAGAAAGTCGCTGCCCCTTCAAGGAGCAATCGTATTACCGACTACCCCTAAAGGGGTCTTCATACTCTTTCACACTCAATTCTATTTTGCAACGGCCCCTTTGCTCCTTAAATAATCTGCCGTAATAGCACCCGCCAATGTGAATATTCCTTCTTTCAACCAGATTAAAAGTTTCATCTAATCTGACGGATGGAGCCTCAGCTAATTTGCGGACAACAGCCAACTGAGCATTTGATGACTTCTCAGCCATCTCCACAGCATTCCATAAAATGGAACGGTCTTTATATTGAGCAGGCGCATTAGATGGCAAGAGGATTTCCTGGCGCTCAATCCAATGTTTTTTGCTGTAATCGTGAGTAATTCCGTCCCACTCATTTGTGAGAACATCTCCTGAACGATAGGCGGCTGCGGCTACTGCTGAACGACCAGACGAACGACTGATGATTTTTATTGATAGATGGTAAATTGCTATAGCGGGGCAATTCCTTTAACTTTTAGGTTGAATTCATCCTATATTTTGGAATATAATAAAAGAAAAAAGGAGAAAACGATATGACGATTGACACAAAGAGCATTGTTTCTATTACCGAAGCAAACCAGAATTTCTCAAAAGTAGCACGGCTGGTAGATGAATTGGGTTCCGCCGTCATTATGAAAAATAATACTCCAAAATATGTAGTGATTGAATTTAGTAAACTGGACAGTGATAAGACCGCAGACGACCAGGACGTGGAAGCAATCTCCAAACGGCTTATGAAGCAGAACAGGGAGGCTTATGAGGTACTTGCCAAATGATTACTTTAAGTAAAGCACAGGTTTTAAGGCTCCATGAAAGCCTCATCCGGGAATTTGGAGGGAGCAGCGGGATTCATGATGAATCGCTTCTTGATTCCGCTCTGAACGCGCCCTTCCAGGAATTTTCCGGCAAGGAGCTGTTTCCTACTCTTCCGTCAAAAGCCGCCCGCCTTTGCTATGGCCTCATCAAAAACCATGCGATGATTGATGGAAACAAACGGCTGGGAGTCCATGTTATGCTGGTATTCCTTGCTCTTAATGGGATAGAATTGAACTATTCCCAGAAAGAACTTTATACAATCATCTTGGAAGTAGCCGCCGGAACTGCTTCTTATGAACGCCTTTTGGAATGGATCCTGTCCCACCAGGCTTAATGCCATTGTGCGTTCCCGCACTGCCAAACGCCGCAGACCGCACTCCTGTCCCGAAGGGTCAGGTATAAGTACGCCCCTAGTTTCAATGGATATGAAACTCCATATCAAGCTCGAATTGCATAAATCGATATTTTTTAGCTACAAGTGTTACAAAAACGCTTAACCACAACAGTATCCACCGCCAGATAAATATTAAGCTTTCCGATTACTGCTTTCCGGTCCAGCCTTGATACCAGGTAAAGATCTGCCTGGGTTGCGTCCATCTGATAGGCTCCGATCCTGTTTTTCCACTCAGAGACGCTCCCAAAGAGAGGCCGTTTGTTTCTCTGGTAGTCAGACAGTCCGTTTCTGGCAATTGTGTTTCGCGCAAGCACCCGTTCTTCCACCAGAGATCTTCCTGCCAGTTCCCGATAATAAAGTTTTTGAAGCCTTCTGACCGTGGTATGATTTTTTTGAGCGCATTCCCGGATCTTTTCATTCCGGCGCTTCCGGTTCCCAATGCACTGCAAAATCAATGGTCCATTCCGTTTTGAAAGTCGCCGCCACCCGTAAAACGGGCAATGTCGTCAACTTAAGTGTTATGCAGGTGTTTTTTTGAAATTCAATGGG
>CALWSF010000061.1 GCA_944384125.1 uncultured Lachnospiraceae bacterium | reverse complement strand
TTGCTATCACGGTGAATGATTTATGAACTACGAGGAGATTATCTGTGACGCCAACAACTTGTATAGGGCTTACAAGGCTTCTGTCAAAACCAGCAAATGGAAAGAGACTACTCAGAAATTCATGATGAACTTTCTTCGGTATATCTTTTCCATTCAAGATGACCTGATGAATCGGACCCTTCAAAATGGACCGACACAGGAATTTACGCTGTTTGAGAGAGGCCGAGTAAGACCTATCACAAGTATTCAAATTCGGGATCGCATTATTCGGCATGTCTTATGCGATGAAGTATTGCTTCCAGAAGTGAAGAAGCATATTATCTATGATAATTGCGCCTCGATTAAAGGAAGAGGTATCTCCCACCAGCGGGACAGGTTCGAAGTTCATCTCCGTAAATACTATCGGTTGTATGGAAATGAAGGATGGATATTGTTTGGAGACTTTTCCAAGTTTTACGACAATATTATTCACGAGATTGCTAAACGGGAACTCTTAAAGCTGTTTGATGACGATGAATTTATTGATTGGCTGCTGACACAGATTTTTGATGGATTCAAAATCGATGTCTCTTACATGACGGATGAAGAATACGCCAGATGTATGTCTGATACTTTCAATAAGCTGGAGTATAGAAAGATTCCAGAATCCGAGATGACGGGCGAGAAATGGATGGAAAAATCAGTAAATATTGGTGATCAGCTATCTCAGGTAATCGGAATATATTATCCGTACCGGATTGACAATTACGTCAAATATGTAAGAAGCCAGAAGTTCTATGGAAGATACATGGATGACTGGTACATCATGAATCCGAGCAAAGAAGAATTGTTGGATTTGCTTGATAATATTCATCGGATTGCAGAAGAGTATGGAATTCACATCAATAAGAAGAAAACTCGCATTGTAAAGATTTCCAGCACTTATAAATTCCTGCAAATCAAGTATAGCTTAACGGATTCTGGAAAGGTAATCAAACGAATCAATCCGAAGCGAGTTACTACGATGCGTAGAAAACTCAAAAAGCTCGCTGCCAAAGTGAAGAACGAGGAGATTTCATATGAAAATGTAGAAAACATGTTTCGAGGCTGGATGGGAAGCTTCTATAAGCTTTTATCTAGGGAGCAAAGAAAAAACTTAATAGGTCTTTATGAGGACTTGTATGACAAAGAGGTCAAGGTAGTCAATAAGAAGTTGGTGATATTCGATAAGTCACCACAAAAATAACATTGGAGGTGTGGCCGATGGATACGCCAATCACGAGAGCCGAACACGAAGAATTTCGCCGACGGATTGAGGAAGAAAACAAACGACAGGACAAGCGGATTGAAATTCTGGAAGAAAATGCGAAGCGGATTGAGGGATTAAATTCCTCGATTGAGAAATTGGCGCTCAACATGGAAAACATGCTGAAAGAGCAGCTAAAGCAAGGCAAGCGCCTGGAAGTTCTCGAATCCCGAGATGGGGAGATGTGGCGAAAAGTAGTAAGTTACGCAATAACGGCAATTGTCGGTATTGTAATTGGCTTTCTGTTTAAACAATTTGGAATGTAGGAGGAAAAATCATGATGGAACAGATTATGAACTATGTGCAGCCAGAGCTGATCGTTGTAGCGATCGTTCTTTACTTCTGTGGAATGGGGCTGAAACAGACGCAGGCGATTAAGGATAAGTATATTCCGTTGATTCTCGGTGCTGCTGGAATCGTCCTTTGTGGGATTTGGGTTCTGGCGACATGTCCGCTTGGGAATGGGCAGGAGATTGCAATGGCCATATTTACTGCGATCGTTCAGGGGATTTTAATGGCTGGCCTCAGTACCTATGTAAATCAAATTATTAAACAGGCAAATAAAGACGAGTAATGAGTAACTGGAGCGGGCGACCGTTCTTTTTTTTATGTCTCAAAAAGAGAGGATGAAAGAATATGGCTATTAACAAAGTAATCTACGGTGGAGAGACACTGGTCGACCTGACCGGCGATACCGTAACTGCTGACAAGATTCTTACCGGCTTTACTGCCCATGACAAGGGGGGGAGTCGATCACAGGTACTTGTGAATATGATGTAAACTCTTCTGATGCGACGGCTGCTGTTGCCGAAATCCTTCAGGGAAAGACTGCGTACGTACGAGGTCAGAAACTGACGGGAACCATGAAGAACAACGGAGCAGTAACCGGCACGATTTCTGTCAAGGATGAAGAATATACCATTCCGCAGGGACACCATGACGGTTCTGGTAAAGTTGCGATTGCAGACGCTGAGAAAGCGAAGCTGATTCCCGACAACATTCGGGAAGGCATTACTTTGCTTGGAGTCGAAGGTGCCATGTCTGGTACAGAAGACGCCAAACCGCAGTCAAAGACAGTCACACCTTCGACAGAAGCTCAGACAATCTTTCCAGATTCCGAGGAAGGATATAATTATTTGTCCCAAGTTACAGTTGAAGCAATTCCCTATCAGGAAAGCGAGAATCCCGCTGGAGGTACTACGGTAACTATCGGGTAGGAGGGAGGCTTAAATGGCTACAAGTAAGGTCGTTTACAGCGGCAGGACCCTCATAGATTTGACCGGGGATACTGTAACTGAGGAAACTATTCTGAGGGGCTACACGGCTCACAAAGCGGATGGGACGAGGGTGGTAGGAACAGCGTTTGCCGATTATCCGGATCGATATTCGTTTCTTGACTCTCTCCAGGATTCAAACGGAGAAAACATCCTCGATAATTTGAATAACGTACTACAAGGTGAAACAGTGTATAAAAAGGTGTAGAAATGTCATTTACTTTTTGAGCATTCCTACACCTTCGCTGTTTGAGCAAGGACAAACTGCATATAGAAAAGTATAGGAATTGGTAATATTTGTGTCGGCGCGGATTTGATGTATTTATGCGTTATTTCCGCGCCTATTTTGCATGTTATTTTATTTTTTTTTCGTATCCAGGTTACAGAGATTCGCCCTATCATTGTTATAGAAAATAATAGAATAGGAGTGATCGTTATGAGACAAAGAGATACGATTCCTTTTTGGGAAAAAAGGAATTTAACACTTGAAGAAGCCGCCGCATATAGCGGAATAGGAATCAATAAATTAAGGATGCTTTCCGATAAAGAAGACTGTTCTTTTGTTTTGTGGGTTGGGAGAAAGCGTTTAATAAAGAGAAAAAAATTTGATGAGTATCTTGATGGCGCGTATTCAATCTAAAAATACTGGAAAAAGCGGTGTCAATATGATAATATATAAATGGATTATCTATACCGCTTCTACCAAAAAATCTGAGAGGAGAAAAAACAATGGCAGTTAAGCGGAAAGATAAGAATCGTGTTGTTTTAAGGAGGGGAGAAAGTTATAGAGAAAGCGACGGTCGATATTTCTATCGATGGACTGATACTACCGGAAAGCGTCACGCGGTTTATGCGAGGACTTTGGACGATCTTAGAATTAAAGAGGAGAGCATCACAAGAGATATTTCCGATGGAATTAAGGCAGAAGCACAAACAGTTACATTAAATCAAATATATGAATTGTGGAAAGATGTTAAACGAGGGTTAAAAAACACAACATTTCAAAATTATTGTTATATGTATGATACATTCGTGTCTAATAGTTTTGGAAAAAAGAGAATCTCATCTATTAGGAAGTCAGATGTAAAAAGATTCTACAACACATTAGTTGACGAGAGATGCCTTGCTGCTTCAACTATTGATAGTATACATACGGTTATACATCAATTATTTGGTATGGCTATCGACGACAACTATATTCGCTCAAATCCTTCAGACAACGCTCTTCATGAGCTGAAAAAATCAAGAGAGTTTATGGAGGACAAAAGATCAGCTCTCACAGAAGAACAAGAAAAAATTTTTCTCGGTTATCTAAACGATAGCCCGATATATAAACATTGGTATCCTATATTCGCTGTGATGATCGGTTCTGGTCTTCGCGTTGGAGAAGTAACAGGGCTTAGATGGCAAGATATTGATCTTAAAAATGGAATAATTGATGTCAATCATACTCTCGTGTATTATGCGCATCGCATCGTAAAGCCTGGAGAGAAAAAGGGGTGTTATTTTGCGATCAATAGTACCAAAACTCCGGCAAGTAAAAGGCAAATTCCAATGTTGGATTTTGTAAAAGAAGCGTTTAAAATGGAAAAGCGTTATCAGCAAGAAGCAGAAATTCGATGTAACGCTGTTATTGATGGTTATACAGATTTTATATTTGTGAATCGTTTTGGAAATGTACAACATCAAGGAACCCTCAATAAAGCAATTCGTCGTATCATACGTGATTGTAATTCAGAACTTATAGAACGAGGCTCAAATGCAGACCATTTAGTAATTCTTCCACATTTTAGTTGTCACTCGCTTCGACATACGTTCGCAACTAGGATGTGCGAAAAAGGAGTAAACATCAAAGTAATTCAAGATGTAATGGGACATACAGATATTAGCACAACCATGAATATCTATACTGACGCAACAAAAGATATGAAAGCGAGGGCATTTGCGGATTTGAATATTCAATACCATGACTGACACCATCTGACACCGAAAATGACACCGATTAAAACAACACAAGTAAAGATTTATAAAGAGTAATGATTATAAAAACACCCATCTCAATCGAATATAAAGAGATTTAAAGGAATACGAACACATAAGTTTGTTGTTCCCCACAATGAAGTCTCTGGATGCAAAGAAGAGTGATGTGAAAGCTGAAAAAGCAGCTGCGGCAGATGAGAATGTTTCCGGCACATCAGTACAGCTGGATCTTTCTAAAGTTAAGGTTGAGCCGCTGTTTGAGGATGCTGTGGATTTTGAGACGTTCAGCAAATCTGATTTTCGCGTTGTAAAGGTAAAAGACTGTGTGGCAGTTCCCAAATCCAAGAAGCTTCTCCAGTTTACACTGGATGACGGAACCGGTGCGGATCGCACAATTTTAAGCGGAATCCATGAGTATTATGAACCGGAACAGCTGATTGGAAAGACATGTGTGGCAATCACGAATCTGCCTCCCAGAAAGATGATGGGAATTGATTCCTGCGGAATGCTGATTTCTGCGGTGTACGAGTATGACGGACATGAGGGGCTGAACCTGCTGATGCTGGATGATGCTATTCCGGCGGGGGCGAAGCTGTATTAACTGTCTGAGGTGCCGGAAGGGGAGTGCCGGAAAAGGTGCTCCGTGTACGCCGGTTGGCAGAGGATTTATGTAAAAATTATATTGAGCTGGTAATATGAGAGGACACTATCCCGGACAAGGGAGAGTGTCCTTTTGTGTGCTGTCCGCTGATATAAAATCAGATCCCGCATCATTGCTTTATTGATGCTTCAGATATACCAGAAGGGCATGGGAAGACATAAAAGATAAGTATTTGCGGAGAAAAGGGGCTGACGGTACAATGAAGTAGAAAAATATCAGTGGGAGAGGACGGCAGGAGGAATTTAAGATGGAATATAGAAGACTTCCTCATGGAGAAGAGAGGATCAGTGTACTGGGATTTGGAACCAGTTCGATTGGTGCAGCTGGCGATAAAGAAATTGAGGCAGCCATGACGATGGCTTTGGAAAATGGAATTAACTATTTTGATATGGCTTCTGCTGATGCCGCACCGTTTCCGGCATTTGGCCGCGCATTGGCCGGACAGAGGAAAAATGTGTATTTCCAGATCCATTTTGGTGCGGATTATCATGGAGGCAGATATGGGTGGACTACAAGTCTTGATACAATAAAACGGTCTGTTGACTGGCAGCTGAAAGCGTTAAAAACGGATTATATTGATTTTGGCTTTTTACATTGTATTGATGAGAAAAGAGACTTCCTGCACATTATGAAAGGCGGTATTCTGGATTATGTTTTACAGCTGAAAAAAGATGGAGTTGTCCGTCATACAGGACTTTCCTCGCATACGCCTGAAGTTGCACATATGGCTCTGGATGCCGGAATACTTGATATGCTTATGTTCAGTATTAATCCGGCTTATGATTATCGGCAGGATGGGGATTTTTCTGATGGCGGTGCAGATGAGAGACAGAATCTTTACTGCCGGTGTGAAGCGGAAGGTGTTGGAATCTCAGTAATGAAAGCTTTTTCCGGAGGCCAGCTTCTGAGTGCGGGAACTTCTCCTTTTGGAAAAGCGTTGACAGAATACCAGTGTATACAGTACGCGCTGGATAAACCGGGAGTTATTACCGTACTTCCGGGAGTCAGAAACCGGGAGGATTTGAGGCGCATTCTTGGATTTTTCAGTGCTGCTTCGGATGAAAAAGATTACTCTGTTTTCGGAAGTTTTACTTCGCAGGATACGGAGGGAGTCTGTGTGTACTGTAACCACTGTCAGCCCTGTCCTGCCGGTCTGGATGTGGGACTTATCAACAAATATTATGATTTATCTCTGGCGGGAGACGCTCTGGCAAAAGACCATTATGCAAATCTGGATAAAAAGGCAGGGGACTGCATTGGCTGCGGACACTGTGATTCCCGCTGTCCTTTTCATGTCAGTCAGGTAAAACGCATGAACACAATCCGCGATTATTTTGGGGGCTGAGTTATAAAGCAAATGCAGAGGCTTTCCGTAAACTGAGTGTATCTGCTGAAGAGCAGAATTAATATGAATCATAAAGCCGTGATAAAACGGTAACGGATGTTATTTACACCAACACGCGATGGTACGGAAATTTACGAAAAGAAAAATACGGTATTTTAAATATTAAAAAATATAAAAATTCAGAAATATAGGAAGGTAAAAAATTCAGAATACTTAATTTGTACGTTGAAAAGCCTTGTGATATAAACAGAGTAAAGAGTATGCCGGCGGTTTGGGACAGCCGGAATGCACCTGTTTATACAAAAAAGGAGGAAAAGCAACATTGAGAAAAGGCTGTAAACGTATTATTTTACTGGGACTGACGATTATTTTGGGGGCATCGTCAGGGTGTGCATTTTCAGACATAGCGCGGAGGGGAACTGACTGGGCGAACCTGAAGCAGAAGCAGGATTTTCTGGAAGATGTACCGGACAAAGACAGTGATCTTCCGGCTGTCGGAGATAAGATTTCCGGATTCAGAGTAGATTCAGTCTCAGAAAGCACTGATTTGAATGCAAAGCTGCTTGGTTTTACACACGAAAAGAGCGGAGCAAGGCTTTTATATGTGAAAAATGATGATCCGGAGCTGGCCTTTTCGATCAGTTATCACACGCCGTATGTGGATGAGACAGATACAAACCACATTTTTGAGCATGCAATTATCGCTTCTTCTGAAAAATATCCGGGCAGTGATCTGTTTTTTGATATGGCGTCAAAAAGTTACAACACATTTATTAATGCTTTTACCTATGATACATTTACGGCATATCCTCTGAGCACCAGGAGTGAGGAGCAGATTATTAAACTTATGGATGTTTATCTGAGCTGCATGACGAACCCGGATATTCTCAAAAATGAGAATATCTACAAAAGAGAGGCTCTTCGATATGAACTGCAGGATCCGGATGATGAAATTCAGATGACAGGAACCGTATATTCAGAAGATTTCGGAAAGCTGACGGATGTGGCGGATGAAGCAAGAAATAATGTTGCAGATGCCTTATACCCGGGACAGTACGCTTCCAATATGATTGGGCGGGCTCATAGAAATTATCAGGATCTCAGTTATGAGGCGGCGCTGGCGACGTATGATCGGTGTTATCATTTTGATAACAGTATGTTTTTCCTGTACGGAGATATGGATTATAACAGAATACTGGACTTTATTGACAGGGAATATCTCTCAAAGGCAGAAAAAAACGGCACGGATCTGTCTGCTTATATGGATGCGCCGTCAAAAAACGGATTTGTGGAGAGTATGGTGTATGCGCCGGCTTATGAGGGAGACACAGAGGACAATGCGTCACAGATTGATTATGCATTCAGTCTGGAAAATGAAAGCTGGGAGGATTTGATTGCGTGGAGTGTTCTTGCTGATGCAATGAATAAGGGGGATTCTGTTTACAATGAGATGCTGGACGAACAGGGGATTAAGAATCAGGCAGATGTGTCTGTAAATCTTTACAGTGCCAAGCCCTATCTGACATTTCGTCTTTATTATGCAGAGCCGGAACAGAGCAGCGCGTTTAAGGATGCTGTGCAGCAGACTCTTTCGCTGGTTTCAGAGGAGGGCATTGATAAAATCACTGTAAAGCAGATTGCCAAAGAGGCGGAGCTTGAGCGCTGCCTGCTTCGTGATAAGAGCAACGCAGGGGTGGAGATGTTTCCGGATGTTGCAAATTACTGGACGCATACAGGGAAGCTTGAATATTTTGAATTGTGTGAGCAGGTGTTTGACGCGATAAAGAATGACAGAAAGCAGAAGATTTTCCGCAGACTGGCAAAAGACGCAGAAAAATCAGGGCGCAGTGCTCTGGTAGTGACAGTGCCTAAGCCGGGAATGGCGGAGGAGGTAATAGCAGAGAGAGATGCATACCTGGCACGAAAAAAGGAAGCCATGACAGAAGAAGAGATTGCGCAGCTGATTCGTGATACGGATTCTTTTAATGAATGGAACGCAACAAAGATTTCAAACAATGATTTTATGATTGATCCGGGAGATATTCCGGCAGAAGAGTTCCATGCAGATTATACAAGGACTGAAAAAAACGGAGTGACCTACTATATGGCACCTGTAGAGTCTGCAAAAGCAGGAAGCTATCGCCTGTATTTTGATACCAGTGATTTTACTAATGAAGAACTTATGGATCTGGAGCTCTATAAATTCCTTCTGGGAAATATGAGGACGAAAAAGCATACGGAAGAGGAGCTCTACAGGCTGAGTGAGGAATATCTGTATAAATATTCTTTTTCGAATTTCTATCCGGAAAAGGGACATCCCATGACTGCTGTCTCATGGAAAGGACTGACAGAGGATTACAAGGATGGGCTGGAACTGATTTTTGATATGATGAGAAATACAGATTTCTCAGATTCTGAGCTGATAGGAGAAATGCTGGCAAGGTATGCAGACAGTTACGATCAGTCACGGAGCACAGAACCTCTTTCTGTAGCACAGATACTGGCAGGGGCCGGCAGTATGAGCACATATGCATATAAGGAAGCATGCGAAGGCCAGAATTTCTATTATTTTCTTCTGGATACAGGAAAACGGCTTGAAGAGGATGAAAAATACGGCGATGTTCTTGAAGAACGTTTAAATATGGTGGCACGCAAACTGATGAAAAGAGGAAATCTGATATTTTCCTGTGCGGCACCGGAGACAGAACTGGAAAAAATACAGAATGTGACGGATAAGTATGCACAGAAACTTCCGGTTCGGGAGACAGATGACATCAGATTTGTTTTTCCGGAGAGAGTAAAGAAGATTGCGGCGGCTGTGGAGAGTCCGGATCAGTATACGGTTATGGCTGCAGATGCCTATAAAAAATCTGATTTTAAGGGAAGATATGTTCCATTTCTCACGGCTGTTTCTGATCAGTATCTCGTACCGGTGCTCCGTTTTCAGATGGGAGCTTACAGCAGCGGAGTGAATTTTGCTGCATATTCCGGAGGAATCGCTGTATACAGCTCAAATGATCCCAATGCGGCAAAAACGGTCAGAGCTTTCTCGGACATTCCGGATGTGATGGCAGAAATGGAGCTGACTGAGGAAGAACTGAAAGGATATATTCTGGCATCTATTTCAGATGCTGGTATTGAACGTGGAGTGTTCAGCGGACCAATGACGGAGATAGAAAATGAAATCATGGGATTTGATAATCAAAAAGCAGCTGAGGTTGTAAATGATATGAAAAAAGCAGTACTTTCGGATCAGGGTGCTGCGGCAGAAATTTTTAAATCTGTTCTGGAACAGGCCAGTATGGCCACAGTGGGAAATGAGGCGATATTAAAACAGGAACAGGGAGCGTATGACAGATACGTATCTTTTAAAAGAACAGGAAATTGAGCCCGTTTTATCTGCATAAATAAAAGTGGGGCTGTCTGTTGTTGGTTCATGATTATACAGAAAGACAGAAATATAAATTGCACGTCGTTAGCGGTGTTTTCTTGACGATGCAGTATGCCGTTTTGTATAATAAGGGCGGGAAAATGTGGAAGAATGCCTGCAGGCATTCCTGCTGTTCCAGCGAAAATTCAGATGTATATTGTAATTATGTATGTGGAATGAATTAGTTAATATGAAATTTTATCAGGAGACAATCCACAGTATCTGTTCTGATTTTTCAGGGAGGAAAAGACCAGCAAACAGAGACGAAATATTGATAGTGCAAAAGGGAGGAAATGACATGAAAAAAAAGTGGAAACAATGGACGGCCCTGATACTTGCCGCATCCATGGGTTTTATGCCGGGCTGCACGGCCCCGGACACGGCAGAGAATGATGTGCAGGAGAGCGCACAGCAGGAAAGCCAGGCGTCAGCAGATAAGAGCGGTCTTCCTGAAGTTGGGGATGAAGTTGCCGGGTTCACGGTGGATTCAATTTCCGAAAGCGGTATGCTCAGTGCGGACATCATTAATTTTACCCATGAAAAAAGCGGTGCAAAGCTTGTCTATGTCAGAAATGATGACACCAATAAGGTGTTTTCCATCAGTTATCATACACCCTATGTGGACGAGACGGATACGAACCATATTTTTGAGCATGCCATACTTTCCGGATCTGAAAAATATCCGGGCAGCGATGTCTTTTTTGATGCGGTTGCAAAAAGCTACAATACCTTTTTAAATGCATTTACTTATAATACCTTTACCAGCTACCCGGTTGCATCTGAGAGTGAGGATCAGCTGATTAAGCTGATGGATCTGTATATGAGCTGTATGGTAGCACCTGATATACTGAAAAATGAGAATATTTTCAAACGGGAGGCCCTTCGCTATGAACTGTACGCTCCGGATGAGGAGATCCAGATGGTAGGTACGGTTTATTCAGAAGATTTCGGAAGTCTGACGGATACGGTCAGTGAGATGAACAATAATGTTGCGGACGCGTTGTTTCCGGGGCAGTATGCCTCTAATATGATAGGGCGGGCGCATCGAAATTATCAGGATCTGACGTATGAGGCAGTGGTTGCAACTTTTGACCGGTGCTACCATTTCGACAACAGTCTGATTTTCCTGTATGGAGATATGGATTATGAGAGAGTTCTCGGTTTCCTTGATGAGGAGTACCTCTCGAAGGCGGAAAAAAACGGTACAGATCTTTCTGCCTATGCGGATGAACCGTCAGAAGACGGATATGTTGAGTGTACAGTATCCGCACCGGCCTTTGAGGGAGATACGATAGAAAATGCCTCCCTTATAAGCTATGCATTCAGCCTTGAAGACAGCAGCTGGGAAGATATAACAGGATGGAATATACTCACATCTGTGCTTGGAAATGAGCAGTCCGTTTTCAACAAGATTCTGAAGGAGAAAGGAATTCAGAATCAGGCTTATGTCTCAGTAAATTATTTTAATGCAAAGCCATATCTTCTTTTTGGTCTTTATAATGCAAATCCGGAACAGAGCCAGCCTTTTAAGGAGGCGGTGCTTGAGACGCTGTCTCAGATATCTGAAAACGGAGCGGATAAAAATATTGTGAAATCTGTTTTGAAGCAGATAGAGATGAGTGCCTATATTCTTCCGAACCACAGTTCTGTCGGAACGGATATTTATCCGGCAATTGTAAATTACTGGACACATACAGGAAAGACTGATTATTATGAGATGTATGAGCGGATAATCGGGGAGATTGAGGCAGACAGCGAGCAGGCAATATTCCGGCGACTGGCATCAGAGGCGGAGAATGCAGGGCGCAGCGCTCTTGTAACAACTGTTCCGGAAGCCGGACTGGCGGAAGAGATTATTGCCGAGAAGGACGCATATCTGGCAGAGATAAAGGCTGGAATGAGTGAAGACGAAATTCAGCAGATGATTCAGGACACAGAAGAATTCAACGAGTGGAATGAAATAAAGGAGTCAAATAATGATTTTATGATTGATCCGTCAGATGTTCCCGAGCTTGAAGCGTTTACTGATTATACGAAATCGGAAGAGAATGGAGTGACTTTTTATCTGGCGCCTGCACAGATCGAGAAGATGGGAGGATACAGGCTGTATTTTGATACCAGCAGCTTTTCCAATGATGAGCTTCTGGATCTGGAACTTTACAAGCTCCTCTTGGGAGATATGGCGACAGGTAAATATACAGAAGAAGAACTGAATAATTTAAACGGGGAATATCTGTATGAGATGTCATTATCGAGTATGTGTCCGGAGGATGGAAAAGGAGTATCGCATCCTATGATGCGTCTGTCCTGGTATGGTCTGACAGAAGATTATGAGGCTGGCCTGGCACTTCTTATTGAGCAGATGACCGGTACAGATTTTACAGATACGGAGCGGATTAAAGAACTCCTTGCAAAATACACAGACAATTACGACTGGTCCAGAACGGGGGATCCGCTGTCATCAGCACAGCTTCTGGCGGCCGGTGCTGTCAGGAATCAGTATGCATATAAACAGATAAGCGAAGGTCAGGATTTTTATCATTATCTTTGCGATGTGGGCAGGCAGCTGGAGGAGGATGAGTCTTACGGTGCCCGGCTGGCGGAGCGCCTTGACGCAGTGGCAGATAAGCTGATGCAGAAGGGAAGACTGATTTTTGCCTGTGCAGCTCCGGAGGAAACTCTGGAGGAGATTAAGAAGACAACTGCCGAATATGCAGGAGCATTTCCGGAAGAAGAGTTTTCCGGGATTAAAGCTGTAATGCCTGAGCTGGGCGGAAAACTGGCCGCTTCTATAGAAAGTTCGGATCAGTATACAGTTATGTGTCTAGATGCAGGAGAGGAATCCGGATTCAGGGGCAGTTATATTCCTTTCCTGACTGCACTTTCTGATCAGTATATTGTTCCGCTGCTCCGGTTCCAGATGGGTGCATACAGCGGAGGCACGGGTTATAATAAATACGATCAGATGATCTCTGTCTACAGCTACAGTGACCCCAATGCGGCGGAAACAGTTAAAGTACTGTCAGAGATGCCGGATGCATTGGAGAAGATGGAACTGACGGAAGAAGATCTGAACGGATATATTCTGAATTCGCTCTCGTCAGCCAGCGGAGCTGTCGGTGTGCTTTCAATACCTTTTACAGCCATTGAATGTGAAATCATGGGGGTTGACAATCAGGCTATGGCTGATGTGGCAAACGATATGAAAAATACTTCGCTTGAGGATCTGACATCTGCAGTAGAATATTTTAAAGCTGCAGTAGAGAATGCCAGTATCGTTACGCTGGGAAATGATGCGGTTCTGCAGAGAGATAAAGAAGCGTATGATAAAGTGATTTCTTTTAAAGACAGATAGCAGGATAAGGGGAAACAGAACAGAGGCAGAAAAGCTGTTTTGCTGCGCCGTCATAATTGAAAAAATCCCGCCGGGAATTCGGGTTGTTAAAGCAAGCTGATTTCCGGCGGGATTTTTTTATAATAAATCTGGAAGATACTGCATCATTGGCTGCTGTCTTCCATGTTCTGAAGCTTAATAAGTTCGTTGATCTGATTTTCTACAAACTTTTTGTGTTTGTCATCCAGCAGTTCATATTTATCCATAATTAAAGAGAGTATATTCGTAGTGCCGTTCAGGGCGCTCAAATCATCATTTGAATCATCTGTGAGCCAGTTTTTGTCAATGTGATACATGAGTGACAGACAGTTTATAAACATCGGTGTGGGTTTGACATTACCACATTCAAGATTTGCCAGGTTGCCTCTTGATATACCGATTGAAGCGGCAAAGGCTGCCTGCGTCATATTATTTGCTCTTCGTATCAGTTTCAGTTTATCTGCAAATTTCAACACAATGTACCTCCATGAACTAATATTATCAAAACAAAAAGTTTGTGTCAACACAAAATGCCATCATACAAACATATTATTCCTGATAAAGGATTGACGTAAACAATCAAAAATGCTAAACTGTACTTAAATAAGCAAAATTAAGCATTTTTTGCAATTCTGAGAGCATGAGAGGGCATGATATGGACGATTCGAAAAGTACTGAAGTAAAAAGTGCATCTGAAATAGGAAAACTGGCAAAGTGTCTGAATTTTGCTGATCAGTTTTATGTTCTGGATACGATAAATTTTTTTTATATAAGCAGAATATGCAAAAAATATACCGCCTGAAAAGAAAAGACGAATTTATTTCATAAAAAGAGAGGTAAGAAGTTTGAAACAAAGAAGTAGAGGTAAACCGCCAAAAAAGTGTATAGCAAACAAGCCACCCGAAAATTGGCAATTA
>CALWSF010000060.1 GCA_944384125.1 uncultured Lachnospiraceae bacterium | reverse complement strand
CGTTTTCTGTTTTCAGGACATAAAAACGGAGCCGCTGCTCCATAGATGATTACTCATCTATTTTGCAACGGCCCCTTTTTTGTGGTCAGGATAATTTTCAAAATAAAAATAACTTGACAGAACGAATGATGCATGATATACTTCATGAGAAGTTAGAGATAACTAACTTATGTATTTGGGGTTGGTGTGGCCTCTTTTATTTATGAGCGATAGTTAGTTTTATCTAACTTGAGTGAAACAGAAAAATTGACAAAGATTTATGAGGGAGAAACAGATGGAACGTTGTTTTGAGGAGATGCTGGTAGATTTATGTGCTCCTACGCTGTGCGGAGTAAAACCGGGCAGTCTTTTCCGATACTGTCCTGATAATGGCGCGACAGCCCGTGCTGTTCTGGAACGGTGGAACCATATTTTTGCTCCGCTGGGGCTTTCCCTCCGGATTCTGAAGGAGTGTCCCAAAACGGGTTCGCTGTTGATTTTTGTGTTTCGCGGAAAGTGGCTGGGGAGGATTCTCCGGGACGAAAAAGTAAAAAGATTTCTCAAAGGAGAGGGGTATAATACGGAGACCTCTGTGGGATGTGTATTGGAACAGCTCTCAGAACGGCTCTGTCTGGAACTTGATTTTCCTCATGAAATAGGTGTTTTTCTGGGATATCCTCTGACGGACGTTGAAGGTTTTATCAGAAATCATGGAGAAAATTATACGTGCTGCGGATACTGGAAAGCGTATGGGGACCCGGGACAGGCAAAAAGGCGGTTTAAGCTTTATCGTACATGTACAGATGTGTGCAGAGAAAAGTACCGGCAGGGAATACCGCTTGTGTGTCTTATCAGGGCAGCGTAGTTGTTTATCAATTTACATAAATATTAAGGAGGATATAAAATATGGGTAAAATTGCAGTTGTGTACTGGAGCGGAACTGGGAATACGGAGGCAATGGCGCATTATGTGTCGGAAGGAATCCGGAAGGCCGGAGCGGAGGCGGATGTATTTACTGCCATGGAATTTTCGGCTGAAAAAGCGGGAGAGTATGACAAAATTGCATTCGGCTGCCCGTCTATGGGAGCGGAACAGCTGGAGGAGGCTGAATTTCAGCCTATGTTTGATGAGGTAAGCCCGGTTTTAAAGGGAAAGACGATAGCGCTCTTCGGCTCCTATGGGTGGGGAGACGGAGAGTGGATGCGTACCTGGGAAGGCGACTGCATGATGCTTGGATGCAAAATGGCCTGCGCTCCTGTAATTGCCAACAATGCTCCGGATGAAGCCGCAGGTGCGGAGTGTGAGGGCTTGGGAGAGTCTCTTGCAAAATCCTGAAACGCAGAAGGAAAAGTATTGCATTGACAGAAAAACCGCACAGGACAGCGATTGCTGCCGTGCGGTTTTTCTGCCGTTGTGGGACTACAGTTCCAGTTCTTCATAGCACCGTTTCAAAGTCTGGCAGGACTGATCCAGCTTTTCTTTTTCCTTGTCATTGAGGGATAAGGGGAGAATTCTCTGTACGCCGTTCTGATTGATGATACAGGGAACTCCCACATAAATGCCGGACTGGCCATATTCCCCCCGCAGCATGGCGGATACAGTCAGAACACTGTGTTCATCTCCGAGAATTGCTTTTGTGATCCGTGTCATGGCCATACCGATTCCGTAATACGTCGCATTTTTTGCTTCTATAATTTTATAGGCGGCTGTGCGGACTTCTTCTGATATTTTTTCCAGTTCCTGGCAGCGTATCTCCCCTCCGGATTCTTCACATAGCTCGGTTACCGATTTTGTGGCGATCATAGCCTGGCTCCAGGGAACAAATTCCGTATCGCCGTGTTCTCCCATCACATAGGCGTGTACATTGCGGGGATCGACCTTCAGATAATCCCCCAGAAGATAGCGGAGCCTTGCTGTATCCAGAGCCGTACCGGTACCCAGGACACGGCGCGGGTTAAAGCCGGAAAGGGAACAGGTAATGCGCGCCATGATATCCACCGGATTGGTTGCTACAAGGAAAATCCCGTTAAAACCGGAAGCGGTAACGGGCTCAATGATGGCTTTGAAGACGTCGGCATTGCGTCTCAGCAGATTCAGTCTGCTTTCTCCCGGTTTCTGTGCGACACCGGCACAGATTACGGCTATATCCGCATCGGTACAGTCCTGGTAGCTTCCGGCATATATTTTCATATTGGAAGCGGAAAAAGCAAGGCCGTGATTGAGATCCATTGCTTCTCCCACCGCGCGGTTTCTGTTGATGTCAATAAGTACCAGTTCGTCACAGACATTCTGGTTCAGAACAGCGTAGGCATAACTCATGCCCACCATGCCGGTTCCTATAAGAACGATTTTGCGGTTATCCCGTTTCATTTGCCATCCTCCTTCGATGTATGTGAAATATTAGGATGCATTCTGTCTGTATGCATATTTATATAATAAGGATTCCGCAGAAAACTTATAATTATGCGGTAAAAATTTAACAGATTGATCCTTTTCGTTCCTCATAAAGTGTGGTATGATAATAAGAAATTGTTTTACAGGAGATTATAAAAACAGTAACGGAGGGAATACATTATGGAAGAAAACAAGAGAGAGCTGACGGAGGGCGGAGAGAAAGAAGCGTCTTTATCTAAAAATTTTATAGAACGAGAGATAGATCGCGATCTGGCCGAAGGAGTTTATGATCATGTACAGACGAGATTCCCGCCGGAGCCCAACGGATATCTTCATATCGGACATGCCAAGTCAATTCTTTTAAATTATGGACTGGCAAAAGAGTACGGGGGAAAGTTCAATCTCCGTTTTGATGATACGAATCCGACTAAGGAAAAAACAGAGTTTGTTGAGTCTATTATTGAAGATGTGAAGTGGCTGGGTGCTGATTTTGAGGATCGCCTGTATTTTGCTTCGGATTATTTTCAGATCATGTATGACTGCGCAGTTCGCCTTATAAAAAAGGGAAAGGCTTTTGTCTGTGATCTGACAGCAGATGAGATTCGCGAATACAGGGGAGATTTTAATCATCCCGGAAAAGAGAGCCCGTATCGGAACCGGAGTGTTGAGGAAAATCTGAAGCTTTTTGAAGAGATGAAAAATGGTGTGTACAAAGACGGAGAGAAAGTGCTTCGCGCCAGAATAGACATGGCAGCGCCCAATATCAACATGAGAGATCCGGTGCTGTATCGTGTGGCTCACATGCATCACCATAATACGGGCGATAAATGGTGCATTTATCCCATGTATGATTTTGCCCACCCCATAGAAGATGCGGTTGAACATATAACTCATTCTATCTGTACATTGGAGTTTGAGGATCACCGGCCGCTTTATGAGTGGGTTGTACGGGAATGTGAATTTGAAAATCCGCCCCGTCAGATTGAGTTCGCCAAAATGTATCTGACGAATGTAATTACCGGAAAACGCTACATCAAGAAGCTGGTTGAGGACGGTATTGTAGACGGCTGGGATGATCCCCGCCTTGTCACGATTGCAGCTCTGCGCCGGAGAGGATATACGCCGGAATCTATTCGCAAATTTGTGGAGCTGGCGGGAGTTTCCAAAGCGGACAATTCTATTGACAGTGCCATGCTGGAATATTGTCTGCGCGAGGATCTGAAGCTTAAGCGTGCGCGGGTAATGGCGATTCTTGATCCTGTAAAACTTATTATAGACAATTATCCGGAAGGGCAGATGGAGGAACTGGATGCTCCCAATAACATGGAGAATGAGGAACTGGGTTCCAGAAAGCTTCCCTTTGGGCGGGAGCTCTATATTGAGCGTGAAGATTTTATGGAAGAGCCTCCGAAAAAATATTTCCGTCTGTTTCCGGGAAATGAAGTCCGTCTTATGAATGCATATTTTGTTACGTGCACCGGCTGTGAAAAGGATGAAAACGGCAGAGTAACGGCGGTTCACTGCACTTATGATCCTGAAACAAAGAGCGGTTCCGGTTTTAATGCCAGAAAAGTAAAAGGGACAATTCACTGGGTAGCGGCTGCGACGGCGCTGAAAGCGGAGTGCCGTCTTTATGAGAATCTTGTGGATGAGGAAAAAGGAAAACTCAATGCTGACGGCACTCTTAATCTCAATCCCAATTCTCTTACTGTACTCCGGGACTGCTATCTGGAGCCGGGGCTTAAGGAAGCAAAACCATTTGAGAGCTTCCAGTTTGTGAGAAACGGCTATTTCTGTGTTGACTGTCGGGACAGCGAGCCAGGTCATCCGGTATTTAACCGTATTGTGTCGCTGAAAAGTTCATTCCGTCTTCCCAAATAAGCTGGGCTTGACAGAGTGATCAAAATATCTGTAAATCTGAACATCTGTATTGGCTGTGAGAAGAGCTGTCTGAAATATGAGATAAAAATCATGATTTCAGGCAGCTTTTTTGTTCGCACAAATGAAAAGGAAGCTTATGGCGGAAACAGGGATTCTGCTAAAATGAGTATTTTGACAGATATGGATAATTCAGTTTTTCGAAGAAATTTATGGAATGAAGAAATGTAGAAAAAAATACGGAATAGTGTATAGTGTTAAGAAAATGAAAAGAAAAATAATGTGTTTTTAAACAGCTTATCTGAAAAATAAAAGTTTGTTGAAAGATGAACGCAATACTGACAATAGAAGAGACAGCTTTGAAAGGGGATGTAGTAATATGTAATAAAAAACAGGTTGATTTTGCTAATAAAGAGGGGTGCTTTTTGTGCAAATTTTATGAAAAGCTCGGTTGACAATGCCAAAAGTTGCTGTTATAATTTAGGCATAGTAAGCGCGTCCTGCCGTTTAGTCAGGCAGCTTGCATAAAAAAGGCAGAAAGCCTTTTAAATTTGCTTTCAAAAATGGAATGCATTCCATGATATGGAATAAGATATGTTAAGATTTTATTAATATATTTTTTCACAAAGGAATGCGAAAGCGAATCTGGCGGGCGCCAGTAAAAGCCTAAAATAATAAGGAGGTGCAATGCATATGTGGACTGAACCGACAATGTCGTTTGGGCAGTCAGTCATCGTTTCTTTACTGGGAATGTCAATCGTGTTCTTGGCTCTGATCGTTCTGGCTCTGGCAATCATGATTATTTCCAAAATTCTTCAGGCGATTATCAAGGATAATTCTCAGAAACCGGCTGCTGCGGCAGCTGCTCCGGTAGTATCGGACGAGGCCGATAAGGAGCTTCTTGCTGTTCTGATGGCAACGATAGGAGAAGATCTCGGATTGCCGACAGACCAGTTTAAGATTGTGAGCGTAACGGAACTGAAATGACAAAAATGAGGAATGGAAGGAAATCGAAAGGAAGGTTAGAGCAGTTATGAAATATACGGCTACCCTCAATGGAAAACAGTATGAAGTAGAGCTTGAAAGAATCGATGCATATGAGCCGATTCCAAGATATGGACAGGCAGCACCAGCACCTGCAGCACCGATTGCACCGGCAGCACCCGCGCCCGCAGCGGCACCCGCACCGGCTCCGGCACCTGCAGCAGCACCTGCACCGGCACCTGCGCCTGCAGCAGCACCGGCAGGAGCTACAACAATCGAGGCACCAATGCCCGGTAAGATTCTGAACATTAAGGCAGCAGCCGGTCAGGCAGTTAAATACGGAGAGGTTGTCATCATCATGGAAGCAATGAAGATGGAGACCGAGATCGTTGCACCGGCAGACGGCACAGTAAGCCAGATCCTTGTCAAAGCGGGAGACGCTGTTGATACAGGTGCGGCACTTATGACGCTGGCTTGAATATAAACAGGAAAACAATCGAAAGGATGTAAAACTTATGAAATATGTAGCTACGATCAATGGAAAAAGATATGAAGTTGAAGTAGAAAAATTAGATGCCTATAAGTCTCTGGACAGAGATGGTGTGGCAGCACCCGCAGCGCCTGTTCTTGCGGCATCCGCACCTGTGGCCCGGCCTGCAGCACCCGCGCCTGCAGCAGCACCCGCACCGGCTCCGGCACCTGCGGCAGCACCCGCACCGGCAGCAGCACCCGCAGCACCTGCAGGAGCCACAACGATTGAGGCACCGATGCCCGGCAAGATTCTCAATGTTAAGGTAGCGGCAGGCCAGGCAGTGAAGTATGGTGAGGTTGTCATCATTATGGAAGCAATGAAGATGGAGACCGAGATCGTTGCACCGGCGGACGGCACGGTAAGCCAGATCCTTGTCAAAGCAGGAGATTCTGTAGATACGGGAGCTGCCCTGATTGCCCTTAACTAGGAGGTATTGTAATGAACTTTTTCGAAATTCTGAGTGAGCTTCTTGCGCAGTCCGGTTTCGCAGCGCTGACCTGGAGAAACTGTGTAATGTTCCTCATTTCATTTATCCTTTTGTATCTGGCAATTAAGAAGCAGTTCGAACCGCTTCTGCTGCTTCCCATTGCGTTTGGTATGTTCCTGGCAAACCTGCCGCTGGCGGATCTGATGAAGGAGACGGAGCCGTGGTACAGCCAGGGTGTTCTTCGTATTATTTACGGCGGTGTCAAATCCAGTCTTTTCCCGTGTCTGATTTTCATGGCGGTAGGAGCGATGACGGACTTTGGTCCGCTGATTGCGAACCCCATCAGTCTTCTGTTGGGCGCGGCTGCACAGCTGGGTATCTATATTGCGTTTATGCTGGCCAATGCAACCGGTCTTTTTACGCCTGGCGAGGCGGCAGCCATCGGTATTATCGGAGGCGCTGACGGCCCGACAGCTATTTATACGGCCAACAATCTGGCACCGGATCTGGTAGCTCCCATTGCCGTTGCGGCTTATTCTTACATGGCGCTGATTCCTATGATTCAGCCGCCGATTATGAAACTTCTGACCACAAAGAAAGAGCGTTCTACTGTTATGAAGCAGCTTCGCAAGGTCAGCAAGGTTGAGAAGATTGTATTCCCTGTTTTCGTAGTTCTGTTCTGCTCTCTGCTGCTTCCGTCTGTTGCTCCGCTTCTGGGTATGCTGATGCTGGGCAATCTGTTCCGTGAGGCCGGTGTTGTAGAGCGTCTGTCTGATACGGCACAGAACGCACTGTGCAACATTGTAACCATCATGCTGGGTACCACCGTAGGTGCTACGGCTGACGGCGAGATCTTCCTTCGCGTTCAGACAATTGCCATTATCCTGATGGGACTTCTGGCTTTCTGTTTTGCAACCGTAGGCGGTGTGCTTCTGGGCAAGGTTCTTTATTATGTAACAGGCGGAAAGATCAATCCGCTGATTGGTTCGGCCGGCGTATCTGCTGTTCCGATGGCAGCCCGTGTATCTCAGACAGTGGGTGCAAAAGAAAATCCCACAAACTTCCTTCTGATGCATGCCATGGGACCGAACGTGGCCGGTGTTATCGGCTCTGCAGTTGCAGCCGGTTTCTGTCTGCTGATTTTCGGCTAGGCCGAACTGAATTACAATACAGGTAGTTATTGAAATTTATTATAAAAGGAGGCTTTATTGTGAGTAATAAAGTGTGTACGTTACAAGAGGCGATTGCTAAGTATGTAGAAGATGGCGATTCGATCTCCTTCGGCGGTTTTACAACCAACAAAAAACCGATGGCGGCTGTTCGCGAAATTCTTCGTCAGGGCAAAAAGAATTTCATTGCATGGGCTGGCCCGGCAGGCTCTGACTGGGATATGCTGATTGGCGAGGACCGTGTAAAAGCATATATCAACTGCTATACAGCTGACTCTGGCGTAACAAACGTATCCCGCCGCTTCCGCAAGAAAATTGAGGCCGGCGAGCTGATTTACGAGGATTACTCCCAGGATGCCATCATGTTTATGCTGCATGCCGCTTCTCTGGGTCTGCCGTTCTTACCGGTTCGTTTCATGATTGGTTCCGGTCTGGTAGACGAGTGGGGAATCAGCAAAGAAGTTAGAAAGACAATTGATAAACTGACAGATGACAAGTTTGTGTATGTAGACAACCCCTTTAATCCGGGAGAGAAAGTAGTTGCTCTTCCCGTACCTCAGCTTGATACAGCCATCATTCATGTTCAGAAGGCATCTCCGGACGGAACATGCATCCTGTTAGGCGATGAGTTCCATGATGTGGATATAGCAGTGGCTGCAAAGAAAGTTATTGTTACCTGTGAGGAACTGGTAAGCAATGAGGTAATTCGCCGCGATCCGACCCTTACAAAGATTCCGTGCTTTGCAGTTGATGCGGTTTGCGAAGTTCCTTACGGCGCATATCCGACTCAGTGCTATGGCTACTATGATTATGATAATGCCTTCCTGAAAGCATACGGCGCAGCCAGCAAGACCGAAGAGGACTTCAAGGCGTTCCTGAAAGAGTATGTTTATGATGTTAAGGATCAGGCAGAATTTCTTGAGAAGATCGGTGTGAACCGTCTCCTTAAACTGAAAGTATCTGAAGGATACGGATATGCTACTGATATTAGCAAGGAGGAGGATTAATCATGGCTGACTACACAAACTATACAAACAAAGAGATGCAGGCAATCACGCTTGCACAGCAGATTACCAATGACAATATCGCAATTGTAGGTACAGGTCTTCCGCTGATCGGTGCATCCGTTGCAAAGAGACTGTTTGCTCCCAAGTGCAACCTGATTGTAGAGAGCGGACTTATGGACTGCTCCCCCATCGAGGTTCCCCGTTCCGTAGGCGATCTTCGTTTCATGGCTCACTGCGGATGCCAGTGGCCGAACATTCGCTTTATCGGTTTTGAGGCGAATGAGTGGCTGCATGACAGCAAACGTCTGATCGCATTTATCGGCGGTGCACAGATTGACCCGTACGGAAACGTAAACTCCACATGTATCGGCGATTACCATGCACCCAAGACCCGTTTCACAGGTTCCGGCGGTGCTAATGCAATTGCTACCTTCTCCAACACCATTATCATGATTCAGCATGAGAAGAGAAGATTTATGCAGAAGATTGATTACGTTACCAGCCCGGGCTGGATTGATGGACCTGGCGGACGTGAGAAATTAGGACTTCCGGGCAACAGAGGACCGCAGGCGGTTGTTACGGATCGCGGTATCCTGAAGTTTGACGAGAAGACAAAGAGAATGTATCTTGCCGGATACTATGAGACATCCTCTCCTGAGGATATTATTGAGAACACCGGATTTGATCTGGATGTATCCAGAGCCGTTAAGCTGGATCCGCCGTCTCCGGAGGTTATCAAGATGATCCGCGAGGAGATCGATCCGGGCCAGGCATTTATCCAGGTTCCGAAGGATGAGCCGGCAAAATAAACCGGATAAGAACTGAAATGCTACATATTGCGGAGCGGGGATTTTGCATATACCCCGCCCGCGATAAAATTTTTGTTTAGAAGCAGAAGGAGATAAGAAATGAACATGTATTCAATGCCCGGATATTTCCAGAACATGCCCACAGTCGGCAAGGAACTGGTAAATCCCAATCCGGAAAACGAGCAGGAGCTCAAGGCAGTTGAGCAGGATATTCACGAGTCTATTGAGAAGGCTCTTGCAGCCGGAATTACTTCTGAGGAGAAGCTCAATGAGCGCGGACAGCTCTCTGCAACACAGCGTATTAATGCTCTTGTTGACGCCGGCACATGGTGCCCCCTCAACAGCCTTTTCAATCCGGAGAACAACAAATTCGGAACAACAAATATTCTGAACGGTCTTGGACGTGTAAACGGCAAATGGGTTTATATCATTGCTTCTGATAATAAGAAAATGGCCGGTGCATGGGTTCCCGGACAGGCTGAGAACCTGCTGCGCGCTTCTGATACGGCAAAAATGCTCCACCTTCCGGTAGTATATCTGCTGAACTGCTCCGGTGTAGAGTTCCCGAATCAGGATAAAGTATATCCCAACCGTCGCGGCGGCGGTACTCCTTTCTTCCGCAATTCCGAACTGAATCAGCTGGGTGTTCCGGTAATCGTAGGTATCTATGGTACGAACCCGGCAGGCGGCGGATACCACAGCATTTCCCCGACTATTCTGATCGCACATCAGGATGCCAACATGGCAGTCGGCGGTGCAGGTATTCTTTCCGGTATGAATCCGAAGGGATATGTGGATGAGGAAACAGCAGAGCAGATTATCAGTGCTCAGATTGAGAACAGCAAGCATCACGTTCCGGCTCCCGGATCTGTTCCGATCCACTATGATGAGACCGGATTCTTCCGTGAGGTATATGAGAATGATCTCGGCGTAATCGAGGGAATCAAGAAATATGTAAGCTACCTTCCGTCCTACAACCTGGAATTCTTCCGTGTTGACACACCGAAGGCTCCGCAGCTTCCGGCTGAGGATCTGTACAGCATCATCCCGATGAATCAGAAACGTCCGTATGATATTTACGAAGTAATCGGCCGTCTCTTCGACAACAGCGAGTTCTATGAGTACAAGAAGGGCTATGGTCCGGAGATGGTAACGGGTCTTGCAAAGGTTAACGGACTTCTGGTAGGTGTTATCGCCAATGTTCAGGGTCTTCTGATGAACTATCCGGAATACAAGCAGAATTCCGTAGGTATCGGCGGTAAGCTGTATCGTCAGGGTCTTATTAAGATGAATGAGTTCGTTACACTTTGTGCACGTGACAGGACACCGATTATCTGGCTGCAGGATACAACAGGTATCGATGTAGGCGATGACGCAGAGAAGGCAGAGCTTCTTGGTCTTGGTCAGTCTCTGATCTACTCCATTGAGAGCTCCAAGCTTCCGTCTCTGGAGATCACGCTTCGTAAAGCGAGTGCGGCTGCTCACTATGTTCTTGGCGGTCCGCAGGGCAACAATACAAACGTATTCTCCATTGGTACAGGCGCATGCGAGTACTATGTAATGCCGGGTGAGACTGCTGCAAACGCAATGTACTCAAGAAAGCTTGTTAAGGCTAAAAAGGCCGGCGAGCCGCTTCAGCCGATTATTGACAAGATGAATGATATGATTCAGATGTACACGGACAAATCCCGTCCGAAGTATTGTACAGAGAAGGGTATGGTAGACGAGATCGTTGATCTGACAGAGCTTCGTCCGTATATCCAGGCCTTCACAGAGGCATATTATCAGAATCCGCAGTCGATCTGCCCGATGCATCAGATGCTTGCACCCAGATCCATTCGCGAATTTGACAGCTTTGGTAAATAAAAATATGTGCCGCCATGTGGCATATCACAATAAAAAAAGTAAAAAAATAATTGCTGCGTAGATAAAACAGTTGATAGTGATAGTGAAATAGTGATAGTAAGATGATAGTGTAAAAGCTTCGGCTTTTCAGGTAAATCGGGCAAGGGATGCTGGAACCTTTGCTCGATTTATCTGTATGTCTTGCTGGATAAACACGGTATTATAACTGTTTTAAAAATAATTTTATAGCATTTTATGTATTTTCCAGCGACTTTTATCTGTTTTTGTGGTATCATGAAGGCGTAGGGTGTGTGCCCTTTCTGAGGGGGCGTGCGGCCGAAAACAACAGTTGTATTATATTGAAAGGAAAGTAGATACAATGAGCGGAATTTACACGTTGGGTATTGACGTCGGCTCCACGGCTTCCAAGTGCATTATCCTGAAAGACGGAAAGGAAATTGTGGCCAAGTCTCTTATTGACGTCGGTGCAGGAACAAGCGGACCGCAGCGTGCCATCGATGCGGTGCTTGAAGCAGCGGGGATGAAGCGCGAGGACATGGCTTACACACTTGCCACGGGATACGGACGGACTTCTCTGATGGACGGCGTTGCGGACAAGCAGATGAGTGAGCTTTCATGTCACGCCAAAGGAGCTTCCTTCCTGTTTCCTAATGTTCACACCGTTATTGATATCGGCGGTCAGGATGTAAAGGTATTGCACATCGATAATGGTGCGATGACTAATTTCCAGATGAATGATAAATGTGCGGCGGGAACAGGCCGGTTCTTGGACGTTATGGCCCGTGTTCTCGAGGTAAAGGTTGAAGACCTGGGCCGTCTGGGGGCCATGTCCCAGAAAAAAGTAGGGATCAGTTCCACATGTACGGTGTTTGCAGAAAGCGAAGTTATCAGCCAGCTGGCGATGGGTACGGATAAATGTGATATTATTGACGGAATCCACCGTTCAGTTGCACACCGTGTTACGGGACTTGCCCATAGAATCGGTGTTGTGCCGGATGTTGTCATGACAGGCGGCGTGGCACAGAATACAGGCATTGTCAAGGCACTTCAGGAGGAGCTTGGATGCACAATTCACACGTCTCCTCTTACGCAGTATAATGGTGCTCTGGGGGCGGCTCTTCTTGCATGGCAGGCTGCGAACCGCCGAAAATAAGAGGTATGCATTCCGTTTCCCTCAGGAAGGGGATGCGGCCGGAAAAACAAAACGAAGCTGTTCGCTGTATTCTGCCGGTGCAGCCTGGGAATGTGATATCTCAGGATTTGACCGGCAAAACGCGGCGGGTAATTAAAAGAATGGAGGATATTTATTATGGCAAAACAAGTTAGTCCTGGCGTTCTCGCTCTCCGTAAGGTAGTCGATGACGTCCACAAAGATGCGCGTGAGGCCAAAGCAAGAGGTGAGCTGGTTGGCTGGTCTTCTTCCAAGTTTCCGTGTGAGCTTGCTGCAGCTTTTGACCTGAACGTTATGTATCCGGAGAATCAGGCAGCCGGTATCGCTGCAAACCGTTACGGCGAGATGATGTGCCAGGCAGCCGAGGATCTTGGATATGATAATGATATTTGCGGATATGCCCGTATCAGCCTTGCATATGCTGCCGGTGTACGTGTGTCCCGTAAGTATGATCCGGAGACAGGAGAGTATATTATCGATCCCAGCACAGGAAAGCCTCTCAAGGATGCGGACGGCAATGTAGTGATCGATGAGGCAACAGGTCAGCCGAAGAAGGATCCGAAGACCCAGACTCCGTTCCTTCAGCTTGACAATATCAATGACATCAACGCACTTCCGGATGGTCCGGAGAAGGAGCGCCGTATGGAGGCTATCTCCCCGATCCGTCAGATGCGTATTCCGCAGCCGGATTTCGTTCTCTGCTGCAACAATATCTGTAACTGTATGACAAAGTGGTATGAGAATATTGCCCGTATGTGCAACGTTCCGCTGATCATGGTTGATATTCCCTACAACAATACAGTTGAAGTTCACGACGAGAATGTAAAATATGTACGTGCTCAGTTTGACAAGGCCATCAAGCAGCTGGAAGAGCTGACAGGCAAGAAGTTTGATGAGAAGAAATTTGAGCAGGCATGTGCGAATGCCAACCGTACCGCTAAAGCATGGTTGAAAGTCTGTGATTATCTGCAGTACAAACCCGCTCCTTACAGCGGATTCGACCTGTTCAACCACATGGCTGACGTTGTAACGGCCCGTGCACGTGTGGAGGCGGCTGAGGCATTTGAGCTTCTGGCTGAGGATCTGGAAGAGACAGTAAAGAAGGGCGAGACCACAACTCCGTTCCCGGAGAAGTATCGTGTTATGTTCGAGGGTATCCCCTGCTGGCCCAAACTGCCGGCTCTGTTCAAGCCGCTTAAGGCAAACGGCGTAAACGTAACAGCCGTTGTATATGCTCCGGCATTCGGATTTGTTTACAATAATATGGATGAGATGGCGCGTGCTTACTACAAAGCTCCGAACTCTGTCTGCATTGAGCAGGGTGTTGACTGGCGTGAGGGCATCTGCCGCGACAACAAGGTAGATGGCGTTCTCGTTCACTACAACAGAAGCTGCAAGCCCTGGAGTGGTTACATGGCAGAGATGCAGCGCCGCTTTACGGAGGATCTGGGAGTACCGTGTGCCGGCTTCGACGGCGATCAGGCCGATCCGCGTAACTTCAATGCCGCACAGTATGAGACTCGTGTACAGGGTCTTGTTGAGGCGATGGAAGCAAACAAGCAGGCAAAGGAGGCTAAATAACGATGAGTATCAATGCATTATTGGATGAATTTAAAGTAAAAGCTGCAACTCCCAAGCAGCAGCTTGCTGAGTACAAGGCACAGGGCAAAAAGGTAATCGGCGTTCTTCCCTACTATGCTCCCGAAGAGCTGGTTTATGCAGCCGGCATGGTTCCCATGGGAATCTGGGGTTCTAATACAAAAACAATCAGCCGTGCAAAAGAGTACTGCGCAACCTTCTACTGCACCATCGCACAGCTGGCGCTGGAGATGCTCCTGGACGGCACTATGGACGGTCTTGACGGAATTATCACGCCCACTATCTGCGACACACTGCGTCCTATGAGCCAGAACTACCGCGTTGCCATGGGCGATAAGATGAAAGTTATTTTCCTTGCTCATCCTCAGAACAGATTTGAGGATTTCGGTCTTCAGTTCTGTGTTGATCAGTACAATCATGTAAAGGCAGATCTGGAAGAGGTTGCCGGCAGAAAGATTACTGATGAGGATATCAAGGGTGCTATCGCAGTTTACAATGAGAGCCGTGCGCTTCGCCGTGAGTTTGTAAAACTTGCAAGCGATCACTGTGATGTTGTAACACCGACCAAGCGTTCTGCTGTACTGAAGGCATTCTTCTTCATGGAGAAACCGGCATACATAGAGAAACTGAAAGAACTGAATGCAGAGCTTGCAAAACTTCCTGTCTGTGACTGGGAAGGCACGAAGGTAGTAACCTCCGGCATTATCTGCGACAATCCGAAGCTTCTTGAAATTTTCGAGGAGAATAAGATTGCGATTGCGGCTGATGATGTGGCTCATGAGACACGTTCCTTCCGTACGGATGTTCCGACGGATGAGGCTGATCCGATTATGGCTCTTGCAAAACAGTTTGCAAATATGGATTACGACGTTCTTCTGTACGATCCCAAGTCCTCTGAGAACCGCCGCGGCGAGTTCGTAGCTAATCTGGTTAAGGAGAGCGGAGCTCAGGGTCTGGTTCTGTTTATGCAGCAGTTCTGCGATCCGGAGGAGATGGAGTATCCGTACCTGAAGAAAGCTCTGAACGATGCAGGTGTTCCCCACATCAAACTGGGAATCGATCAGCAGATGCGCGATTTCGGACAGGCAAGCACAGCTATCCAGGCCTTTGCAGACGTTCTGGAGATGCAGAAATAAAACGGGTTTGCTGAAAACTGAAAAAAACAGGTGCCCGGTGGTTTGAGCCGGTACCGGTTATGAAAAAAGCTCCTTCACGGGAGAACGGGCGGAGATAATGCCCGAATGCCTGTGAAAGAGCTTTTTTAATGGGCTCTTTGTCAAGAGTTGGGGTAATGTTTTTTCGAGGCACAGATAACTTATCTGTGCCTCGCTTTAAGTTAAGGAC
>CALWSF010000059.1 GCA_944384125.1 uncultured Lachnospiraceae bacterium | reverse complement strand
CAGGCCTTGCACAGACCTGGCTCTTATTCTCTGCAAAAAAAGTGCTGCCGCACTAATTATTTAGTGCGACAGTCCCTGAACAGTCCATTATCTGTTGTTGATCTGATAAAAGGGTATAAAAACCAAAGGCAGTCTATCTCTGCCCTGGCCTTTCCATTTTATAGATCAACTTTCTGAAAAGGCTCCGCACAATGTTTTGTGATATAAACTTGTGTGGAGCCGAAGCCAATACAAAATTTCCCGAACAACATTGTACTTACCCTTTTTTAATATTTTATTTATTGTACCACTGTAATTAAGAGGCTGTCAATTTGTCAGAATGGACATAATATTATTGAAATCGAAGCATCTTCAAACCAAGACGGGCAATCTCCAAAAATTTGCCGACACCGTGAACTGCCTGACTGAGCAGACGCAGCCCCGGGACAGGGATACGGAGCGGTAAACAGGAAGATGCTTCTCATTTTCGGGTAAAAATGCTGAGATTAAACTGGAAGTTTAGCAACCTTCCTCAACATCTGGACGCATTGTCTGGCCAGAAACAGAGAACCAAACACCACCTGCCAAGGCGCGGTTTGCTGGCCGCGCCTTTCCAATTGCCCTGCTCATTTTGCACTCTGAAAGTGTGCAAAATCATTACCCGATTCCTTTATAAATGATTCCAAGAATGAATACAAGAACTGTCAGCGGAACATAGAGACCGCAGGCAATTCCTCCAAACCATCCGGGAAGCGGACGCGATCTGCCTGTCTCCAGTTCTTTCCGGATTTCTCTGTATCCGTAAATGTAATATACGGATATAGCCCCCAGAACGGCGCCAAAAGGCACGATCAGAATTGTGATGAAATCCATACATCCGCCTACCTTTGCTTCCGGTTCCAGGAAGACGCCTACTGCGAAGCAGATAACACTGCAGAAGGCCACAGCGGTGCGCCGGGAAATTCCAAAACGGTGCTGAAGGCTTTCACTGACTGCCTCAAACATGTTAATCAGAGAAGTTATGCCGGCAAAAGCTACCGAAAGGAAGAACAGTACGGCAAAAAAACGGCCCATAGGCATCTGGGCGAAGATTTTCGGAATCGTAATAAACATTAAGGACGGACCGGAACCCGGTTCAATTCTGAATGCAAAAACTGCCGGCATGATGGCCAGAGCTGACAGGAGTGCGGCAATGGTGTCAAACAGAGCAGTGCGAAGAGAGGCCCCCACAATATCCTCCCTGCTGTTTAAATAGGAACCGTAAACGATCATTCCGGAACCTGTGATGGAGAGGGAGAAAAAGGCCTGTCCCATTGCCATAACCCATGTATCTACGTTTAAAAGAGCTTCCCAGCGGGGGACAAAGAGAAAGTGATAGCCGGCCCCTGATCCAGGGAGAAAGAAAACCCGTATGGCGATAATCGTAAACAGCAGAAAGAATACAGGCATCATCACACGGTTGGTTCTCTCAATCTGGGAAACAGAGCCTGTGACGAGAACAAGCACTGTGATCACAACAACAGCAAAATGCCAGGGAAGACTTCCGAAGCTTCCTGTTGCTTCTGCAAAGTAAGAGGCTGAATCCTGGGTCAGAAGCGCACCTGTCAGTGCCCCTCCCAGAGAGCGGAGTACCCAGCCTATGATGATAGAGTAGCCGATGGCGATTCCCAGAGAGCCGAGAAGAGGGATCCATCCCAGAATTCTTCCTGCGCTGCCCAGTCTTCTTCTGCTCCAGCAGAGTTCATAAGAACCAAGCGTGCCGGTCCGGGCTCTTCTGCCAATCGCAAATTCTGCAGACAGGCCGGTCAGGCCGAAAAGGCAGATGAAAAAAAGGTAAGGCAGAAGGAATGCGGCGCCTCCGTACTGCCCCAGGCGGTATGGGAACAGCCATATATTTCCAAGTCCCACTGCGGAACCCACACAGGCCAGAATAAAGCCCATGGATCCGCTGAAACTGCCGTTTTTGTGATTCATAGTTTTCCTCCTTTATTTTAACGCGTTAAATACTCAGAGCTTTATCATAATATATATAGCGTATAAAAGCAACCACTCTTCTGACTAATTTTGCGGCGTGTCCGGAATAATCCTGATACCTGATCCGTCCCTTTTTCCGTCGCTTTTTGTCGAATAAGATCGGCCGAATTTGTTTGATTTTTGGAGAATCAGGAATTAAAATGGAGATACGACATCAGAGGAAAAATCAGATTGAAGGTAAATATTGGTACTGTCACATATGATATGGATTAAATATGAATATTTCAACAAAAGGAGAGTAGGGATATGGCAAATGCAAAGGAAGAGATTATCAGGCAGATCGAGGCGGCCAGAGAACGGCTGAATAAAAGCATAGATCAGAGAGAAGCCTATGGAATTATATATCAGTGCAGTGTGGAGCTGGACAGCCTGTTAAATCAGTATGTCACAGCAGCTGACAGAACATGAGTGTTCTTATGTTCCGGAGCTGGGGGAGGCTCGGAAAAAATATAAGGATGCAGGACAGGAAGAGTAACAGTCAGCAAAAACAGAAGGAATATGAGGGGTACTGCCCGCTGCGGTACAGTGTCAGACTGGGGAAGACATTGTGCCGGGCGGGTTTTTTGTTTGCTGTTATGTGTGGCAGAACGGATTTTGGAGAGTTGAAAGGCAGCTTTTTTCCTAAAAAATTTCTTGATATTTCCTTACACATGTACTAGAATATAACTACGAGTGGTGGAAAGTGGTAGAAAGTGGGGTAAAATGGTTCTGAAGGGAGCCGAGGTGGGACACATCGGATAACGGGTAATTGCTATGTTCATGGGTGAGTATAATCATACAATTGATGCGAAGGGACGTCTCATCGTTCCGTCGAAATTCAGAGAGCAGCTTGGCGACGAATTTGTTGTGACAAAGGGATTAGATGGCTGCCTTTTTGTGTATGATAATTCCGAGTGGAAAAACTTCGAAGAAAAGCTCAGAACTCTGCCGCTGACCAACCCCAATGCCCGAAAATTTTCCCGTTTTTTTCTGGCCGGCGCTTCTGCCTGCGAGGTGGACCGGCAGGGACGTATCCTTCTTCCGTCTGTGCTGCGCGAGTTTGCGGGCCTGGAGAAAGAGGTGGTTCTTGTAGGTGTGGGAAGCAGAATTGAAATCTGGAACAAAGCGGTCTGGACAGAAAAGAATGTATACGATGATATGGATGAAATCGCAGAAAATATGGAAGGCCTTGGGATATGACATTCGAACACAAATCTGTACTATTGGAGGAAACAATTGAAAGCCTTTGCATAAAACCCGACGGGATATATGTTGACGGCACGCTGGGAGGCGGAGGTCATGCCGGCGAAGTGTTAAAGCGCCTGGGAGACAGAGGACGTCTGGTTGGGATCGATCAGGATGCAGATGCTGTGGCGGCTGCCGGAGAGCACCTCAGAAGGTTTGGGGAAAAGGTAACAATTGTCAGAAATAATTACGTGAATATCGCGCAGGTCCTGTCTGAAATGGGCATAAGTCAGGTGGACGGAATTTATCTGGATCTGGGAGTATCCTCCTATCAGCTTGATACGGCTGAGAGAGGATTTACTTACAGGGCTGAGGATGCGCCGCTGGATATGCGGATGGATCAGCGCGGAAAGGAGACTGCAAAAGATATCGTTAATTCCTACAGCGAAACGGATTTATTTCATATTATAAGGGATTATGGAGAGGACCGATTTGCGAGGAATATAGCAAAGCATATTGTAAAGGCGCGGCAGGAAAAGGAGATTGAGACGGCAGGGGAGCTGACAGAGATTATAAAGGCAGCTATCCCGGCACGGATCAGAGCGACGGGAGGACATCCGGCCAAAAGAACGTTCCAGGCAATTCGGATTGCACTTAACAGAGAACTGGAGGTTCTGGAAAATTCTATTGACACCATGATTGATCTTCTGACGCCGGGAGGGAGACTGTCAATTATCACATTCCATTCTCTGGAAGATCGGATTGTGAAAAATCAGTTTCGCAGAAATGAAAATCCCTGTATCTGTCCGCCGGATTTCCCGGTTTGCGTGTGTGGGCGTGAGAGCAGAGGCCGGGTAATTACGAAAAAACCGATTTTACCTGCTGAAGAGGAGCTTCGGGAGAATCCCCGGGCGGCAAGCGCCAAGCTGAGAGTGTTTGAGAAAAAGAGGGGGTAACAGGGAAATATGGCTGTCAGAAAAAGACGACCCGTGTCTGCCTCAGCATATTATGTGGAGGGCAATACTGTTAGAAAAACAGGACAAGCTACAACTGAATCAATGCCGGAGCGGAAAGTACGGGAAGAATACAGACAGAGCCATGTTGTCCGCAGAAATCAGGAAAAGGCCCTTTTTATGGATGGACCTTACGTGCTTGCGCTGACAATTGCTGCAATTGTTACACTGTTTTTGTGTATGAATTATTTGCATATACAGTCCTCTATTACTACAAGAATAAACCGGATTGAGGAGCTGGAGCTGACACTTGAGCATTTGAAATCAGACAACGATGCACTTCAGACGCGAATAGACACTTACGTTGACCTGGATCATGTTTATCAGGTGGCTACAGAAGAACTTGGCATGGTATATGCCAATAAGGATCAGATTCTTTTGTATAATAAAACGGAAAGTGAGTATGTAAGGCAGTATGAGGACATCCCAAAGCACTAATGGCAGACAGCCTTTTCGGAAATATATGCAGGAAAAGCTGGCAATTACCGTACTGGTAATTATGCTGGCTTTGTTTGCGTTGGTGATTGTGCTCTATAATATTGTGAAAAATAAAGGCGAAGACTATAACCAGATAGTTCTGGGGCACCAGGATTATGAGAGCCGGACGATTCCCTACAAGAGGGGTAATATCGTGGATCGCAATGGCACATATCTTGCTGTCAGTGAGAAGGTTTATAATCTGATCCTGGATCCGAAGCAGATGCTGGATACAGAGGAAAACTATGAATATCTGGAAGCTACGCTGGATGCTCTGAATGAATGCTTCGGATATGACAAGGAAGAACTGCGTACTCTGATTGAAGAGAGGAAAGACAGCCAGTATGTAATTTATGCCAAACAGCTGCCGGCAGAGGATAAAGAAAAATTTGAAAATTATCAAAATGAAAAAAATCAGGAGTACAGAGAGCTTTCCACAGATGAGGGAGGAAACCGCCGTATTAACGGAGTATGGTTTGAGGAAGGGTACAAACGAACCTATCCCTACAATGAACTGGCGTGCAATGTGATTGGTTTTGCGCTTAAAGACGGAAATGCATCAGGCGGCGTGGAACAGTATTACAATGATGTACTGACAGGAATCAACGGAAGGGAATACGGGTATCTGAACAGTGATGCAAACCTGGAACGAACTGTAAAGCCGGCAGAGAATGGACAGACACTGGAGCTGACCATAGATGTTAATATTCAGAAGATTGTTCAGAAATATCTGGATGAATGGCAGGCCGGAATAGGAAGTGATGTGGCGGCAGCAATTGTCATGGATCCCAATACGGGAGAGATACTGGCGATGGACACAAGCACCCGCTACAATCTCAATGATCCCTATGATCTGAGCGCCTATTATTCAGAGGCCGAGCTTTCTGCCATGGATGACGAAGAGAGGGCCAATGCCTGGTATAAAATGTGGCGCAATTTCTGTGTCAGCGACACGTATGAACCGGGATCTCCCCAGAAGGCATTTACCGTGGCCGGAGCCATGGAAGAAGGGATTATTTCCGGCAATGAGGTTTTTGAGTGCGGCGGTGTGCTGGAGGTGGGCGGATGGCCCATCCGCTGTGTGGCGAGATCGGGTCATGGGCCGCTGACAGTTACACAGGGTCTGATGAAGTCGTGCAACGTTGTGATGATGCGGATTTCTCAGATGGAGGGAAAGGAAAATTTTGTCAAATACCAGGATATTTTTGGATTTGGTTCTAAAACAGGGATAGACCTTCCGGGAGAGGCGGATACATCAGGTCTTGTGTACCGGGCGGAAAATATGGATGCCGCATCTCTGGCAACCAACTCATTCGGGCAGAACTATAACTGTACCATGGTTCAGATGGCGGCAGCGTACAGTGCGCTGATAAACGGAGGGTCTTATTATGAGCCTCATGTGGTTCGGCAGATACTGAATGATCAGGGCTCGGTCGTAGAAAAAAAAGAGCCCAGACTGGTTCGGGAGGTAGCATCTGAGAACACGTCAAATTTTATAAAAAATGCTCTTTACCAGACGGTTTCCGGCGACGGAGGAACGGCGGGAGCAGCTGCTGTTGAGGGATATGAAGTGGGAGGAAAGACGGGAACGGCTCAGAAGCAGCCGCGTGAGGAAAAGAATTATCTCGTTTCCTTTATTGGTTTTGCTCCGGCTTACGATCCCCAGGTGCTTGTGTATGTAGTGCTTGATACGCCTCATCTGGAAGGGGAGGAGCAGGCTCATTCCATGTTTGCAAGTGAAATTTTCAGCAAGATTATGGGAGATGTTCTTCCTTATATGAATGTATTCCCGACAACTGATACAGAACAGGCACAGGATGAGGGGCTGGCCCAGCAGGATGAGGGAATTATAAGCGGAAGCGAAGAGACAGGAGAAAACGGAGAAACTGCCGGAGAAGAAACAGGCGGAGAAAATGTGCCGGAGGAAACATGGGCTTCCTATGATGATGAATTTATTGATTCGGGAGGGGAAGACTATAATTACCCCGATACGATGGGCGGTTCGTCCCAGGCAGCGGGAGAGGAAAACGAAACAGAAGGTTCTTCTGCAGCTTCGGAAACAGCGGAGGAAAGCACGGCAGAGGGAGATACCTGATAAAGTATGTCCTGATTAGGACACAGATACAAGAATAAAAATCAGATTTTCTAATATACTGTACCAACAACAGGAACCGGGAACAGTATGAATCGAAATCAGACGCACCACAGAGGAAGAACAGTATTTTTATGCGCTGCACTGTGCCTGTGTATGGCAGGACTTGCGGGCAGACTGTTCTTCCTCATGATTTATAGGGCCGACTATTACAGCGAGATGGCAGAGGATTTGCATCAGAGGGAACGGACAATAAAAGCGGCCCGGGGAAGAATTCTTGATCGAAATGGGGTTGTGATTGCCGATAACCGTACTGTCTGCACTATTTCTGTCGTGCACAACCAGATTCAGGATCCGGAGGAGGTAATCCGGGTACTCTGTGAGGAGCTTGAGCTCGATGAGGAGACTGTGCGAAAGAAGGTAGAAACCTATTCGGCCCGGGAAATCATAAAGACGAATGTGGACAAAGAAAAGGGGGATGCCATTCGGGTACGGAGACTGGCGGGAGTAAAAGTAGACGAGGATTATAAACGGTATTATCCGTACGACAGTCTTGCATCACGTGTTCTCGGATTTACGGGAGGCGATAATCAGGGAATAATCGGACTGGAGGTTCAGTATGAAAAATATCTGAAGGGAACAGACGGGACAATCCTGACTCTTTCTGATGCGGCCGGAGTAGAAATTGAGAATGCTGCGGAAGACAGGGTTGAACCTGTGGCGGGAAAAGATCTGATTACAAGTCTGGATGTGAATATTCAGAAATACGCGGAACAGGCCGCCACTCAGGTAATGGAACAGAAAAATGCTCTCAGCGTTTCTGTCATTGTGATGAATCCTGAAAATGGGGAAATTCTGGCGATGGTTAATGTTCCGGAATTTAATCTGAATGATCCCTTTACACTTCTTCCGGGAATGCAGGCGGAGGGAGGCGGAGTCTCCGGTCAGGATCTTCTGAACCAGATGTGGCGAAACAAATGTATCAATGATACGTATGAACCGGGGTCCACATTTAAAATTATTACAGCAGCTGCCGGTCTGGAGGCAGGAGTGGTAGGGCTTGAAGATACCTTTTCCTGTCCTGGTTTCTGTATTGTGGGCGATCGGAAAATCCGATGCCATAAGGTGGGAGGACACGGCTTTGAAACTTTTCTTCAGGGGATGATGAATTCCTGCAACCCGGTGCTGATTGATGTGGGTCAGAGACTGGGGGTCGATCAGTATTACCAGTATTTTGCGCAGTTTGGGCTGCTGGGAAAAACGGGGATTGATCTTCCGGGAGAGGCGGCAACGATTATGCACCGCAAAGAAAATATGGGACCTGTTGAATTGGCAACAGTTTCTTTCGGACAGTCTTTTCAGATTACACCGCTTCAGCTGATTACAACGGCTGCGTCCATTGTAAACGGCGGTGTCCGTGTCACGCCGCATATCGGGCTCAGGGCAGTGGATCGGGAAACAGGGGGTATCCGCAGCCTGGAGCCCGATTCTCAGGGAAGAATTTTATCGGAGGAAACCAGCAGAGAAATGCAGTTTATTCTTGAGCAGGTAGTAGCGGAGGGAAGCGGAAAAAATGCCCGCATTGAGGGATACCGGATTGGGGGAAAAACCGCGACATCGGAAAAGCTTCCCCGCAGCAGAAAGAAATATATTTCTTCTTTTCTGGGGTTCGCACCTGCCGATGATCCGCAGGTTATTGCACTGATTACTATTGATGAGCCGGAAGGCGTTTACTATGGCGGAACAATTGCGGCACCTGTAATCGGGGATATTTTTGAAAATATACTGCCGTATCTCGGCATAGAAAAGACGGCTGCAATAAGCGAGGAGCATTCAGGAGAGCCCTGAGAACTGAGCTTTCCCGCGCCCTGAGAGATGCTGTACCCCATAAAACAGTTGATTATTCCCATGAAAAGACGTATACTATTGACGAATGCAGTTTGTCCGGAAACAGGCGATTCTCTGGATTTATGTGCCCGCTCAGCTGCAATTACATAAGACGTTACGAGGTGTGACATGATCAATGAGACGATATTGGCGGTAATCACTGCGTTTGTGCTCAGTGCAATTCTCTGTCCCATAGTGATTCCGTTTCTTCACAAACTTAAGTTCGGGCAGCAGGTTCGGGATGACGGACCCCAGGCTCATCTGAAAAAACAGGGAACGCCCACAATGGGCGGCCTGGTTATTCTGTCAAGTATTATCATTACTTCTCTTCTCTACATCGGGGATTATCCGAAGATTATTCCGATTCTTTTTATGACAGTCGGATTTGGAGTGATCGGTTTTCTTGATGACTATATCAAGATAGTAATGAAACGCTCGGAGGGGTTAAACCCAAAACAGAAGCTTCTGGGGCAGATTGTGATTACCGGCATATTCGCCTGCTATATCCTGACATCTCCGGGTATAGGAACAGCGATGCGCGTGCCGTTTACCGGTCAGTATCTGGAGCTCCCGAACTGGCTTTTTGTTGCCGCACTTTTCTTTATTACACTGGGAACTGACAACGGCGTAAATTTCACTGACGGTCTGGACGGACTCTGCACCAGCGTCACGATTCTGGTAGCTACGTTTTTTACGATTGTGGCTATCGGGGAAAACAGCGGCATAAGTCCCATTACCGGAGCAGTGGTGGGAAGTCTTCTGGGCTTTCTTCTGTTTAATGTTTATCCGGCACGGGTGTTTATGGGAGATACGGGTTCCCTGGCTCTGGGCGGTTTTGTAGCATCAAGTGCGTTTATGATGCAGATGCCTCTTTTTATTGCCATTGTGGGACTTATTTATCTTGTGGAAGTTCTCTCGGTTATTATCCAGGTCACATATTTTAAAAAGACCGGGGGAAAAAGAATATTCAAGATGGCGCCGATTCACCATCATTTCGAACTCTGCGGCTGGTCGGAGACGAGAGTTGTGGCGGTATTTTCAATTATTACGGCAATCCTTTGCCTTGTAGCATACTTAGGATTATAGGAGGAATGGACATGAGTCAAAAGGTATTGGTAGCGGGAACCGGAATCAGCGGAATTGCGGCCGCTAAGCTTCTTCTTGCCAAAGGCGGGGAGGTTGTTCTTTACGACGGTAATGAGAATCTGGATGAAGAAAAGCTGAAGAAAAATTTTGATGAGGATGCCAAGGTAACGGTGGTGCTCGGGGAGCTGAAACGGACGGATCTTCTCGGCGTGGAACTGGTTATTGTGAGTCCCGGCATTCCTCTGGATGCCCCGTTTACTGCGGTTGTGGATGAGGCCGGCTTACCGATATGGGGAGAGATTCAGCTGGCGTTCCACTGCGCAAAGGGACGTCTTGCAGCTATAACCGGAACGAACGGAAAGACGACAACAACAGCGCTGACGGGCGAGATTATGAAATCGTTTTATGACAGTGTATTTGTAGTCGGGAACATAGGAGATCCCTATACGGCCCATGCTCTTGAGACGACAGATGAGAGTGTGACGGTGGCGGAGGTTTCCAGTTTTCAGCTGGAGACGATTATGGATTTCAGACCCAATGTCAGTGCAATTCTCAATATTACCCCGGATCATCTGGATCGTCACAAAACCATGGACTGCTATATCCAGGTAAAAGAGGGAATTACAAAAAATCAGAAGGAAGAGGATACGTGTGTTCTCAACTACGATGATCCGGTTCTGCGTGAGTTTGGCGAAAAGCTGAAATGCCATGTGGTATATTTCTCCAGCCGTCAGACGCTGAAAGAAGGTTATTATCTTCAGGATGACTGCATTGTATATAATGATGGTTCAAAGGTTACGGAGATTGTTAATATCGGAGATCTGAAGCTGCTTGGCCGTCATAATCATGAAAATGTTATGGCAGCGGTTGCTATCGGAATGAACATGGGTGTGCCGCTTCAGAAAATTCAGGAAACTGTTAAAAAGTTCGAAGCGGTAGAGCATCGGATTGAATTTGTAATGGAACGGTTCGGAGTAAAATATTACAATGACTCCAAGGGAACCAATCCGGATGCGGCGATGCAGGCCATCAAGGCCATGCCGGGACCGACCCTTCTGATTGCCGGCGGTTATGATAAACATTCAGAGTTTGATGACTGGATTGAGAGCTTTGACGGAAAGGTGCGCTATCTTGTGCTGATTGGACAGACACGGGATAAGATTGCGGAGTGTGCAAAGCGGCACGGATTTACAGATATCATGTATGCGGAGGATCTGCTTGAGGCGGTTCAGGTCTGCGCTTCCTATGCAAATCCGGGAGATAATGTGCTTCTTTCACCGGCCTGCGCCAGCTGGGGTCAGTTTAAAAATTTTGAAGAGCGCGGCCGCAAGTTTAAGGAATATGTGAGAGGCCTGTAAAAAAATGCGGGCTGTAGTGTCTTATGAAACGGGAGGTGGGATATGCCGGGAACGGAAAAGAAGAAAAAGAAAAAACCACATCGTTTTTATGATTACAGCCTGCTGTTTACAATTATTTTTCTGACAGTATTCGGACTTATTATGATTTACAGTGCCAGTTCCTACAAGGCACAGCTGGATTATGGAAATCCGGCGTATTTTATGATTCGTCAGGGGGTAATTGCAGCATTCAGTTTTGTGGCAATGTATATTGTTTCAAAAATTGATTATCATGTATATGCCAGATTTGCGATGCTCGGATATATCCTGTCATATGTTACCCTGCTTCTGACCATGTTTACCCCTCTGGGAGTGGCATCCCACGGAAAAAAAAGATGGCTCCGCCTTGGCGTGTCATTTCTGCAGTTTCAGCCGACGGAGCTGGTTAAAATTTCGCTTATTCTTCTTCTGGCAGTGATGATTTCAAAGCTGGGACCCAGAATCAATCAGCTGCGTGCAGCAGGACTGATTATCGGTATGTCTCTGCCGCTGGCTCTTCTGGTTACGGCAAATAACTTAAGTTCCGGAATTATCATCTGTGGAATTGTTTTTGTCATGCTGTTTGTGGCATGCAAGATCAAATGGCCGTTTTTCGCCTGTGTCGGGGCCGGTGTCGGACTTCTGGCAGTTGCACCCTATGTGGGGCACATTATGGTAAATCTCCATATTTTGAAAGACTATCAGCTGGGCAGAATCAATGTGTGGGTCAATCCGGTTCAGTACGCGCGTTCAGGCGGGTATCAGGTACTTCAGGGCCTTTACGCCATAGGCTCCGGCGGGCTGTTTGGAAAGGGTCTGGGGGAGAGTCTCCAGAAACTGGGTTTTGTGCCCGAGGCACAGAATGATATGATTTTTTCTATTATATGTGAGGAACTTGGGCTGTTTGGAGCGGTATCCCTGATTCTCGTTTTTATGTTTATGATTTACCGGTTTATGGTTATTGCGGGAAATGCCCCGGATCTTCTGGGTGCCATGCTGGTGGTGGGAGTTATGGGACACATTGCCATACAGGTCATTTTAAATATTGCGGTAGTGACAAACACCATTCCCAATACGGGTGTGACGCTTCCCTTCATCAGTTACGGAGGTACATCGGTTATGTTCCTGATGCTGGAGATGGGGCTGGTGCTCAGTGTTTCCAACCAGATTAAGCTGGAACAGTAGCCGGTCGGCGCAGAAATATTTTTTGGAAGCGGCAAATAAGCCTGACGGGTAACAGAGAGCTATCCTTCTGCATAAGATAGTATATAGATGACAGCGGGAGGGGTTGTGCTTGTCTGCAATTGAAATCCGGGGTTTGCGCCCTTTAAAGGGCGAGATAATCGTGCAGGGCTCCAAAAATGCCGTGCTGCCGATGATGGCGGCATCTGTTTTGAACAGAGGAAAAACATTGCTGAATAATGTCCCCAGAATACAGGACGTGTTCTGTATGATGGGGATTCTTAATTCTCTGGGATGTACCTGCCGTTTGAAAGGGCATCAGCTGGAAATAGACTCCTCAGGGCTGTCGGGAAGCTGCGTTCTGAAGGAAGATATGGAGAAGATGCGATCCTCCATCATGCTGCTGGGGGCTCTGCTGGGACGCTGCGGCGAGGCTGGGGTATACAGTCCGGGCGGCTGTATGATAGGGGAGCGTCCCATAGACCTCCACCTGATGGCACTGCGGGAGCTGGGGGCTGAAATCGGGGAGGATGATGGGGATGGAGTTCTGTACGCCAGAGTCCGCCGGTTTACGGGGAAAAGAATCGTTTTTCCGTTTCCAAGTGTGGGCGCAACGGAAAATGCGCTGTTTGCAGCAGTTATGGCCACAGGAAGAACTGTGCTGGAGGGGTGTGCGAGAGAACCTGAGATCGGAGAGCTTTGTTCTTTCCTGAACAGTATGGGTGCCTGTGTCCGCGGACAGGGAACCGACATACTCACTGTAGAGGGCGGACTTCCCCTTCACGATACGCATTTTACGGTAGGAGGGGACAGAATTGTGGCGGGAACATATCTGATGGCGGCGGCCGCCGCACGGGGAGAGCTTGTTCTGACAGGTTTGGATCCGGGAGTGCTGGGAGCGGTTACGGATATACTGAAAAAAATGGGAGCGGTTATTTATGAGGATGAGGGGCTTCTCTATATCCGATGTCAGGAGCGGCTCCTTGCAGCGGATATCTGCACAGGGCCATATCCGGACTTCCCTACGGATCTGCAGTCAGTTATGATGGCGGTTATGTCATTGTCAAAGGGAGAGAGCCGGATTCAGGAAACCGTTTTTGAGAACAGATTCCGGACGGCAGCGGAACTTGAAAAGATGGGGGCAAGGATAGAATGCATGGATGATAAGGCCCGGATTAAGGGCAGAGAGATGCTTTTCGGAACCAGAGTTGAGGCGAGGGATTTGCGGGGCGGAGCTGCCCTGGCTGTGGCTGCTCTGGCAGCCGAGGGTTCTACCATAATCGGCGGATACGAGCATATTCAGCGCGGTTATGAAGATATCTGCCGGGATCTGGAAGAAATCGGCGCAGACATTCATATGTGTGCATAAAAGTGTCTGCGGAAAGGAGGATAAAATGGCAGGACGAAAAAGCACGAAGAAGAAAATCGGAATTTTGTTCGCGATTCTGTTCTCTGTCTGCTGCCTTTTGTTTGCTGTATCCTTTATCCGGATCAGTACAGTGCAGGTAAGCGGGAATGAGCGCTATACAGCCGAACAGATCGAGTCGGTAATTTTTGATACAAAAATAAGCAGAAATTCCGTTTACTGTTATCTTCAGTACCGCTTTCGTCCACATAAGTCCATTCCTTTTGTGGAAGACTATAAAATAGTATTCCGCAGTCCTGTAAAAGTGGAGATTATCGTATATGAGAAGAGTGTTGTGGGATATGTATCCTATATGAACAGCATGATGTATTTTGATAAGGACGGAATAATAGTGGAGAGTACCAGTGAAAAGCTGTCAGGAATTCCGATGATAACAGGACTGGAGTTCGGACATATTGTCCTGCATCAGCCGCTTCCCGTGACAGACAGCGGTGTGTTTGATGAGATTCTGAATCTTACACAGATGCTGTCTGTCAATGGGATTGTAGTGGATCGGATTCATCTTGATGCCGACAGGGAGGCATCACTCTATATAGGCAGCCTGTGTGTGGAGTTGGGGGATAACAGTTCAATGAACGGAAAACTGTCTGAACTCCGGGATATTCTCCGGGATTATCCGGATCTTTCCGGAACTCTGTATCTGGATAATTATGACGAGTCAAATGCAAATCCCATGTATCGTTTTGAAGAAAAATAGGAGAGTGGGGCCCCTGACAAAACAACAGAAGCCGAGCCTGTTTCGGGCAGGCGTCAGGTATCCGGGAAATGAAAAAGTTTATGTGGAATAAATAATATTTTATCAAATTAGAGATTGATTTTTTGGCTGAAATCAAATATAGTATTAGATAGACTAGAATTTTAGGGCCATGAGTATGCTGTTCATGCAGATTTGATAAACAGGAACGTAAGGGATAAGTGAAGGAGGAAATATCTTGTTAGAGATTAAGATAAATGAATCGGAGAATTCCGCCCGGATTATTGTAGTGGGAGTTGGCGGAGCAGGAAACAACGCAGTAAACCGTATGATTGAGGAGAATATTGCCGGAGTTGAATTCATCGGAATCAACACGGACAAGCAGGCACTTCAGTTCTGCAAGGCTTCAACTGCTATGCAGATCGGAGAGAAGCTGACGAAGGGTCTCGGTGCCGGTGCAAAGCCGGAGATCGGAGAAAAAGCGGCAGAGGAGAGTCAGGAAGAACTGGCTCAGGCGCTCAAGGGAGCCGATATGGTGTTTGTTACCTGCGGAATGGGCGGCGGTACCGGAACCGGCGCTGCTCCGGTTATAGCCAGAATTGCAAAAGATATGGGAATCCTGACGGTCGGAGTCGTTACAAAGCCCTTCCGTTTTGAGGCGAAGACACGTATGAGCAACGCGCTCAATGGTATAGAGAAGCTTAAGTCAAGCGTGGATACTCTGATTGTGATTCCGAATGATAAATTGCTGGAGATTGTTGATCGCCGCACTACGATGCCGGATGCTCTCAGAAAAGCCGATGAGGTTCTTCAGCAGGCTGTACAGGGAATCACGGATCTTATCAATGTTCCGGGCCTTATCAACCTTGACTTTGCCGATGTTCAGACCGTTATGATTGATAAAGGAATTGCGCATATCGGTATCGGACATGCCAAGGGAGATGACAAGGCAATCGAGGCTGTGAAACAGGCTGTTTCCAGTCCGCTTCTTGAGACGACGATCGAGGGAGCAAGCCATGTTATTATCAATATTTCCGGTGATATCAGCCTGACTGAGGCCAATGACGCAGCAACCTATGTTCAGGAGCTGGCGGGTGATGACGCCAACATCATATTCGGTGCTATGTATGATGAGAATGCACAGGATGAGGCGACGATCACAGTTATTGCTACGGGGCTTGATGCACACGGAGTAAATACCCCTGTATCCAAGGCCATGACTGAGTTCAAGACACCTTTCAAACCGAAGCAGACAACAGCTTTTGCTCCGCAGGGAGCAGGCCGTGAGGCAGCTGCAACATCTGCATCGGCATACAAGGCGCCCACTTACCGCGCTTCATCTGCGGCTGCGGCACCTGCAGCACCCAAGCAGCAGTCAGCTCCACAGCCTTCCGCACCGGTTCAGCCTTTCCGTCCCATGAGACAGGAGACACAGATTAATATTCCGGATTTCCTGAAGAATAAAAAATAAATAATTCAGAACATATACAGAAGGGGTTGTCGGGAAATAGATAACCTCAAACAGGGGGGCATTGTGACTGAGCCAGTCACAATGCCCCCCTGAAATTTTTTCTCAAAAAAGAAAAAAAGATGGCTAACGACAACCATCTTTCTCTCCGTTCCATGTTATAATGGAACTATGCTAAGCAAGAAC
>CALWSF010000058.1 GCA_944384125.1 uncultured Lachnospiraceae bacterium | reverse complement strand
TAGAAAAATCCGAATTCTCTGGGATTGTCTCTTTCCTGCGTGTTAGGGATTAAAATTCGGTATTAACCGACAACCCCCTCTGTTCTTTATTCATATAATTCTTCAAAGAAACATGGCTCTCTTTACTGTGCCCAGTGAACACGGGCCATCTCATAAGAGTTTGCATCTTCCATAGTAAGCTGGTTGCTGTGTGCAATGGCATTCGTTACTGCATACATTGCAACGGAAGGAACATCTTCCATGTAAAGTTCCATCAGCTGTCTGTAATACTCTTTCCGCGTTTCCTCATCACTTGCAGCATTTCCCAGGGCAATCAGCTCATCCGCCTCTTCGCTTACATACTGACTGTAGTTTCCGGATATTCCCACATTTTTGGAATTCATATAAACGGTAACAGCAGATCCGAAATCAAAGGTGCTGTTGCTCCAGGAGAACGGACAGATTTCAACTTCGCCATTAAGACACTGCTCCAGAAATGCACTTCTTTCCATGGTCTCAACCTGTGCATTTAATCCGATGGCATTCAATGCTCCCTGCAGCCAGACAGACAGTGTCGCATATGGTTCTGTATTATAGGACTTAATTGTCACTGTTGCTCCTGTATTACCGCATTCTTCAACAAGAGCTTTTCCCTTTTCCACATCATACTCATATGTATGAGAAGGTACAAAATCAGGATTTGCTGTTACCTGATCGCCCAAATCACACGGATAAATAACTACCTGTCCCTGACCGCTTCCGCATACACTTAGAGCTTCTTCCTTATTGATTGCATAGGCGACTGCCTGACGCATCCGGACATCTGTGAAAAGCCCTGTCTGGCAGTTCATATATACAGATTCATTCCGGCATGTAAGCGCTTCTGTAATAGCCACATTGTCTGACATCCGTACTGTATCCAGTGCAACACCGGAAAGAGGATTAAAGTACAGGTCAATTTCTCCCGTCTGAAGGGCGATAACCGCTGCATTGGCATCAGCAATTGCCACATATTTCAGGTGCTTCAGATCCGGCTGCGGACCGTAATAATCATCTCTGGCCTCAAATGTAACAGAAACATTCTCCTCCCATGCAGTAGCCACATATGGACCGGAAGATACTATCTTGTCCACTGACTTTCCATATTCGTCTCCCCATTTCTCATATGCTGCCTTGGAGAAAATCCCGCCATACTGAGAATAACACATAGTCGAAATACGTGAAGCGTCCGCTGTACTGAAATGCATAACAGCCGTATGTTCATCCACAACTTCTACTTCATCCAGATCTTCATACAGCCATGCCCAGTTTTCGCATTCATCACGGATATATTCTGTGGAAAATTTTACGTCCTCAGCCGTAATAGGCGTACCGTCGCTGAAAACCGCATTTTCATTCAGATGAAATGTATACTGAAGACCGTCCTCTGAGATTTCCCAGCTGTCAGCAAGCTGCCCGATAATTTCTCCGTTTATTTTTCTAACCAGAGTATCATATACCTGATCGGCCGCCTGGATATCACTGGCAGAAGTAATAAATTTCATATCAAAATTAGTTATCATACTGGTGGATGCATAGGTAACGAGACGATCCGGATCTGTTACGGCGCCCGCGCTTCCCTGTGCCTCTCCGCCTGCTGCCGGATTACTCTCAGCTGAACTGCCTCCGCCGCCGCACCCAACCATGCTGACAGCCATTCCCGCAGCAAGAATCACAGCGGCAAATCTTCTCCATTTTTTCATAATCTAATCCTCCTTTTTTATTCTGTATGCAAATGCGCAATCCGATCATCCATATATCAGCAATCCTTTTATTCTGACACAATCAACCGCCGCACATTGTACACGCTACTTTATGATCGCCTCCCAGATCTACCAGATTAATCTCTCTCTCCATACACTCCGGACGGCAGTGTTCACATCTCTTTGCAAAGCGACATCCGACAGCAGGGTTAATAGGGCTGGTTACCTCTCCCCGAATCAGCTTCCTGTCCTTGTTTGTTCCCAGCACAGGCTTCAGAATAGAATCAAGCAGCGCCTGTGTATACGGATGCTTCGGATTGGCAAACAGTTCATCTGCCGGTGCACTCTCAACACACTGCCCCAGATACATAACCATAATCGTGTCTGAGATATGCTTTACAACTGCCAGATTATGCGTAATAAACATATACGTCAGCCCCAGATCCCTCTGCATATCCATAAGAAGATTGAGAATCTGAGCCTGAATGGACACATCCAGTGCAGATACCGGCTCATCGCAGACAATAAATTTGGGATTCAGTGCCAGTGCCCTCGCAACTCCGATTCTCTGCCTTCTTCCTCCGTCAAGCTCATGAGGATATGAATTAATGTATCGCTCCGCCAGACCTACTGTATCCATAAGCTCATATACCCGCTTCAATATATCAGCCTTGTCGTGATATACCTTGTTGACTATCAGCGGTTCCGCAATCAGCTCATAAATTGACATACGCGGATTTAAGGAGGAGTAGGGATCCTGAAATATCATCTGTATTTTCTGACGTACTTTTTTAAATTCTCCTCTGGAACACGTCACAATATCCTGTCCCTCAAAATTAATCTGTCCTGAAGTTGCCGGAAGAAGCCCCATTACCAGTCGTCCCAGAGTTGATTTTCCGCAGCCCGACTCCCCTACAACCCCAAGGGTTTTTCCCTCGCTGATTTCAAGATTAACACCGTCCACTGCATGAAGATAACGGCCTTTCCCAACTTTAAAATACTTTTTTAAATCAACTGTCTCAACCAGATTTGCCATAATCAGCCCTCCTTCTCAAACCGATTACAGAAAATTCTGTGACCGTTCTTCTCGTATCGATACGGCGTTCTGCTTCTGCATTCCTCCGTACAGTAGGGACATCTTGGAGAAAATTTGCACCCTTCAGGTAAATTTGTGGGATCCGGCATCAGACCGTCAATGGGATGCAGCCTTTCTGCCTTTTCGTCCAGATTGGGAATCGCATTAAAAAGCCCTGTGGTATACGGATGATGCGCTTCGCCGGTAAAAATGTCCTCTGTCGTACCGTATTCCACAATCTCTCCGGCATACATGACCGCAACCTTATCACACGTCTCCGCAACTACTCCCAGATCATGAGTAATCATAATCATGGAAGTTCCCAGTTCCTCCTTCAGATTTTCCATCAGTTTCAGGACCTGGGCCTGTATTGTAACATCCAGTGCCGTTGTAGGCTCATCTGCAATAAGAAGAGCAGGCTGACACGCCAGTGCTATCGCAATAACAATTCTCTGCTTCATGCCTCCGGAAAACTGATGCGGATACTCTTTCTTCCTCTCTGCAGGTATACCGACCAGATTAAAAAGCGCATCCACCCGTTTTTCCAGCTCCTGCTTTGATTTCTTTTCAACATTGTGGATTTCCAGAGACTCCAGAACCTGGTTTCCCACCGTAATTGCCGGATTTAACGCTGTCATGGGGTCCTGAAAAATAATGGATATATCAGCTCCGCGGACATGACGCATTTCTGCCTCAGACTTATCCAGAAGATTCTCTCCCCTGAACAGTACGGATCCATCCAGAATGCGGCCCGTTCTTTCCGGAAGAAGACGCATAATCGTCAGGGCAGTTGTTGTTTTTCCCGCTCCCGTCTCCCCCACCAGGCCAATCGTTTCTCTCTCCTTTAAAGAAAAGTCAATATGATTTACGGCATGCACCGTGCTCTCATCCGTCTGGTAAACAACTTCCAGATCTTTTACCTCTAATAAAATTTTTCCGTCTTCCATTCTTGACTCCTCCTTAATCCTTCAGTTTCGGGTCAAGAGCATCGCGCAGTCCGTCTCCCATCAGATTCATGGACAACGCTGTAATGCCTATAGCAAGCCCCGGAAATACTACCATATACGGATAAAGCATCATATAATTCTTTGCCTCACTGAGCATTGCTCCCCATTCAGGAGCCGGCGGCTGAATTCCCATTCCCACAAAGCTGATGCCTGCAGCCGAAATAATTGCAGTACCTACCGCCATCGTTGCCTCCACGATAATCGGTCCGATTGCATTGGGAAGAACGTGCTTCATGATAATCCGGATGTTTGATGTCCCGCAGGAATGGGCAGCTTCTATGTATGTCTGCCCGGTTACGGTAAGAACAGAAGAACGTATAATCCGGCAGTATCGGGGTACACTTGATATGGTCATAGCCAGAAGAACATTTTCAAGGCTTGTTCCCAGAGCAGCCACGATCGCCAGAGCCATCATAACGGTAGGAATACACATAATCGAATCAAGAATACGCATCATAATGGCATCAAATGTGCCGCCTGTATATCCGCAGACAGCTCCCAGAAGTCCTCCTATTGTCACACCGATAACTACAGATCCAAAACCAATCAGCAGAGAATTTCTGGAACCATGCACAACTCTGGCAAACAAATCTCTTCCAAAATTATCTGTTCCAAAAAAATGTTTCAGACTGGGACTCTGAAGACGCTCTGATGCAACCTGCGTTACAGCAACTTCATAATCCACAATAAAATCTGCAAAAATCACTACCAGAACAATAAAGACAAATAAAACAAGTCCAAAAACAGCCAGCCTGTTTTTCTTAAACCGCCTCCAGATCTCCGCTCTCTGGCTTTTCTTCATCGTTGTCTGACGGGTCTTTTCTACTGTTCCTGTGCTCATTATTACCACCTCCGTCTTCTAACGTTTCAGATACCGCGCTTTGATCTGCGGATCTATAAATCCGTACAGGATATCAACTACCAGCATCACAAGTGTGTAGCAGACAGCGAGAATTACAATACAGCCCACTACCACCGGAACATCTTTACTTCTTATTGATGTGAGAAGCAAAGTCCCCACTCCGTTCAGAGTAAATACCGTTTCAATCGTAACGGTTCCTCCCAGCATGGTTCCGAAATTCATACCTACTATCGTGATAACAGGCATCAGGGCATTTCTAAGTGCATGACGGAAGATTACAATACTTTCCTTCTGTCCTTTTGCTCTTGCGGTTCTCACATAATCCATGCGAATAGATTCAAGAAGTGAGGTTCTGGTCATTCTCAGCTGAGATGCGACAAATCCTCCTGCCGTAGTTATCCAGGGCAAAATATAGTGGGAAATACTTCCCGTTCCATAGGAAGGCAGCCAGCCCAGCTTTAGTGAAAATACAATAATCAGCATCATGCCGATCCAGAATGCGGGGAAGGATGCCAGGATCATCGCCAGCGTCGTACCGGCTATATCCCAGAAAGTGTACTGTTTCACAGCGGCCAGCACGCCCAGAAGAATTCCAAACACAACTCCCAGCACTACCGAGCCGGCTGCCAGTGTAATTGTTACCGGAAATCTGGCCATAACAGATTCAAATACACTCTTTCCTGTCATCCAGCTGGTTCCCAGATCTCCGTGGCACAACGCCCATATGTAGCGAACATATCTGACTATAAATGGATCGTTATAACCCAGCTCAGCATTTTTGGCAGCCACCGCCTCATCAGACGCCATCTGCCCAAGAATCAAATGGCCGGGATCACTGGGTGTCAGATCCATAATAAAATAAACGACAAACACGATAATCAAAATCGTGGGTATAAGCGCCAGCAGTCGTTTTAAAACAAATTTGCCCATCTCATCGCCTCTTTCCCATTAAATCTCCAACTACTCTGCGCCCTAAATCTTCTACAGCTCCCGTTTGTACAGAATCTCTCCCTCTCCGATTGTGTAGACGACGCAGGCACCCATATCAGTTCCCGGCAATCCCTTAAATACAGCAAAATTTGCATCTTTTCCGGTTTCGATGGAACCAATTCTGTCCTCCAGTCCCATTACCGTTGCCGGATGGATTGTTACCATTTTAAGAACATGCATGGGATCCGCACCTTCACGAACCGCCTGCTCCATATGGCTTACCAGTGAATCAATCCCCTCAAGAGGCGAATCAACCGTAAGACAGCACATAACTCCTCTCTCATCCAGCTTTGCAACAGAATCCACATCAACAAATCTTGACTCATAAAATGATTTTCTGCCGCCAATCGGTCCATATACAATCCCGCAGCCGCTCTCAGCAATTTCATCCAGATAATTTCCTGCCCCCCAGGCGTGTTCAATGGTAAATTTCACGCCATATTTTGTGAGACACTGAATGGCAGACGCCATATCATTGTGCGTACAGTGAATGCGGGCATACATTTCTCCTTTAAGCACCGGAATTGCAGCTTCATATTTTGCATTATAGGGCACATCTTCGCCCCGTTCCTTTTTATCCATATACGCTTTGGCATCAGCAAAATATTCCTCAAGAATAAAGGTAACCCCCATCCGGGAATCCGGTTCCTTACCGTATCCCTGAAACATTCCCTTGGGATTCTCTCCCAGAGAAAGTTTCAGACATATATTTCTTTTCAGACACATATCAAAAATACTGTCTCCCCATGTTCTTGAAGCAAAACCAATTCCATCAATTACATCGCTGCTTCCCGGAATTACACCCACAGTCGTAACACCATTCTCCACTGCATATCGATAGCATGGATGATGAGGATCCGCACTGTAAATCACATGCATATCCGCACTGACCGGGTCTTCAGTGTCTGTCGCATACGCCAGGCCTCCAATCTCTCCCCCCGGTGTAAGCCCCGTATGAGAATGGCAGTCCACCAGCCCCGGAAGCAGATTGAATCCCGTCAAATCCAGTATCTGTGCATTATCTGCCGCAAGATTTTTTCCGATTTCCTGAATTTTTCCATTATCACATAATACATCTCCAACAAAAGAAGCCTCATCCGTAAGAGGATAAATCATCGCATTTTTTAATAACAGCATTTTTTCCTCCTCAAGCTCTGTATACAGTCTCGCCGTTAATCACGGTTTCAAGTAACCTCGCACCACATTTTTCTATCGGATTCCCCTCAAAAATAATGTAGTCTGCATCCATGCCGGCTTTCAGCATACCCACACGATCTGATACTCCAAACAGCTCTGCCGGATTTTCTGTAAGCATCCGGGTAATCATCTCACTGTCCGTACATGTCTGCATCAGTTTAGAAGCATTCCACAACAGCATTTCTCTTCCCCAGGCCATATCAGGTCCCAAAACAGTAAGACCAAATTTCGTTCCCTTTTCAGCCATATCCACTAATCCTGCAAAATTGATCTTATGCTGGAGCTGAATCGAATACCGGGACGTATCTCCCAGAACCACTGAGGCATTTCTGGAGCGTATCAGCTCTGCCGCACGATCCGCCTCATATGACAGAGTGATGATAATTTTCATTTCGGGATACGCTGCCGTTGCATCCATAAATCTCTCTATCTCACAGACATTCTCGCAGGCAACAAGCAAAGGCATTCTTCCCGCTTTGACAGCATCCATAACTTCCTTCGTTCTCTGTTCGCGGTAACTTTCGCCATATGAAGTACGTCCCAGGGCATCCTTCAGCATGTTTACAAGGGACATCGGTGTCTTAGGGCCGCCTTTATTTTTGAAAACATTGATAACTTCTTTCGTCATGGACACCTTCAGTGCCACGTCACGGCGAACTGTCATCTTATTAATGTTTCTTCCCTTTGTTTTCATAACTGCACACGTGCCCGCCAGTATTCCTTCATTTCCCGGTGTAACGACTACACTTGTTATACCTGCTTTGTAAAATTCCTGGAGACAGATTTCATCCGGATCAATAGAATGCCAGATATCAAGATGTGGTGTAATCGGGCTGGAATTTTCATTATAATCCTTTGCATGAAAAGCCATATCCTGTGTTCCGAGGAAATTTCCCGAATCGATAAACCCCGGGAAAATTTCCCTTCCGGCCATATCTCTTTCCTCATCTCCGGACAGTTCTTTGCCCACTCCCGCGATCTTTCCGTCTGCGATTTTCATATCGCCCTGAAAAACCTCGCCATTACCCACATGGATTGTCGCATTTTTCAAAATCATACCATTTTACCTGTCACACAATTGTACGGCAACATTTTTCCTTTCCTTAAAATTTTATTTTATTATCTTACTATTTACTATAAATTTTGATTCATATCCAATTACGGATAATATATCTTTTTATTATGATATATTCACAAATATTATCTTTTAATATATTCATTTATCTCTTTTTTATTTTTATAAATCAAATAGACTAACCAGATTTTACAAAAATCAATAATATTTGTCAATATTTTCAATAAAAATTGTAAGTAATGTGAAAAGTCAAAACATTACATTGTGACAAATCAAGTGCCTTTATCCCTTGTAATTACTGATATTTTATTGATATATCACGATTTCAAATTAATATCTTTTTTGTGAAAAAAAATACAAAATATGACAAAAAAGAGCGCTGATTCATTGTAAAGAATCAGCACTCTCTTGCTTAACTAATCAAACACCGTAATTCTGTTTTACCTTGTAATAGGCGCGGTTGCCTTTTCCAGTTCTTCCTTCTCCTCCTCATTCATGAATGGAGTCAGCACCTCTCTGGCTTTTCTGTGATATTCGTTAATCCACTCAATTTCATCATCATGAAGCATGTTTACATCAATTAACTCTTTCTCAAAGGGTATAGTGGTCATGTCAATAAAATGATAAAACTTTCCAAATTCATTTTCTCTGTCTTCCGCTATATAGATATTATCCTCTATTCGAACACCATATTTTCCCTTCTTATAAACTCCCGGCTCAATTGCCATAGCCATCCCCGGTTTCAGCGGAAGGAAACAGAATGCCCACTCTTTCTTGTAGGAAGGTTCCGAAATAAACTGCGGGCCCTCATGAGGTACTATGCAGTATCCGACACCATGTCCTGTACCATATCCATAATGCAGATATTCATTCCACATTACTCTTCTGGCCACGCTGTCCAGATAAGCACCGTCAACACCTTCCCTGAACACCTGCCTTGCCAAATCCATGAAAGAACGGAGCGTCAGTGTATAGTCATGTTTTAATTCAGCTTCCATCTGACACGGACCCAAATAAATTGTTCTGGTTATATCAGTCGTACCTCCCAGATAATGGCCAACAGCATCAATCAAAAGAATTCCTTCGGGTTTTATTTCTGAAAAGTCATCTTCTGTTGGAAAATAATGCGGTCCTGCAGCATTTTCCATATAGGCCGCCATAACAGGATATTTCACCATAATCGGTTCAGCTTCTTTTTTCTCATACTCCCTAATTTCAGAGCGAAACTGATACAGAATATTTGATGCGTTATATTCATTCAGGGTTCCTTCGCCTACGTGTTTTTTTATGTAGGTAATCATTTTGAAAAATGCTGCACTTTCCAGCGCATTCGTATGAATAAAATTCCGTATTTCTACCGGATTTTTTATTGCCTTCAAATCGTTAACCAGATCAAACCCCTGCACTTTTTTGGTATGTGGTGGAATAAATGAATAAAGCTGATAATTAATACGGAATTCATCATAATACACGACATTGTCTGCTTTCAGCTTACTCATTTCATGACCGATCTCTTCTATCTCACAGAGTTCATATCCATCATCTTTTAATTTTTCCTGCAATTCTTCCGGGATCATTGCAAGGCGTGCAAATAATTTTGCCGTTTCAGGAGTAACCAGAACGTGAGACATAAACAGCGGGTTTACTATGTCCTGACCTCTCATATTCGTCAGCCAGACCACGCCTTCCATTGTTCCGACAATGGTGCAGTCCGCCCCCTTATCCTCAAGCCCTTTTCTGACCTGTGCCAGTTTTTCTTTTCTGTCATATCCTGTATATTTTAACTCATGTTCAAAAATGGGCCTGTATGCCGGTTCCGGCCGATCTTCCCAGATATTTCCCACTAAATCCAAATCTGCCCGGAAAATTGCTTTTTTTGCAGTAATTCCTGCTATCTTATTATGTAAAATACGTCCTTTTGCAGCTGTAATTGTCCGTCCGTCTGTGGCAAACACAACCTTTTCTTTCTCAATCCGGGATATCTCTTCTTCAATCCATGTCAGATAATAATCCGCGCCTACTTTTGTAACATCATAATATTCAACGCCTTCAATTTTTACCTGATGATTTGCCTGAATAATATATCTCGCATCAGTCCAGAATGTCACTTTGTCCTGCGACACCATGGCGTACGCCAGTGTACCCGAGAAACCGGTCAGCCAGCGCAACGTTCTCCAGTAATCTACGGCAGATTCGGCTAAATATGCATCTTCCGTCGTAATCAGATAAATATCAACTTCATTTTTTAGCATTTCCCTGCGCAATGCTGAAATTTTTTCATTTAAATCCATAGCACTCTCCCCATTCATAAGAAAAACCAACTAAAAAGAATTTATCTACCCGTTTAATACATATTATATATCATCTTTACTGCAAATATCTACCGATTAAGATTTAATTCCAGTGGTAATCGTATAAGGAATAGCCTCTGATATTGTCTGTTGATATGTCCGTACTGTGCGGAATTACAGATTTTACAACATACAGCGGAATCAACGGAACTTCCTCTGATACTTTATTTATCATCTCTGTATATACTTCTTTTCTCTCTTCTGGATCAGTGCTGGCCCGTCCCTTTAATACCAGCTCGTCCATTTCCGGCTCAATATAAAATCCGTAATTACCTGCTGTACCTGCCGAACCGGAATATACGAGATTACCCAGGCTCTCATCCATATCATAAGCCTGTCCGTTCCAACCTAAGATAAGGATTTCCACCTCTTCTGCATTGCATGCCGCAAGGAATGATGCTCGCTCCATAGGCTCAACTGTTGCGTTTAATCCAATTGAATTCAGCACACTCTGCAGCCATGTTGAAAGTGTAGCATAGGGATCCGTGTTATATGATTTTATTACTACAGACTTACCTGTGTTTCCGCATTCTTCCACCAGTGCTTTTGCCTTTTCCAAATCATATTCATATACTGTATCCGGATCACAGTCAGGATTTCCGGTCATTACATCGCCAATATCCCCCGGATATCTGATTACCTGTCCCATGCCCTCCGTGCCTATCGTCAGCGCCTCTTCCTTGTTTATTGCATGGGCAACTGCCTGTCTCATACGGACATCAGCAAATATTCCATCTTTGTAATAAAAATGCAGACATTCAAACCGCGCACTTAAATAATCATCCAGCTGAATTGTGTCAACCTGAGATAATGTATCGTATGCACTTCCACTTATCGGAACATAATACAGATCCAGTTCCCCTGTCTGAAGCGCAACAATGGCCGCATTCGTATCCGTTATCTGATGAAGCACTACTTTTTTGATTTCAGGTACACCTCTGAAATAATCTTCTCTTGCCTCAAATGTCATGGAAACATCCGGATTCCATTCAACAAGTTTATATGGCCCGGTGCTGACAATTTTATCCACAGAAGTACCATATTCATCTCCCCACGCTTCATATGCATGCTTTGCTACCACACAGAAATGCATGGGGTTTGAAAGGCTTGATAAAAGAGAGGCTTTAGGTGATGACAGAATAACTTCAACCGTATCATCATCCACTGCATTTACTGTTTCTACCTCCTCGAAAACCCATGAATGAGTTCCGCTTTCCTTGAATAATTCAATAGAAAATTTTATATCCTCTGCTGTAACATCCTCGCCGTCACTCCAGGTCACATCAGGATCCAGTTTAAATGTGTATTTAAGTCCATCCTCAGACACTTCCCACTCTTTTGCTATACCAGCCTCTATAACATTATCGGCACCCCTTGAGAGAAGTGCATCATAAGTCTGGGCATAACAGATTGTCTCTGCAATTCCTAAAAATCCACTTGGTTCCATTGAATCTGCTATGGCCTGGTATGCTACATTTACTGTCCGTTCTGTATCAACACCCGCGGATGACGCTCCGCTGCCTGCCGATTCCTGTACTGTCTCATTACCGCCTCCACAGCCGCTTAAGGTTAATAACAATACCAGCCCCAATGCTCCCAAACGCCTTAATTTCATATACCTTCCTCCTTTTTCTTTATAATTTTACATCTCCCATACTAATCCCGCATTGTAACAATCATTTCCACAATTCGCATGCCACAAAATGTCCCGGTGTCTTTTCTGCTAAAGGATAATCCTGTCCTGTACATTCCGGTTTACAGTAAGCACAGCGTTTGGCAAAACGACATCCCGGCTGAGGATTGATTGGATCTGACACTTCTCCTTTTAACAGATTATGCTTTAATGATACTCCCAATCTGGGTACGGGAATGGCCGCCAGAAGCGCCTTTGTATAGGGATGCAACGGGTTCGAAAATAATTCCTGTGCAGGTGCTTTTTCCACACACTGTCCTAAATACATAACCATAATCTCATCTGATATATGTTTTACTACAGACAGATCATGTGTGATAAATAAATAGGTTAATTTCATTTCTTCCTGCATGTCCATCAGCAAATTGAGTATCTGCGCCTGAATAGACACATCGAGCGCAGAAACCGGTTCGTCACAGACAATAAATTTGGGCTTCAGCGCCAGTGCTCTTGCAATACCAACCCTCTGTCTTCTTCCTCCATCCATCTCATGAGGATAGGAATTAATAAATCTCTGTGCCAGCCCGACTGTATCCATCAGTTCCACTACTCTTTTCAGCGTATCCTGACGTTTTGAATACACATGATTTCTCACAAGAGGCTCCGCTATCAGTTCATACACTGACATTCTGGGGTTTAAGCTCGAATAGGGATCCTGAAATACAATCTGCATCTCTTTTCTGAGCTCTTTATTTATCTTCCCCTTCAGCAGGATATTCTTATCCCTGTAATATAATTCTCCCGAAGTTGCAGGAAGCAATCCCAATGCCACTCTTCCCAATGTGGATTTTCCGCATCCTGACTCCCCGACAACACCTAAAGTTTTCCCTTCCTGGATATCAAAGTTCACTTTATCCACAGCATGCAGAAAACGGTTTTTTCCCACCTGAAAATATTTTGTAAGATCTACAGCATGTATTAAACTTGTCATACGTTACCCTCCCGAAAAAGATTGCAGCAAATAATATGTCCTTCTTCTTCATACAAATACGGATGTCCATTTTTACAATCTTCCCTGCAATACGGGCATCTGGGATGGAAACTGCAGCCGGAAGGTAAATTTGCCGGATCAGGCATCAGTCCTTCAATCGGTTTTAAACGCTTCATATGCTCATCCAAACTGGGAAGCGCATCGAATAATCCCTTTGTGTAAGGATGGTGCTTATCAGAATTAAATATATCTTCAACTGTTCCGTACTCTACTATCTCCCCTGCATACATAATTGCTACTTTATCACATGTCTGCGCGACAACCCCCAAATCATGCGTAATCATAATCATTGATGTACCAAGCTTTTCCTTCAGCTCTTCCATCAAAACCAATACCTGAGCCTGTATTGTTACATCCAGAGCTGTGGTTGGCTCGTCCGCAATTAATAGCTGCGGCTTGCATGCTAAGGCTATGGCAATAACAATTCGCTGCTTCATTCCTCCTGAAAACTGATGAGGATATTCGTGTTTTCTGTTTGCAGGAATTCCAACCAGCATTAATAGTTCGTCAACCCGCTCCTGAAGTTCATGTTCCGATTTATTGTCATAATTATGTATTTCCAAAGACTCATATATCTGATCTCCCACCGTCATTACCGGATTCAACGCGGTCATCGGATCCTGAAAAATCATGGAAATGTGTGCGCCCCTTATTAAACACATCTCTGCATTTTTTTTGCCGACCAGTTCCTCTCCTTTATAGCAAATACTGCCTTCCGTTATTTTTCCAATACGTTCCGGCAAAAGCTGCATGATAGACAGTGCAGTAGTCGTCTTACCGGCCCCGGTTTCTCCTACCAGACCAATGGTTTCCCTCGGGTACAGTGAAAAAGAAACGCCATTAACTGCATAAACGGTTTCCGTTTTTCCCTGATAAACAGTATGTAAATTTTGTATTTTTAAGATAGGTTCTTCCATCCATTCTCCTCCTGGGTCTGTTCAAATCAACTATATCAGTCTTTCAGTTTCGGATCCAAAGCATCCCTCAATCCGTCTCCCATTAAATTCAGGGATAACGCTGTCAATCCTATTGCTACTCCCGGAAATACAACTGTATAAGGCTGACTGATCATAAAATTTTTTGCCTCATTAAGCATTGCGCCCCATTCCGGTGTAGGAGGCTGAATTCCCATTCCCAGAAAACTTATTCCTGCTGCGTTAATAATCATTGTTCCAACTGCCATTGTCGCCTGTACAATAATAGGTCCAATCGCATTGGGAATAACATGCTGGATAATAATCCACCTGTTGGGAGTTCCACATGATTTCGCAGCTTCAATATAATCCTGACCGACTACCGGCAAAATTGCAGCCCTGACAATACGTGTATACTGAGGCACATTTGCAATCATCATAGCAAGAAGCACATTTACCATGCTGGCGCCCAGCGCTGCCACGATAGAAAGTACAAGCAGCATCAGCGGGATACACATAATCGTGTCCATTGCCCTGACAATTATATTGTCCAAATGACGTCCATAAAAACCCGCTATCGCCCCTAACAGACCACCTATGGTAATTCCTATGGCAACTGCGCCTATTCCTACCAGCAGAGAATTTCGCGATCCATGTATAATCCTCGCAAAAATATCCCGCCCAAAATTATCCGTGCCGAATAAATGCTCTGAAGAGGGAGGCTGCAGTCTCTGGCTGATTTCCTGTTTCAATGCCACATCATATGAAACAATAAAATCAGCAAAAATTACCACTAAAAGAATTGCTATAAATAATACCATACCAAACATGGCTATTTTATTACGTTTAAATCTTCTCCATATTTCCCCCGCCTGACCTTTCTTTTTTATTACCAGGCTTTTTTCACTGTCTTTTAACTGCATTTTTCCCATCCTAAGCCCCCCTATCGCTTAACGTACCTTGCCTTAATCCGTGGATCGATAAATGCATATAATATGTCAACCAATACCATCAAAATAGTGAAACAGGTCGACAATGTAACGGTAGCTCCCAAAACAAGCGGAACATCTTTCATACGAATCGAATCTATTATCAGAGAGCCTATCCCCGGAAGTGAAAATACCGTTTCAACCGTAACGGTTCCCCCTAAAAGACTGCCAAAATTTATACCTAAAATCGTAACTACCGGCAGTAATGCATTTCTGAGCGCATGCCGCATAATTACCTTTCTCTCCGTCTGACCTTTAGCTCTTGCTGTGCGAATATAATCCATCCGGATAGCTTCAAGCATTGATGTTCTCGTCATGCGCAGCTGAGAAGCAATAAATACACAGGAGGTCGTAAACCATGGCAAAATATAATGTGAAACACTCCCCACTCCGAAAGATGGCAGAAGCTTTAATTTTAAAGAAAACAGTACTATGAGCATCATACCGACCCAGAAAGCAGGAAATGATGCAAGCGTCATAGCCAGAGCGGTTCCCGTAATATCCAGCAGGCTATACTGCTTTACAGCTGAAATTATCCCCAAACCTATCCCTACAATCATTCCAATCAGTATTGCACCCGCCGCAAGTGTAAATGTTACCGGAAAACGATTAAGTATTTCTGTGATAACCGGTCTTCCCGTTTTCCAGGATGTTCCCAGGTCACCCCTGAAAGCATCAAACACATATACAAAATATCTTTTTAAAAAAGGATCATTATACCCCAATTCATCATTTAACGCTTCAATACTTTCTTTTGAGGCCCTTTCTCCCAAAATCAGTGTTCCGGGATCACTTGGTGTCAAATCCATAATGAAAAATACTATAAAAATGACAACCATCAGTGTTGGAATCAACATCAACAAGCGTTTAATTACATACCTCAACATACCTTTTCTCCTCCTTTTCTTTTTTAGTTTTATATTTTTTGATTCCCCTTTTATAATTCTGATATTTTATTTGTATTTTTATTATATTTGAAAATTTCTATCATATTTTATTGTCAATACTCCGTTTTTGGATATTATCAAAGTTATGATATCATAGTCAAATTAAAAAATCCAGTATTGTTTTTTTTTTGACATATCTGTCTATTATTCAACAAAAAAAAGAGAGTGCTGACAATAATCGTGATTTATCACACTCTCTTTCAAATTTATACCCTGTATTTTTCCTTGCTTTTGAATATTAGAAAAGCTTTCCGACTTTTCGGAAAGCTTCGTATCAAAGAGCGCGAGACGGGACTCGAACCCGCGGCCCCGACCTTGGCAAGGTCGTGCTCCACCAACTGAGCCACTC